>JAPLGZ010000276.1 GCA_026389895.1 Chloroflexota bacterium | reverse complement strand
TGATTTCAGTAAAGTCTTCACTGTTAGTGGACAAAAGAAGCCTGGGGGAGGTTTGAGGTATACCTCAAACCTCCCCCAGGCTTCTTTTGTCCACTAACAGTGAAGACTTTACTGAAATCAGGGGAATTTATAATCCTTTTGTAGAACTACGTAGATCTGCGGATTGAAATGCAACTATGAATCTGCCATCATGAAAGACACCCCCTTGCTTACCAAGTTTTAATTTTCGCAACGAAAGAGAATCATGACCCATTTTAATCATTTCAAACTGCACAAGTTTTCGATCATGGTTGCCATCCTCCTGATTTGTCTAGGCTACCTTCCCGCGGCTGCCGTTGCGCCTGGTGGGAATAACCCTGGATTGCCTGCCAGCGCACCGGCCCAGCAAGCAACGCCATCGACTAGCGGTTTTCTAACTGAGCCTGTGAATGGTGATCCTGAGGAAATTGTGTTGAGCTATTTACGCGCCCATCACTTTGCTTTCGGCTTGACGCTAGATGATTTGAGCGATGTCGTCGTGAAAGATCGCTATGTCACTGCCCATAATGGCGTTACTCATCTCTATTTGCGGCAACGCCTGAATGGCATTGAAGTTTTTAATGGCGATATCAACGCCAATCTGACGCGTGATAACCGGATCATCAATATTGGAAACCACTTCGTCGGTGACCTGCGCAGTCAGGTAGAGACGACCAGCGCCGAACTTAGCCCGGTAGATGCGGTGGCCCGCGTGGCACCACAACTGGGGCTAACGATCAGCGCCGCGTTGGTGGCCACGAGCAATGCCCGTGGCCCGGATCAGATCGTAGAGGTCAGCGATGGTGGCATTTCGGCCGCGCCCATTCCCATGCGGCTGATCTATCAGCCCTTGGCGGGTCGCCACGTACGTTTGGCTTGGAATATGGTGCTGCGCCTGAAGAACAGCCCCGATTGGCTCGATATCCGCGCCGATGCCAGCAACGGTGTGATCTTGTCGCAGGTGAATCTAACCAAAGACAGTGAAGGCGCCGGCCTTACCCCAAGTACGGCGCGACGCCCGGTTAAAGCGCCGCACGCCGCGCCCTATACTGGTCCGAATCTGGTGCCGGCGCCCAACTCCTATTTTGTCTATGCCTTGCCCTCGGAAAATCCTTTTGGTGGCCCTGCCACCTTGATCACCGATCCGGCCGATGCGACCGCCTCACCCTTTGGCTGGCACGACACGGATGGCGCTGCTGGTCCGGAATATACCACGACGCGGGGTAACAATGCCTTCGCCTATGAAGATCTGGTCGCACCAGATGGCTTTGGTTCGGGCGATGTAACCGTTGATGCAGGGGCTGGATTGGTCTTTTCCTATACGGCTGATTTTAATCAAGCGCCTTCCACCTATCGCGATGCCTCGCTGACCAATCTCTTCTATATCACCAATAAAATCCACGATATCGTCTATCAGTATGGTTTTGACGAGGCCAGTGGCAACTTCCAAAAAAATAGCTATGGGCGCGGTGGGCTTGGCAATGACGAAGTAAAAGCCGAGGGCCAAGATTATGGTGGCACCAACAATGCCAACTTTTCAACCCCAGTCGATGGGCAGCAGCCGCGCATGCAGATGTACTTGGGCAGTGCTGCGAACAATTTGTTGACGGTTAACGCACCACCAGCCATTGCTGGCCCCTATACCGCGGGCGCGGCAATCTTTGGGGTGACCACGTTTGATGTAACCGGCGATCTGCTCTTAATCGACGACGGTAGCACGGCCGATAGCGGCACCATTACGGATGGGTGCCAAACACCCTTTGTCAATGCAGGCGCACTGGCTGGCAAAATTGCCCTGATTGACCGCGGCGGCTGTACCTACGAGAAAAAAGTGAAAAACGCCCAAATAAATGGCGCTATTGGCGTTATCATTGCGAATAATCAGGCGGGCGCCGCGCCTGGCATGGGGGAAGACCCGTTAATCTCTGGCGTTTCGGTCCCTACCCTGTCGGTCAGTCAGGTCAACGGTGCACAGATCAAAGCACAATTGGCCATACCAGCAACGGTGAATGTCACCCTCAAAGGCAGCGGCCAGCGCGATGGATCGTTCGATAACGGTGTGATCATTCATGAATATGGTCATGGTATTTCCACCCGCTTGACCGGCGGACCCAGCAATTCAAGCTGTCTGGATGCGGACGAATCAGGGGGCATGGGCGAAGGGTGGAGCGACTTTTTGGCGTTAGTGCTCACGGCCCACCCTGGTGACACCGCCACCACCCCCCATTATGTCGGCACCTGGTTAAATGGTGATAGCAGCACTGGCCTTGGTTTTCGCCACTATCCCTATACAACCGACACAACCGCCAACCCCTATACCTTTGGTGACATCGCTGTGGCCAACCCTTTTGATGGTTTGGTAGGCGAAGTCCATGACGTAGGGGAAGTCTGGACGACAACCTTGTGGGAAGTCTATTGGAATTTGGTAGCCGATCACGGTTTTGATCCCGATCTCTATAACGGCACGAGTGGTAACAATCTAGCGCTGCAACTGGTGCTTGATGGCATGAAGCTTCAGAGCTGCAACCCAACCTTTATCGATGCACGCGACGCCATTTTGGCCGCCGATCGCGTTGATAATAATGGGGCAAACCAATGCCGGATCTGGGCAGGTTTTGCCAAACGTGGCTTGGGCTACAGTGCGAATGCTGGGTCTAGTAGCACTGTTACTGACTCAACTGAAGCTTTTGATCTGCCGCCTTCATGTATGGTTGATGTGCAGCCCACTTTGTTGAACATCTGCACACCCAACCCTGCCAACTTTGATATTGCGCTTGGCGTCTCGTTCGTTGGCGCTGCCACGTTAACCACCAATGGTCTGCCTGGCGGTGCAAATGCAAACTTTTCCGCGAACCCGCTCAGCGCGCCTGCCCACAGCACCCTGACCATTGGCAACACCGGTTCCGCCGCACCGGGCAGTTACGCCTTGAAGGTGATTGGCACAGGCAGCAGCCAGGTCTATACAACGCCGATTACCCTGAACCTGGCTTCGGCTATGGCCAGCGCGCCCGTTTTGACGGCGGTGGCCAATGGCGCCACTGATGTTACAGCGCGCCCGACATTTGAATGGCAATCGTCAACCCAAACCGCCGATTATCTCTTTGAAATCGCCGAAGATGGGGGCTTTAATACACTTGTTTATACGACAACCATCCAGACGACCACCCTCCAAATTCCTTTTAATTTGCGCTCTGGCCGCACGTACTATTGGCGAGTTAGTGCGAATAATGGCTGCGGCTCTACACCTTCGGCCATCGCCAATTTCACCGTACGGCTCTTTCCCCAGGTGTTGCTTGTGGATGACGACGCCAATACGAGTGGCATTGATAATGTCGTGGCCGATTATGAGACGGCGCTGACGGCCTTGAATGTGCCCTATGATGTCTGGGATACGGGCGATGGTGGCTCGGTTGAACCGACGCAATTGGCCGATATTGCCGACTATTCGACGATTATTTGGTTTGATGGCCCGGTAGGTCTGAATCCATTGCCCGCCACAGAGTCAATTTTGGGTGATTTCCTGGATCAAGATAAGTGTTTCTTCATTAGCGCCCAAGATTATTATTATTCAAATGGGCTAACCCCCTTTATGCAGAACTATCTGGGTGTCGCTTCTGCTGTAGATGATCTGAGCACCGGGGACAGCTGGCAAACTACGGTGACAGGCCAGCCACCGATCTTTGGTGACTTGGGACCCTATACGCTTTCGTTTGTCGATGGCAATTATAGCGACATCATTACGCCGACCGTGGGTGCTGGGGTCGCCTTCTTGGGAGATGCCGGCAACGCGGCGGTCTACAAAGATGGTGGAAACTATCGTACGAGCTACTGGGGCTTTGGCTTTGAGGCGCTACCAACCGTCAATGCCCGCAAGGCAGTGCTGCAACAACTGCTTCAGTGGTGTGATTTCCAGGTGAACACAACGATAACCCAACAGGTAAGACCGCCAACCATTGCACGCCCGGGCCAACCGCTCACCTACACCTTGACCTATAGCAACACCGGGGTTCATCTGGCCGAGCAAGTGGCGATCACGGCTACCCTGCCTGCAACGTTGACAAATTTGCAGGTGATCAACAGCGGTGGCACGATCACGCCTGTGGTTGGGGCCCCCTATCGCTGGCAAGTGGCTGATCTGGCGGCGGGTCAGACAGGTATGATCACCGTGACCGGTATCATCAGCCCGACTTTAGGCGCCGATACCCTGTTGACTTTCCATGCGTCAATCAGCCATCAGGGCAATAATACAGGGCTGAAGAATCATAGCGCCCAGCTTCAGACCATTAGTGTGATTGTCCCACGCATCCAACTGGCGACTGCCAATCTCACTGTCAGTGAAGCCAACGGTAGTGCGACCCTCGTCGTCCAGTTGGATCAGGCAAATCCTTATCGCTCCATTCAGGTGAATTATACCACCAGTGATGGTAGCGCCCAGGCTGGCAGTGATTATACAGCGACGAGTGGCACCCTCACGATCCCGGCCGGCGCGCTGACGAGCACTTTCACCATCCCCATCCTGGACGATGCCGCGACGGAGACAACGGAGAAGATTCTGGTCTATCTGAGCAATCCGATGGTTGCAGTGCTTGGTGCGCCCGCCAGTGCAACTGTCAGTATTAGCGATAATGATGCTACGCCCACCAGCACACCAACACCCACGGCGACCGCAACGCCCACGCCAACACCCACGGCAACCGTCACGCCAGGTTTACGCCTCGCATTTGCCGCCCAACCGGCTGACTCATCGACTATCCATATCGGCGACCGTATCACCTATTCGATTGGATTGACCAATACCGGTGAATTGGTCAATCAGGTGACCGTTAGCGTCACCCTCGCTGCTGCGACCACCCTAGACCCAACGTCGGTTACGCCGCCAACCGCGGGGGGAGCCCGCGAGGCGCGAGCCGCGAATACCAGCCTCGTCTGGCAACTGGCCAGCCTGGCCACCAACGAAGCCTTTCACGCCTCGTTTGTCGTCGTCGTGAATGA
>JAPLGZ010000289.1 GCA_026389895.1 Chloroflexota bacterium | reverse complement strand
CGCAGTGTAAAAGCCGTGACAGATATGCCAGATTGGGATACCGCTTCCGTGTTGGACGCCAGTGAACCGCCGAGTGACGCAGTCACAGCTCGCTATGAAAAACTCCGCCATTGGCGACATGAGTTGGCACGCGCCAAGAAGGTGCCACCCTATGTGATTGCTGCGGATGCCTTGCTCCAAGCAATTGCCAGCGCACAGCCCACGACATTAGAAGCATTGGGACAAATTAAAGGCATGGGGCCTTCGCGCTTAGAACAATTTGGCACGGCGATGCTGGGGATACTTCAATCCGCCTAGATCAAAATGAGGTCGACACTTCTATTACAACGGAAGCGCCGACCTCACTAAAAAACAGGATTAATCTCGCCGAACGGGCTCCCGCAGACAGCTAGGAAGTGCCCGTTCGGCTGAGCTCACGTCGAAGCCTCAGGCGCTAATTTCCCAGTCGCTGAGGCGACTTACTACTGTCAGCCGATCATTTTTAATGGTCGAAGCAATTAGAATTATTTAACCACAAACATCTGCTCGCGCTTCGGGCCGACAGAAACAAAACCCACCTTGACCCCAACCAATTCACGCAAGCGATTAATGTAGGCTTGCGCCGCTTTGGGCAGTTCATCCCAATGTCGGCAATTCTCGGTGGAGCTATTCCAGCCCGCCCATTCTTCGTAGACCGGCTGCGCCTCATAAAGCGAGGGGGTGTCAGGCATGGTATCTGTGACAATCTCACCATTGGGCATGCGATAACCCGTGCAAATCTTGAGGGTTTCAAATTGGTCCAGAATGTCCAGCTTTGTGATCGCCAAGCTCGTCATACCGTTGAGCCAGGCGACATAATTGACAGCCACAGCGTCAAACCAGCCGCAACGACGCGGGCGCCCCGTGGTTGCGCCAAATTCTTGGCCAATCTCACGCAATTTTGTGCCGTCGGCGTCATGTAATTCTACCGGGAAAGGGCCATCACCGACGCAAGAGCTGTAGGCTTTGACCACACCGACAACCTCACTCAGCGCACCGGCGGGCAAGCCGGCGCCCACGGAGGCATAAGCCGCCGAAGGATTGCTGCTGGTGACATAGGGATAAATGCCCCAATCCAAGTCACGCATAACCGCCAATTGGCCTTCTAGCAAAATATTTTCGCTGGCTTTAAGCGCCTGGCGCACCATGGGCACCGTATCGACAATCCGATGAGCGAGCTGATCGCGATAATCCATACAGAGCGCGTACAGTGCGTTGCCGTCCACCGGTTTGCCACCGAGAAGTTCAATTTTGCGGTTGACATTGCGCAACGCGCTGTCCAGCCGCCCTTCCAGCCATTCTGGATGTAATAAATCGCCCATGCGCAGCCCGGAGCGTCCCGCCTTGTCCGCATAGGCCGGCCCAACCCCCCGTTTGGTCGTCCCAATCGTGTCCGTGCCACGATCGGTCTCTTCTAATTCGTCCAGCAAACGATGGTAGGGCATCAAGATCTGCGCCCGATTGCTGATCCAGAGCTTGTCTAGATTCACACCAATCGCGGTCAGTTTTTTCATCTCTTCTAGCAATGATTGTGGGTTTACTACACAGCCAGCGCCAATCACATTATTCACGCCAGGGTAAAAAATACCGGAAGGGACCAGGTGCAACACATTTTTGCCATAATGGTTGATCACGGTATGGCCAGCATTGTCACCCCCCTGAAAGCGAAAGACCCATTTGACATCTTGCGCCAGATAATCAATGATGCGACCTTTGCCCTCATCACCCCACTGCGCACCTACAACTGCTGTTACGGACATGAAAGTATCATCCTTCTAGATAAATTAGTCTGGAGAGCTTGGTATTGGTAATTGGTAATTCGTCATGAGTAATTCGTAATTTACGAGTTCGCTGATTACGATTTGCCCATGACCTATTTCGCTGACTCGCCGCCATCCACCGTCAATACAGCACCTGTGATAAAACGCGCCTCGTCCGAACAGAGGAAGGCCGCAGCGTAGGCAATGTCCTCTGGCTGGCCAACCTGGCCTAGTGGAATGAAGGGCAATTGTACTTCAAAAAAATCGCTTGGCATGGCGGCGAAGACTTCGGTATGGATCAGGCCGGGCCGGATCACGTTGGAGCGGATGCCGTGGACCGCCAATTCTAGCGAAACACGCCGGTTAAATCCCTCTAAGCCAGCCTTACTGGCGGCGTAGGCAACATCATCAAATTCGCCGACAATCGCACTAATGCTGCTAATATGTAACACGTTGCCGCGCGCGGCAATCAAATGCGGCAAGGCCTGGCGCACCAGGATAAAGGCTGCGTCTAAATTGACAGCCAGCACCTGACGCCAGGCCGGCAACGTGATCTCATCAATGCCCATGCCCGAAGTGATAGCCGCATTGTTGACCAAAATATCCAAGCGCCCTAACTGATCAACGGTATTCTGCACAAGCGAGGCGGCATCAATGGCCACATCACCGGGCAAGGCCAATACTTTGTAACCCTTGGCTTGTAATTGCTGGGCCTTTGCCTGGAGCACATCGGCGCGTCGTCCACAAAGGGCCACGGCGGCGCCTTCGCTGGCGAATTGTTCGGCGATGGCAGCGCCAATACCGGTGCCGCCGCCGGTGATTAAGGCGACCTTCCCGCTAAATCGTTGTCTCGTTGCTTCGGCCACGGTGCACGCTCCTTTGCGTCCGTCTGCGACTTTTAATGACGCTCAGATCTTTTGGTTTTGCAATTCGTTTGAGCCAGGCATCTGGTCAAAATCTTGCTCAAAAAGAGTAAAAAGCCGTGAATGAATTCACGGCCTGGCATAGAGAAACAGGTTAAAACCCGTTGTACGCTCTAAAGCGCACAGCAGGCTTTTAAACAGGTCTCTTAACGCCCAGGCGACACCTGATAATTTGGCGCTTCTTTGGTAATCGTAATGCTGTGGGGATGGCTCTCTTGATAGCTGGCCGCGCTCATGCGGACAAAACGCGCTTTTTCCCACAATTCAACCAATTCAGCCGCGCCGACATACCCCATGCCGCTGCGCAATCCGCCCATCAATTGAAACATATAATCTTTGAGCAGCCCCTTATAGGGCACCTGACCTTCGATGCCTTCAGGGACCAATTTGCCGCCAATATCTGGGCTGGCGCTTTCTGTGGAACGTTGCGATGATTGGTAACGATCACTGGCCCGTCCTTTCATAGCGCCCAAACTGCCCATGCCGCGATATTCCTTAAACGAACGGCCCTCGCGAATCACAACTTCACCAGGTGACTCATGCAGGCCGGCCAATAGGCTGCCCAACATGACGGCGGTTGCGCCAGCGGCCAGGGCTTTGGTAATGTCACCACTGTAACGGATGCCACCGTCGGCAATAATCGGGATGCCCAGTTGGTGACCCATTTCGGCGCATTCAGCGATTGCCGTCAATTGGGGCATACCGGCGCCACTGACAATGCGGGTGGTGCAGATCGAACCGGCGCCCACACCAACTTTGACAACGCTTGCGCCCGCTTCGGCCAAAGCGCGCACGCCTTCGGGCGTTACAACATTGCCCGCGAGAATTGGAATCAAAGGAAAATCCTTGCGTACGGCGCGAATGGTCTCGATCACATTGCGGCTGTGGCCATGCGCCGTGTCAATCGAAACAGCATCCACCCCAGCCGCGATCAGGGCCGCAGCCCGCTGCAAACCTGCTTCGCCAACACCAATCGCGCCGGCCACCAACAGGCGTCCGCGTTCGTCTTTGGCGGCATTGGGATAATCCTGGCGCTTCAAAATATCTTTATAGGTGATCAAGCCTTTCAAATAGCCATTGTCATCGACGAGTGGCAATTTTTCAATGCGATAGCGATGCAAAATCTCTTGGGCTTCGGCCAACGTAGTGCCAATCCGGGCCGTGATTAGATGCTCGGTGGTCATATATTCTTGGATCGGGCGGCTCGCATCTGTCGAAAAGCGGACATCGCGATTGGTCAAAATACCCATCAATTTGCCGTTCACATCGGTGATCGGTACGCCGCTGATGTGATAGCGATTCATCACGGCCTCAGCCGAAGCCAGGGTTGCGTCTGGTCGCAACGTGATCGGATCGACAATCATGCCACTTTCGCTGCGTTTGACCTTGTCTACTTCTTCGGCCTGGGCCTCAATCGACAAGTTACGATGGATCACCCCCAAGCCACCCTGGCGGGCTAGCGCAATCGCCAATTCGCTTTCGGTGACGGTATCCATGGCTGCGCTGAGCACAGGAATCTGCAAGTGTAGCCGTTCGTGCAGATGGACACTGATATCAATTTCCGATGGCAATTTCTCGGTATAACCGGGGACCAATAGGACATCGTCAAAGGTCAACGCTTCCTTCGCAAAGCGATCCGCCAGTTTGGGCTTGCTCCCATTCGTGACAACGTGGGATCGCTTTAACTCATGCGCAGTTACTGTCATTAGCTTTGTCCTCCTGATCAAAAAAATCGGCGAGCATCGTTTGTGTTTTCATTGTACCATTTAGCACAATTTCCACCAACAAAATAGCCCCGGCGGATGGCCGAGGCAGGTCGTAACATGCTTGAAGTTATGGTACAGGGTGATGAGCCGTAAAGCAGTAAGGATCAGTAAACCAAGGTCAATTCAGCCACGGTGCTACTGGCCTTACCACCGTTACTTATTCCTGCGCGCCAGTTCGGCTTCTACATCCGACCATTGTAAATTTTTAGCCGCCAGCAGGACAAGGCTATGATAAAAGAGATCGGCCATTTCATAAATGACGCGATCATCCCCTTCTCCTTTGGCGGCGACAATCACTTCAATCGCTTCTTCACCAATTTTTTTTACAATTTCATTCTCACCCGTCGTAAAAAGTTTAGCCGTATAAGAACCGGGTGGCGGGTTTTGTTTACGGCTTTCGATTGTCTCAAATAAGGATTGGATTACATTGCTCATAAGTAAGTCATTGATTCGTCGTTAGAGATTGGATAATTAAAATTTGGAAAATTAGTCCAGACTTATGTAAGTTGGGCTAAATATTATACAGGTCATTGATTCGTCAACGCAGTTAGGCTTCATCTGCTAATTTTCTAAAAAAACAACTGATTTCGCCCGTATGACAGGCGGGGCCAGCCGGATCAACCAGCAGCAATAAGGTATCGCCGTCACAGTCGACGGCTAGTTGAATGATCTTCTGGGTATGCCCGCTGGTAGCACCTTTGTGCCAAAATTCTTGCCGGCTTCGGCTCCAAAAAATGGCTTCCCCCAGATCAAGTGTGCGCTGCAAGCTTTCGGCGTTCATCCAGGCCATCATCAACACCTGGTGGGTTGTGGCATCTTGGACAATCGCCGGCACCAGGCCGGTGCGATCAAATTTTACTGTATCGAGTAAGGTTTGCCGATCAATTGTCTGGATCATAACGCACTGCCTGCTTCGGACGGAAGGGCTAAATCGGCGCTCGGCAAGGGCATGCGCACGGCCACACCAGCCTCGATCAGATGATCCTTGACCTGCATAATACTCAATTCTTTGAAATGGAAGAGACTGGCCGCCAAAGCCGCTGCCGCGCCGCCTTCGGTGAGCGCGGCCACAAAATGATCGGCCTGCCCAGCACCACCACTCGCAATCACCGGAATGTTGACGGCGGCGCTGATCGCGTGGGTCAGTTCCACATCGTAACCTTCTTTCGTGCCATCGCCGTCCATAGAGGTGAGCAAAATTTCACCAGCGCCGCGCCGTTCAGCTTCTTTGGCCCATTCGACGGCATCCAAATTTGTATTGATGCGCCCACCGCTGACATAGACATCCCAACCCGAGCCGCGTTCAACCTGGTCTTGACCCTGACGCCGGCGCGCGTCAATGGCCACCACAATGCACTGGCTACCAAAACGTTGGGCGCCATCGCTGATCAATTGTGGGTTGCGCACGGCCGCGCTATTGATGCTCACCTTGTCTGCGCCAGCCAACAGGAGGGCGCGCATATCGTCTACCGTGCGGATACCACCACCCACAGTAAACGGAATAAAGACCGTATCCGCCACGCGGCGCACGACATCCAACATCGTCCCACGCACTTCATGGGTGGCGGTGATGTCTAGAAAGACGAGTTCATCGGCGCCTTCGCGGTCATAAATTTGCGCTTGGGCCACCGGATCACCAGCATCGATCAGATCAACAAAATTGACGCCTTTAACCACGCGGCCATCTTTTACATCGAGACAGGGAATGATACGTTTTGCAAGCATGCGATAAATAATAATTGGTGAATCGTGATCAGTAGATTGCCGTAAGCGAGTGCAGCACACTCGCCCTGTACTTATGATTGATGTAGATAGGCCAATGCGGCGTCAAACGCGGGCAACTGTTCAGGAGAGGTTTCCGTCAGTAACTCCCAGGTCTCTTCAACGCTTTGCCAGCGCGCTTCGCAGTGGTTCTCATGCCCCAAGTGAATTTCGCTGGAGGCCACTTGCGCTAAATAATAGACGATCGTGCGTTCAATTTCATAATTACGGATCGATGCGGTATATTTGAGCACAACTTCGCACTCCTCATGGAACTTTTCCACCGCCAACCCAGTCTCTTCGTGAAACTCACGTATGGCACAGGCTTTGTCACTCTCATTGTCTTTAACACCACCCCGTGGGAATTGCCACTGCTCGAAGAATAGATTGAAGAGCAACAGAAATTCCAAGCCATTGGCACCCCTTCGATAGGGAACAATACCGGCGCTACGACGCGTCAGGGGTTGATGCCCCACGGCGACCGCCGCGGGCAAAGCTAATCTGCCCAGATAAATGGCCTGGTCAACAATGACACCCTCAATGTTATAATGCTCATGGGCTTTTAACTGCTCAATATCGTGCAAATTGGCAACACCGCCACTGGCTATCACCTGTAAACCAGTGATATCCCCCAAACGGGATGTAGCCTCTACATTGACCCCAGCTAGTGTGCCATCACGTTCCATATCGGTATAGACGATATGTTTAACGCCCAAGGCGTGCAAGCGATGGCCTAATTCCACAACATTGACGCCGCTGCTAGACGGCCAGCCTTGGATCGCAATCAGCCCATTGCGGGCATTCATGCCAATTACAATGCGTTCAGCGCCCCATTGCTCTAAAGCAGCCTCGACAAGGTCAGGGTTCTCAATGGCCGCTGTTCCTATCACAACTCGATTGGCGCCTAATTCAAGCGCCAGACGAATATCTTCCAGGGTGCGCAAACCGCCGCTAAATTGAATGGGCACGCCGATTGCCCGCCGGATCTCGCGCAAGCGACATAAATTGACGGGCAGGCGACGCAAGAGATCATCTTCAGGGCTTTGTGGCTTTTCGGTGCCTGGGCGCTGGATCAAGATATTGGATGGTCGATAGAGTGTATCGATTTGTGCTTGCGTAACCCCTAAGGCGCCATCCAGGTTAACCACATGCAACCATTCTGCGCCTTGACTCACCCACTGCTGCGCTATCTCCACAGGATTATCAGTAAAGTTCGTTTTGGCATTCACGTCGCCATGCCGTAAACGTACACAGCGACCTTGACGAAGATCAATTGCAGGGTAAATAATCATAAGCAAACCAAATCTCGGATAAGTGATACGCCGGTTGCTAGTACGTCGTTCGACGTCTAATATATCAACTCTACCACAAATGTACTAGGTACGAACGTAACATCCCATCCGTGTTGCACGCCAAGATCAAAAATGCCAGTCAACACCCCAGCAAACGAAATTACAGAGCATCGCTGGCCTCAGCCGCGCGGGCGATGACCAGCAAGCGGCTGAAAATCTTGCAAGATCGTTTTTGCCACCGGATCGATAATGGCCTGGGCCGCAAAGCTCAATTGTTGCCACTCAGCCAGATCGACCGTCGGCTTGCCCAACAAATAGGCCCGGTAGAGGCTAAAGGTTAGACCATGCCCAACCAGGGCGACTGTTTCCTCAGAGAATTGTTGACACAAATGCGCCACGCCAGCCAAAAAGCGCGCCAAAGCCTTACTGGCCGGCTCCCATTCGCCAGCGGGGATCTCGGGTTCTAAAAAGGCCTGCCGCACCTGCGCCGTATAATCAGCGACCCAACCTGGCCGCTGTAGTTCATCAAAACGGTGATCGATTACAACCGGCAAATGACGCTGCCCCAACAATGGCGCTATGGTTAAGCGAGTCTTGGGTTCGCTACTAAGCACAACCCGATCGATCTGGGTCCAGAAAGGTTGGTTGGCCAGCGCGAGTGCTTGTGTTCGCCCAACTTCGGATAGCTGCCATGTCACCACATCCGCGCCCGGATCTTGCCGGGTATGGGCGTGCGTAATTAGATAAAGCTGGGTCATTTTAATAACGAATCGTCAACGGTGGTCCCATGACCAGCGGTAAATCCAGGATCGGCTGATTCATCACCATCTGCATAAAGTTACCAAGGATGCGCAGCCCGACAGTATGACTTTTCTCAGGATGAGGCTGAATGCCCCAAGCGTTGTGGTACCGGACAATACTGGGGTAATCGATGCCATAATCTGTGGTCGCCAACACGGCTGATGGGTCTGTGGCGTCACAATAATAGCTATGCGCAAAGTAGGCATAAGTGCCATCTGGCACCCCTTGCAACAGAGGATCGTGCTGCTGCGGATGTAACTGATTCCAACCGATCTGAGGCACGCGTAAAGTGTGTTGGGCATGCGTCGGATCCGGCATGCGTTCTGGGAAACGTCGCACGCGTCCTGGGATGAAGTGCAAGCCTTCGTGTTGGCCCATCTCTTCACTTTCATCAAAGAGCAATTGCATGCCGACACAAATCCCGAGCAAAGGTAAGCCAGCCTGCACAGCATCGCGCAGTGGCTGCTCAAAGCCCTGCGAACGCAAGTTGTTCACACTGTCGCCAAAGGCGCCCTGCCCTGGCAATACAACCGCCCGCCATCTGGTTAAATCGGTGGGCGCATCCACAATATCGACCGGGATTTTCAGCGGCCCGGCCACGGCTTCAAACGCCTTATAGACACTGCGCAAGTTGCCGACGCCATAATCAATGATTGCGATCATAATATTTCCGCCATGCTTTATATTCAAAATACAACACTCGCGACAAAATTTGTTTTCGAGTATTATTTCTGTAGTCAGCACTTCTAATTTTATGGTTTCTGCGTAGCTTGGCTACTTATCTTATTCTAATCTTCCAATTCAGCACGCTGAAGACCACCTTTGTTTATGGGATGAGTTATCTTAGTAAATTTTTCACCTAATCCTTTATTGTGATAATAATCTCTGCTCTGTTGAATAAACTGTTCTGCATCTATCTCTTTATTTATAAACTGTTCGAAAGCCTCTTTATATTTTCCCGAACCAGCCTCAAGCACGATAAAACGACCTTCTAAACGTGGTTCTTTAGTCTCAGGAAGCTGAGCATCGAGAATCTGTATTCGTGCTCCCATATTCATGGGATGTACACCAATAACGATTTCTTGTGCTTTTGCCCCTGTATTGAATACACTATTCTCTGCTGCTTTTGCCATAACAATTAATACTCCTTACAAATTTGCTAGGCATTCCTCTATGTTTCCAGGATCAACCCTATATCTTAATCGTAAAATTACGCACCATCGCGGGGGGGAAACGCTTTTGGGCAATTGCCAACGTTAGTTCACGAATGCGAAATTCGGCCTGTTCTGACTCTACGGGTGTGATCGTGCCGGCAGTCACAGCCTGATCGAATTCATCTTCGTGTAAGACAGTGACTCTTTCATCTGGTTTTAGCCATAGCGCTAAAATGAGGGTGCGCAAGCGTAATGTCGAAACCCGGCGCTGGATCGGCATGCCAATCGAGGCATAGAAGCCTACCACCTGCCCGGCCTCATCAAAATATTTTTCCACCATGATTTCGTTCTCTAGCAGCCAGAAACGAAACCAAACATAGCCCGGACCGGCGATCACGTGTTCGCCGATCCGCTGCAATGGCGCCATAGGAGCCCATGTGGCCCGCTCCACCAACATTTCACTAAACCATTCGGCGCGGTAATCGGTCATATAAGGAACCGTTTCCCAAGCGCCATTGGTAATAATTTCCGGAGAATTCATCCGCAGTTTATTGCTTCCTATGGTTTGATATGGAAAAGTATCGTAACAAGGATCTGCTTCGTTCAATGAGCCGGGCAGGCAGGGCGCCCTGCCCCAAATATAAAGCGTCAACCGCGCCTTATATTTTTTCAGGCCTAATATTTTTTTACAATGGAGCGATAAGCGATCGGCTCGCGATATTGAATCAACTGGCGATCCTCACGCACTTTGCGCACCTGATCCAGGTCAATCGTAGCAATCGCATACCCTTCGATCGGCTCATCCAACACTGTATAAACCTCCGCTGAAGGGCCAACCAACATACTATCACCCGAAAAACGCATCGTCGGCTCTTCGCCAATCCGATTGGCTGCCGCCACGAAGATCGAATTTTCACAGGCTCGGCTGATCAGATGAGCGCGCCACGAATCAGAAAATTGCTGCTCCCAATTGGCGCTTTCGACGACAAGCTCAGCGCCTTCAAGTGTCAAGCTGCGCGCCACTTCAGGGAAAGCTAAATCGCTGCCAACCATCAAACCAAAGCGACCCCACTCGGCTTCCACCGTTACAAATCGAAAGCCGTTGCGATAGACTTGCCGTTCTTCACCCAGCAGATGCACTTTGCGATAATCACCCGCTACGTCGCCTTCGGGGCCGAGACAAACAACGCCATTGTAGAGAATACTTTCAACTTTCTCTTTGATCACCAAACCAAACACAATATGCGTATTAAAATCGTTGGCACGCTTGGCTAGATAATTACTGGCATGGCCCGGCACCCGTTCGGCCAGGTCGGTGGCGCGTAAGCCCAATTCTGTCCCGGTATAGCTTAATTCAGGAAAGACAATCAGATCGGTCTTCTGTTCGCTACAAATTTTTTCAACAAAGTCGCCCATTTTGCGCAAATTCGCTTCCGGGTTGGCTAACGCAGGCGCCATCTGCACCAACGCAACGGTGATCTCTCGCGGCATACAATTCTCCTAACCTTTGGCGTACAAACCAGTACAGTTGATCCTATGGCACACTTGTGCACAGTTGATTGTTTTACAGTATAGCATAGCACAAAAGATTCACCATTTATTTTATTTTGTATTCGTGCGTTACAATATAGATTACGCGTTACAAGGTAGATTATAATGCGGGATAATCAGAAGGAGATCACCTGACGCCTTCGTATAAATATCATAGTACGAACGATCTATTCTGTCTAGAATATAGACGAGTATAGATGGTTGTACAGCATAATTAAGGTCAGACAGGCGCAAGTGCATGCTGCATTCAGCAAACCATCAGCGTTACCGGTGAGTAAAACAAAGGGAATTTCATGAATAAATTAATGCGTGGGCTTAACAAAGCCTGGGTTATCTTGCTTGTAGCCGGCATGATCATTTTGCTCGACAAACTGAGCAAAGATTGGGTGCGCCAAACGATTCCACTAAACAGCTATAAAATTCCCATTCCTAGTTTGGGCGAATATTTTGTTTTTGAGCATGTCAACAACTATGGCGCGGCTTTTGGTATTTTACAGAACCAGGGCTATCTATTTGTCGGGATTGCCGTGATTGTGGTGGTTGCCATTCTGCTCTATGCCCGCTATTTGCCGCTTGACCAGTGGTTTGTACGCGTTTTACTGGGCTTGCAGTTGGGTGGTGCGGTTGGCAATCTGCTCGACCGGATCAACCAAGGGTTTGTCACCGACTTTGTCAAGATGGGCATTCCAGGACGTTTCTATTGGCCCAATTACAACATTGCCGATAGCAGTATTGTCCTTGGTGTGCTTGCCTTGGGTGTCTACATTATGTGGGACGATCTGCGCAAACAGCGAGAGACCAAGTCTGAGCCGCCGGTTGCAGAAAATGTGAACGCTTGAGGATCGAGCGCGTAGCGATGGCCTGTTCTCAATCACGACGCGCATACAAATTGAAGCCCGCTGAAGCACCTTGTAACCCACCAACATAGCCAACCCTTATGTCTATTGAAATTGCGCCCGACAACATTATCAGCTTAACTGTACCGCCAGAAGATACCGGCCAACGCTTGGATCGTTGGCTGGCCATTGCATTGCCTGACCACAGCCGGAGCGAAATCCAACGATGGATCAAAGAGGGCCTCATTTTGGTCAATGGCGCAGCGCTCAAGGCCAGCCATAAAGTGGAAGCCGATCAGGTGCTGACATTACAGTTGCCAGCGCAAAATGACCCAAGCCATCTCCAGGCCGAAGCGATTCCGTTGGCAATTTTGTATGAAGATGCAGACTTACTGGTGATCGACAAGCCAGCCGGCTTAGTGGTGCATCCGGCGCCGGGTCACGAAGGTGGCACGTTGGTCAATGCTGTCCTGTATCACTGTCCCGAGATCGAAGGCGTAGGGGGTGAGCGGCGACCTGGCATTGTTCATCGTTTGGATAAAGAAACATCTGGGCTGATCATTGTCGCCAAAAATGATCGCGCGCATTGGGCTTTACAGGCTCAGTTTAAAGATCGCACCGTTTTCAAGGAATATTTGGCCTTGGTAGAAGGTCGAGTGGAACCAGCCCAAGCGCGCATTGTCGCCCCACTGGGTCGCCATCCCACCGATCGCCTTCGCCAAGCGATTTTGCCGCCAGAAAAAGGCCGCACCGCCGTCACTGAATATAAGGTGCTTGGCTATTACAGCGCGCCCATCCGCGACAGCAATGCCAACGCTAATTTTACACTGGTGAGTGTCATCCTCCACACAGGGCGCACCCATCAAATTCGGGTGCATTTTGCCTGGCGTAAACACCCCATTGTCGGGGATACACTTTATGGGTATCACAAACCCCGGTTGCCAGTGGAGCGCCAGTTTTTGCACGCCCATCGCCTGCGTTTCAAATTACCCAGCAGCGGTGAAGAAGTGGAATTTGTCTCACCCTTGCCGGTGGAGTTGCAGCAGCTCATGGATACATTGCGGTGAGTAAACACCGAGTACAGCGCGCGCCGTTGGGGCTGAATACGATAACTAAGTTACGGTACAGCGTGCAATGCACGCTGATTGTCATTTAATCCGTATTTGCGTCAACACAACGTTGTCTTCGGGCGGACGATTGACGTCCCAAACGATGGGCAGTAGTTCAAGCTCATCGTTGCTATTTTTACCCGATCTATTTTTACTATAGACGACCAGCCGAAGCTCATAAAGCCCGGACGGCGCATTGCCATCGATGGGCAAGGTATATTTCTCCTCGATCTGTTGTCCTCTGTTCCACTTTGTCGTCGGGATGGCGGGTGCGCTATCCACTTGAGCTGCCTTCTGGCCTTGAGCGTTGATCAGTTGCACCGAGACCGTATAATCGGCTGGCAAAGGTGCAGTGCTTTGCCAGTCTAACGTTAAGGTCACAGTGCGGCCTGGCGAAACCGCTAACTTATTCAGCTGATAGCCGATCAAGCGAATAGCCTCGCCAAAGCGTATGGCGAGTGGCATAGCGGACTGGGGTTGCAACATAATTTCGCCAAAATGAGCCAACCCAGGCAACCGTTGACCGCTTGTTGTTGCATAAACACCCACAGCCAGGCTAAGTTGGTCAGGGGCGTAGGCCAGACTCGACAAAGGAATCTGGTATCGTTCTAGCCAAGTCATGCCAGCAGTCAGTTCGGTGGTGGCAAACAAGCCGCGACCGGGGAAAGCATTGCGTTGCGCCACGATCCGCTCGCCTTCTCCAAGCACGTGCAGATAAATCGCATGGGGGGTCGCCGTCGGTTTTTGGGCAGCCCAATACAGCACAACCTCAAGCAGATCACCGGGGTGGCGCGGCGTCTGGTCTAAGTCATAGCCCAATAGTTGCAAGTTATCACCAAAATTTACTGCCAGGGGATGTTGGATCGCGGCAATTTGGGTGGCCGATAGAGGCGCGGGGAATTGATACGCAGGCAGAATCCACAGGCTAGGGGCCACGAGACTGATACCTGCCAGAAAAACCGCCACTGTCCCAGCCAACTGCGGTTTTGTCGGCCAACGGACTTGAGCCGGCCACCAAGCGCTCAGACCGAGCAGAAAACTCGCTGATAAAATGGCGATAGCAGGAAAGAGCAAACGTCCTTGCGACGCGGGGGTTAAGGATGTCCAACGGATCAACGCGACAAGCACGACCAGTGGCCAGATCCCAACCAGCGCCAAGGTTGTCCGCTCCATGGGCCACTCGGCCACTGACCAGTTGGCCCGCCAGAGCCAGGTAAACAATTGCCGCGCCAAACCGAGACCAGCCAGGATCATCAGGCCATTCAATACGACATAAATCCAGTTGGCCATCGGGACGTTAAACCAGCCAAAAATCCCCCAGTAACTGCGCAACAAAGAGGGCAACTCTTGCCAGAAGTTGGGCGGATACAGCCGGCGTCCCACCAAGATAAGAAAGCCATCTAGCCCTAACAGATCGCCATACAACCAAATATTGCGGGCATACCACCAGCCAGCCACGAGCACGACCGGCACAGTCCAAGCGAGCCCATATTTTAGCAAGGTCCCGAGCATCTGGCCGCTCGCTTTGCGGAAGGAAGCGGGATGATTTTCTAAGCGCATAGTCGGCCAAGCCCTTAAGAGTGAGACACCGCCAGCGAACGGCAGTAACGCCAATGCGCTTTCTTTGGTCAACACCGCGCCGCCGATTGTCAAACCGAGTGCGAGAAAGTCGCGCAAACGCGGCGACGGGGCTTTGAGCAGCCGCACCATCTGTAAAAGCGCAAGGGTGCAGAGGGGAATGAGCAAAGCATCGTTATTAACAGCCGCGCTGATAAAGATAAACATCGGT
>JAPLGZ010000791.1 GCA_026389895.1 Chloroflexota bacterium | reverse complement strand
GCCCTGTGGCCGGTCGCCTTCGCGCTGAAGGAGTTGACCGCCGCCGAAGAGGCAAAAATCAGCGCGCTTGTGAAGAAAGCAGTAAGCTGAGAACTGATATGGCCACCAGCCCCCTAGGCGGGATCATCGGTTGGGACGAGGTGTTCCCACGAGATGAGCATGCGCGCCATTATGTGCTGAACGAGTTTCAGATGTAGAATCGTATCAACAGCGAAGAACCCCGAAACGGCTGATTCCTGTGCCACCTCTGCCAATATATAATATCCATGTTCCGTGAATGGCCACCGTTCACCGCTAGCTTAGAGGAAAATTCATGCCACAGGAATATATCGAAATTCGCGGTGCGAGAGAGAACAATTTAAAGAATGTCTCTCTACGTATTCCCAAACGTCAAATTACCATCTTTACCGGCGTATCTGGCTCTGGCAAATCATCCATCGTATTCGATACAATTGCCTCCGAAGCCCGCCGACAGCTAAACGAAACCTTCAGCACCTTCGTGCGCAACTTCCTGCCGCGTTATGCTCAGCCGGACGTTGATGCGCTCGAAAACCTAAGTATGGCGATTGTCGTTGACCAGAAACATCTGGGCGGCGGGTCGCATTCGACCGTCGGGACGATTACCGATATTTACAGCTTACTTCGCCTGCTCTATTCGCGCATAGGTCAGCCCAGTGTGGGCAATCGCAATGTTTTTTCGTTCAATGATCTGAAGGGTATGTGTCCCAACTGCAACGGCCTCGGTCGCAAGATCGATGTGGATCTGTCGGTCTTTTTGGATACATCCAAATCCCTCAATGAAGGCGCGATTCTCTACCCAGAGTATGCCGTCGGTAGCTGGATCTGGGATATTTTCTCGCAGTCTGGGTTCTTCGATATGGACAAAAGACTGGCTGACTACACCGATGAGGAGATGAACCTCCTCTTACACAGCCAGCCGCAAAAGGTCAAAACCCAGTTTGGCGCCAAGTCCATCAATATCACCTTTGAGGGCATCGTCGACAAGTTCAGCCGGAAGTACATCACCGGCGATGTCAAAACCTACTCGGATCGCACCCAGAAATCGGTAGCACAGTACATGACCTTCGGCCCGTGCACACAGTGCAAAGGCACGCGGCTTAACCCGATGGCGCTGAGTTGCAAAGTTAATGGTCGCAACATCGCGGAACTCGCGGCGATGGAAGTTGGCGATTTGATCGAAGTCATTCGGGCCATCAACGACCCGGTAGCCGAGCCTATGGTCAATTCTCTAGTTGAGCGCCTAGCCGCCATGATTGATATTGGCCTTGAATATCTAAGTCTCAACCGTGAGACTGATACTTTATCCGGCGGTGAATCGCAGCGCATCAAGATGGTCAAGCATCTTGCCAGCAGCCTTGTGGATGTCTTGTACATCTTTGATGAACCCAGTATCGGGTTGCACCCGCGTGATGTTCACCGTCTAAATGAACTCCTGCAAAAGCTGCGCGACAAGGGTAATACAGTGATAGTGGTCGAACATGACCGGGATGTGATCAAAATAGCGGATCATGTTGTCGATGTTGGTCCGCACGCAGGCAACCGTGGCGGTAATATTGTCTATGAAGGTAATTTTGCCAATCTGCTCCACGCGGAAACGCTGACAGGTCGCTATATGAAGGAGTCGATGCCGATCAAGGAGCATTTTCGTCAGGCAAAAGGCAAGCTCAGTATCGTCAATGCCACATTACATAATCTCCAGAATGTCAGCGTCGATATTCCAATGGGTGTCTTGACCGTTGTGACGGGTGTCGCGGGTTCGGGCAAAAGTTCGCTCATTAACCAAACTTTTCTCCACCAACACGCGGAATCAATTATGATTGATCAAGCCTCAGTAGGCACATCCAGCCGATCTAACCCTGCCACCTACACGGGCATCATGGACGATGTTCGTAAAGCCTTTGCGACAACCAATAAAGTCAATGCGGCACTGTTTAGTTTCAACACCAAAGGCGCTTGCGAAACCTGCCAGGGGTTGGGCGTGATCTATACCGATGTGGCTTTCCTGGATGAAGTCAAAACACCGTGTGAAACCTGCGGTGGGAAGCGCTTCAAGGAAGAGGTGCTAGCCTACAAACTCAATGGTAAATCGATCAGCGATGTACTGGGCATGTCCGTTCGGCAAGCGCTCGACTTCTTTAGTATCAAGGAAATTGTTCGCAAACTGCAAGCCTTGAGTGATGTCGGGCTGGATTATCTGACACTGGGGCAGCCGCTCAGCACACTCTCTGGCGGCGAATGCCAACGGATTAAACTGGCCAGCGAATTGCAAAAAAAGGGCACTATTTATGTCATGGATGAGCCAACCACAGGCTTGCACATGTCCGATATTAGTAACTTTCTCGCCATCATCAATCGCCTGGTCGATTCCGGTAATACGGTCATCGTCATCGAACACAATCTGGATATCATCAAAAATGCCGACTGGATCATCGATATGGGTCCCGAAGGTGGCAATAAAGGCGGCAAAGTGATGTTTGAAGGGACACCCAAGGAACTGCTCAGCGCCAAGCATTCACTCACCAACGCCTATTTGGCGCCGCCCAGCTAGCTCGTACTCGACAATTTTGCACCAAAATTGCCAGCCAACTAGGCGTTGGGCCGCCAAGCGAACTGTAGTACAAAGCTGTGACTAGACGGCCGTTGCGAGGTATTTACGTAGCAGAAGGTTGGGTAAGCTTAAGCTCCAATTGACAAACGGTTGATTCTGTGCGAAGATAGATTTATTAACCTCACTCCCAATACAGCGTACCATTCATTCTTGTGCATTCACAGCCTACATAGTCGAAGCTAGCGTCGCCTTCGACAAGCTCAGTTTACTCATTACAAACGCATTGCCATCTATACGTAGTAGATTGCCAGTGGACCAATAAGGTATGCCAGCGCCCCTGGCTGTGAGCAGTGCTGTAGAGTGAATTCCTTGATGTAAGGATAAGAAGTCAACCGATCAAGCTAATGGAGAAGTATTGCCATGACACGCGAAGTTGCCTCCCCTGTAAAGCCGCCTCCACCTAAAAAGCAACGTTGGGGCGCCGACAAGGTTTATACCAACTTGTCCTATTTGGCCATGGTTTTGCCCGGTGCCATCTGGCTATTTTTGTTTGCCTATCTGCCTATGCCTGGTATCATCATGGCGTTCAAAGACTATAAGCTCGCCAGACCGCCCCAAAACGATTGGATTCAAAATAAATTTATCTACAGTCTGATCCATAGCCCCTGGGTTGGGCTAGAGAACTTTCGCTACCTGACCCTGCCTACAAATATTGAAAACACATTGTTGTATATCCGCAACACGATTTCGTATAATCTGCTCTTCATGGTGGCCGGTTTGGTACTTTCTGTGGCTTTAGCGGTTATCATCTTCGAGTTAACGAATCGTTTTTTTGCAAAACTCTATCACTCGATTCTCTTCCTCCCCTATTTTATCTCGTGGATTGTGGTTGCCTATGTGGTCTATGCATTGGGCAGCTCTGGAGGAATTATCAACAGCCTCTTCACCGCGGTGGGGGGCGGCCCGATCGAAGTCTATAAAGAAGCCAGTTACTGGCCGTTTATCTTTGTGATCGCCAATATATGGAAATATACCGGCAATGGTTCAATCATCTACCTTGCCACCATTACCGGCATTCCACGTGAGTTGTATGAAGCAGCGGCCGTAGATGGCGCCGGCAAATGGCGGCAGTTCACGCAAATCACCTTGCCGCATCTGATCCCGGTGATCGTACTGCTGCAAATCCTGGCGGTAGGTCGGATCCTCGGTTCAGATTTTGACATGTTCTATACCCTGCCGAATGGGGCTGCGCTCGTTAAGGATGCAACGTATACCCTGGATGTCTTTGTCTATAGCATGTTGAGAAGTGCCACACCGCTTGGCTATCCAGCGGCCGCGGCGTTCGTGCAATCGGTCTTTGGCTTTATTCTGATCCTGATCACCAACTACATTGTGCGTAAAACGAGACCCGAATTGGCACTCTTCTAAAGTATGGCGGCAATCATTCAGCGCCCCCTCCCAACTTAAGATATAGATGAGCAACAAAGGAAATGTGATGACGGATATAACGGTGAAGCCTGCGCCGCGGCAGGTGGTTAATTTTTTCTCAAGGAGAAAACATCGCGATGTCCTTGCCGTTTCGCCAAGGACCAATATAGCCCTGAATCTGCTGTTAGCTTTCTTCTGCATTTTGACCCTGATCCCCATCTACGTGATCTTCATCTCTTCGATCACATCCGAGGCCTCACTGACGGCCAACGGGTATCGCTTATGGCCAGAAGAATTTTCAGGGCTGGCATATCGTTTCCTGTTCAGCCAGGGGTCGATCGTCATGACGGCTTATAAAAACACGATCATCTCTACGGGTCTCGGTACAATCCTGTCGGTGATCATGGTTGGTCTATATGCCTACCCGCTTTCAAGAGACAATTTTAAGTTTGGCTCGTTCTTTACCTTCTTTGCTTTCTTCACCATGCTCTTTAGCGGCGGGCTTGTTTCCTATTACATGGTGACACGGCAGATTTTGCTCCTGCAAAACACGATCTGGGCGCTCTTCCTGCCTTCCGCTTTCAGCCCATTTTGGGTGATTGTCATGCGCACCTTCTACAAAGCCAATGTGCCGAATGAGATCATCGAAGCGGCCCGGATGGATGGCGCCAACGAATGGCGCACCTATCTCCAGATCGTCCTACCACTCTCAATCCCTGGTTTGGCGACCGTTGCCTTGTTCAGCGCGATTGGGATTTGGAACAACTTTTTCAATTGCCTACTGCTCGTGGACGATGCGCAATATTACAGTCTACAGTTCACCATTTACACAACGTTGAACAATATCCGCTTTTTGTTGGAAAACGCCGACAAGATGCAGGGCTTGGTCAACGTGTCAGAACTTCCCTCGCAGACCTTCCGCATGGCGATGGCGGTGGTTACCGTGGGGCCGATTATTTTGGCTTATCCTTTCTTCCAACGTTTTTTCGTCAAAGGGTTAACGATTGGGGCAATCAAGGGTTAAGATATATCTAGCTATCCCATAAAAGTCTATCAAAGGAGTCTAGTCAATGTTAAAAAAGTTCATGTCGTCGTTGTTACTAATAAGTACCCTGATAGTGGCAGTCGGTTGTGCCCCGGCTGCGCTGCCAGCGCAACCGCAAGCCAGCAGTGGAGGAGCCGCAGCCGCGCCGTCTGGCGAAGTTGTGACCCTTGACTACTACTGGATTGGCAATGGAGATACCGATCAACGCCCAGCGGTAGAGGCCGCGGTCAACGAGTATGTTGAGCCACTGATCGGCGCCAAGGTCGTTTTCCACATCGTTGGCTGGGGCGATTGGGCCACCAAGGCCATCACCGGTCTGCAGGCCGGCGAGAAGATGGATATTTTCTTCACGGCGGATTGGCAAAACTACATGCAACTCGTCAGCCAAGATCTGCTCATCCCCTTGAACGACAACAACGGTAAGTACGGCAACTTGCTCGAAAAGTATGGCCCAGATATCCTGAAAGGCTTGAACCCAGCCTTTATTACCGGTACGCAGATCGATGGCATCAACTACGCCGTACCCACCAACAAAGAACTGACCGTTCCCGAAGGCTTTATCTACAATGTCACATTAGCGGAAGAGATCGGTTTTACCGAAGCAGAAGCCGCCAAGATCAAAAGCCTGCGCGACTTGGAGCCCTGGCTCGAAAAAGCCAAAGCCGCTCGTCCCGATGAGTATCCGTACCTCACCGATGGCAGTGGTGGCTTCCAGCCCTGGGTGCCGGGCTTCGCGGCCGGCATTAGCAGTAATTTGATCAGCATGAAATATGATCCCGACGCATCTGGCAAGTTCGATGAGCGGATTACCAGTATCATGGAAACTGACTGGGCGACCGAGCACACCGCGATCATGCGCGAATGGTATACCAAGGGTTGGATTCACCCAGATGCTGGCTTGACGACCTTTAACACCGGTGATCTTCGGAATGCAGGCAAGTTCTTCATTGAATCTCAGCCGCTGAAGGGCAGCAACATCAAAGCGCAGGAATTGGTCAACGCTTCCGGCAATCCTGACCTCGTGCTGAAAGAGATCTATTCCCAGTCTAAGGTCAATATTACCACGCACTCCGGCGGCTCCATGCTCGCCATTCCTGTTGTATCGGAGCACCCTGTTGAAGCGATGAAGTTCATCAACCTCATGCACAGTGACTCCAAGCTACTCAACATCATGCTCTTTGGCGTTGAAGGCACTCACTGGAAATTCGACCCAGACGGTCGCGTGAACATCCTCAATAGCGCCTGGTATGGCGCCCATGGCGGCGCGTGGACGCTTGGCAACACCATGTTGCAGGCTGTCTCTAACAAGGAAGATCCGGACAAGAATCGCAAGTTGATTGAGTATTCCAATGACGCGGTCGATCATCCTTCCTTAGGCTTCCGCTTCCGCACCGAGCCTGTGGCCGCCGAACTGACCGCCATCACGGCCGTCGCCGACGGTATGCACCGCGCGCTGATGACTGGGTATGTTGATCCGAAGGTTGAACTGCCCAAGTATATTGAAGCGTTAAAGGCTGCCGGTTTGGACAAGATCAAGGGTGAGGTGGAGAAGCAGTATGGCGAGTGGAAGACAAAACAGGGGAAATAAATCGAAGAAGCTGTTTAAAAAGTTTCTCACCATCTAATTGACTAAAATGCCGGGGCTGTCACTTCTTTTGAGACAGCCCCGGCGTTTTGATTGGAATAGGTTGGTGATGCAGTGGCGCACCATCAATTTATACGATGTCCAAATTCGACTTTATCCATTCCTCGAGTAAATGTCGTGAAGGGTTTCGCCAAAAGCTCGCAAGTAGCGCTGGCTTCTTATAATTGAACGAGACCGCAATTACCCTGACTCTCAAGAAAGAGCCTATTGACAGCAAAGCATCGGGCGTATATAATCGCACAAACAGCACAATTGTTCTAGCCAGTGGCGACACGATGAAAGGATTCTAGCGCATGAAATACTTTTGCCTCTGCGACTACAACATCGTAAAGGACCAACAGGCCGCTTATATCGCTCAAAGCGACGAACACCGGTGCGCAGACAGGTGCGCTCCCATAACCCCTCTCAAGCAATATAAACTCTATTAACACTTCGCTATTTCAATCTATGGCAGCTATGAACTTTGAATTCAGCGGTAAAATTTGGTATTGGCGGGGTCCCGCGCCGTGGTATTTTGTTACCGTTCCAGAGCAGCAGTGCCGCGAGTTAAAAGCCATCCTAAAGCTCGTGACCTATGGCTGGGGCATGATCCCAGTCAATGCCCAGATCGGTGAAACTGCGTGGACGACTTCGATGTTTCCCAAAGATGGCAGCTATATTGTGCCCATCAAAGCCCGTATCCAAAAAGCAGAAAATCTGACGGAAGGCGATACCGTGACGCTACGACTTGAAGTTCGTTTATAAATGTGTGTGAACACCAACCGTTAAGCGCAAGATTACAAAGGTAACAGTGCAACTGTCCAGTCAGAGGAGCGAAACGGCGTTGGTAGAGGAGGAGGGAAAAGGGATGACGATTATGGATAATGCTATCATTGATAATGCGATGTTATGGCGCCAGTTTGGCGCAGCCATCGATATGGTAAGCGACGCACTGCGCGACTGCCCAGATGAACTGTGGGAAAGGAGCTTGTGGGAAGACCAGCCAGACCAGTGGGTGGCAGCTGGTTTCTCAGCCTTCTGGTATCTGGGCTACCATACGATATTCTGGCTGGATCTCTACTTAACCGGGGCGGAAGAGGGGTTTGTGCCGCCTGCGCCATTTGACCTGGTTGAGATGGAGTCTGATGAAATCCTGCCACGCACCTATACACGCGCAGAACTGCTTGGCTACCTGGAAGATTGCCGCTGCAAATGCCAGGAGATCATTGGTGGTATGTCAACCGAACAAGCTTACCGGTTGTGTCGGTTCTCCTGGGGCGAGTTACCCTTTGCCGAGCTTCAATTGTATAGCCTGCGGCATGTACAGGAACATGGGGCACAATTGCGCATGTTCCTGGGCCAACAGATGCGCAAATCCACACGCTGGGTAGCCAAGGCTTAGTAAAAATCTCTTAAGAGAATGGCCGGTTAGACGCAGGTTCTTGCGATGGACAGGATTATCTTTGAATCAGAGCGCCTGCGATGCCGGCGCTGGCAATCTACCGACTGAAAAACGAACTCAGACAGAACAAAGACGGCTCTTATACCCAAATATTTGAGTGGTTGGCAAGATAAGGTGCAATGGTAGAATAGCGGTTATTGAAGGAGTGAACCATGCAGAAAGCTAAACTTTTGAAGGGATTGCAGGCAGAGAATCAGCAGTGGGCCGCCTTGATCGACCGGATTGGTCCCGCACGCATGGATCAACCTGGCATGACCGGTGACTGGTCGATCAAAGATATCGTCGCACACCTGACGGGCTGGCGGCGCAGAACGGTCGCCCGCTTACAAGCCGCCCAACGAGGTGAACCAGAACCTGCCCCACCCTGGCCCGCCCATTTACAAACAGATGATGAAATCAACGCGTGGATCTATGCGGCTAATCAGGGGCGCTCGGTGCGCGAAGTTCTGGCAGAATCACAGCAAGTATTTCAGCAGCTCCTCGCGGCCATTGAAGGTTTACCCGATGAAGTCCTCATGGATGTGCAGCACCACCTGCCCTGGTTGAACGGCCATCCCCTCAACGCGGCTGAATTCTTTGCCCATTTCCATGAAGAGCATGAGCCAGAGATGCGCGCTTGGTTGGCGCAAGGCGAGCAAGCATAGTGGTGGCCTGCTTACCCTAGCGTGTACCCTACACATGAGATTTTGCGCGACTCGAAAAATTTAACATCTCAGCAGAATCCTACCTCCGCCAATCGTTATTTGCCCCGCCCATTTATTTGAGCATCAAAAGATAATAGGGTTTGGACATCAGCTATATCGCTATGG
>JAPLGZ010000438.1 GCA_026389895.1 Chloroflexota bacterium | reverse complement strand
TCTGGTCAGACGGTAAGATAATCCCAATTAATTGTCACAAAGGAGACCCGTATGTCCCAGCATCTAACACCGCCGGTTGCGCCCCAACGCCCTAGACAGACAGAAATTCATGATGATGTGATCATCGATCCCTATTTTTGGCTGCGCGACCGCACGGACCCGGCGGTCATTGCCTATTTGGACGCTGAAAATGCTTATCTGGCGGCAGTCTTAGCCCCAACCACTGCGTTGCAAGAGCAACTTTACCAGGAGATGCGGGCCCGCATTCAACAGACAGATCTCTCAGTGCCCGAGCAGATGGGCGACTATTTTTATTATCAGCGCACCGAAGAGGGCCAACAGTATCCGATCTACTGTCGTAAGCCGGTCCAGGCCGACGGGGCAGAAGAGATCCTGCTCGATCAGAATCAGTTAGCCGCGGGACACGCCTATTGTGGCATTGGTAATTTCAAAGTCAGCCCAGATCAACAACTGTTGGCCTATTCCCTGGACACGGCCGGGGACGAGACCTATACGCTATCGATCAAAGACTTGACGAGTGGCACGCTCCTTAATGAGCAGATACCGAACACCTATTACGGGCTAGAATGGGCCAACGATAGTCGCACGCTTTTTTATACAGGGTTAGATGCCGCCAAGCGTCCGTACAAACTTTTTCGCCATCAACTAGGCGCCGACCCAGCCACGGATGCGGTCATTTACCAGGAAGCGGATCAGCGGTTTAATATCCATCTCCAGAAGAGCAAGAGCCGCGCCTATCTCTTTATGATATTAGACAGTTCCATGACCTCAGAGGTCTGGTTCATCCCAGCGGACCAGCCGTTGACGCCACCGCAAATTGTTGAACCACGGCAGCAGGGCATCGAATATTCGGTGACCCATCATGATGAGCGCTTTTTTATCACGACCAACGATCAAGCGCGCAATTTCCGGGTGATGACCGCCCCCGTAGGCACGCCAGGCAAGGCCCACTGGCAAGAATTCATTCCCCATCGCGCCAGTGTCATGGTCAACCGCACCGAAGCCTTTCAGCAGCACTTAGTGGTCATGGAACGCGAGGCCGGCCAGCGCCAATTGCACATTATCGATCTGGCCACCAATCAGGCCCATCGTGTCGATTTTCCCGATGCCGTCTATACCTATAGCCTCAATCACAATCCAGAATTTGCGACCAATCTGTTGCGTTTTACCTATTCATCGCCGGTCACGCCCGAGACGGTTTATGATTATGCGATGGACGAGCGGCGGCTCACCGTCAAAAAGCGGCGAGAAATCCTCGGCGATTATGATCCCAGTCACTATCAAACCGTTCGTTTATGGGCCAGCGCAGCGGATGGTGCACAGGTGCCCATCTCTGTGGTGCATCGCAAAGGCATGGTTTTGGATGGCAGCCATCCGCTGTTGTTGGCGGGTTATGGGGCCTATGGCGCCAACACGGATATGGGCTTCAATGCCAATGTGATTAGCCTGCTCGATCGCGGTTTTGTGGCCGCCACGGCGCACATTCGCGGCGGCGGTGAGCTCGGGCGTCATTGGTACGAAGAAGGTAAATTGCTGCATAAGAAAAATACCTTTACCGATTTTATTGCCTGTGCCGAACATTTGATTGCCCAAGGTTATACCACACCCCAAAAGTTGGTAATCC
>JAPLGZ010000471.1 GCA_026389895.1 Chloroflexota bacterium | reverse complement strand
AAAGCGATGGAGCTCTTTGCCGAAACCCCGGTCAAAATGGGCATCGAAACCGAACTGGACCAGAATCACTCAGATGCCGCGATGGCGGGCAAAGTGGCGCTGGCGCGTGGCTCTACGGGGCCAGCACTACAAGGTCGGGCGCTTGGTTATAACTTCTTCATGACAGGCGTGCCCAAAGTTGTTGGCGACGAGGCGCCACTGCTCGTTGGCGAAGCCGGGTGGGGATTTGCTGCGCCGAAGAATGCCAAGAATCCGGATCTAGCGCTGGATTTCCTGCGCCTGATGGCAACCGAAGATGGGCAACGCACCTACTCGATGATCTATAGCGGCATCGTGTCGGCGTGGGCCGGATTGAAAGGCAACTATTCTTATTTTGCCGATTCCAAGGAAGACAGCCCGAACGTGAAGGCCGCCAAACTGCAAGTGGATCATCTGCTACCCCAAACCCACTATTACGGCGAAGGGTTTGGTTATCCTGCCGAAGTAGACAAAATCGGTGGGGAGATCGCTTCACTGGTCCGCTTAGGGAAATTAACCGCGGCGGAGGCAGCCAAAGAATATCAGACCCGTTGCGAAGCGCAATATACGCAATATCTTGAAGATGCAAAAAAGGTGACGGGGTAACGTAGAGAGTAGACTTTATTCGGAATAGGTAAGTAGAAGGAAGAACAGGTAGACAGGGCGCCAGGCCTTTGCGCCCTATCTACCTGTGACCCGACCAGTGATTGAGCCCGGAAAACAAGGAGAGAACCTTATGGCACAAGGAACAAGTACATTGGCCGCGAAGCCGCAACGCGTGCAGCCGCGCACGCGCAGTTGGACAACCCGGCTACGCAACACACTGCGGAGGCCACAATTTTGGTTTGGCGTTACAATCATTGTCCCCACGTTAATCTGGTATTGGCTTTTCGCCTACCAACCAATCATATTGGCCTTCCGGCTGGCTGTTGTCAAATATCAGTTGCTCGATCCACCCAGCAGTCCTTTTGTGGGGTTGGATAATTTTCGACAACTTTTTGCCAATCCTTTGTTCCTGATCTCGGTGCGCAATACGCTAACCTGGTCGATTTTCTCCTTTATTGGGATGCTGCCAATTGCACTGGGGGTTTCCATCTGCTTGGTCAATGTCAAGCGCGGGCGCAACTGGTATCAGGGAATTCTCTTTTTGCCGGTGGTCATCTCGTTGGTAGCCATCGCGCTTTTGTTCCGCATGCTGATGGACCCTGAAATCGGCCAGTTCAATCGCATTTTGAACGCGGTAGGGCTGCCTAGTTTCCCCTGGCTGTCTAGTTCGGACACCGCATTGGCCACCGTCGTGGGGATTGGGGTTTGGAAAGGGCTGGGCTTTTATATTGTGATCTTGACCGCCGGCATGCTCAACATTCCCATGGAATTGCACGATGCGGCCACGGTGGACGGGGTCAATGGTTGGCAACGTTTTCGCTTTATGACCTTGCCCTTGATTGCGCACACCTTGGCCTTGGTCATGGTGATCCTGGCACTTGGCGCGCTGCAAGAATTCACGGGCGTCTTTGTGCTAACGAATGGTGGGCCGGGCAATGCCACTTACATGCTCAATTTGCTGATCTATCAGGAAGCCTTCCAAAATATTCACTTTGGCATCGCGACGGCTGCTGCGCTGCTGCAGTTCGTCTTTATTATTTTTATCAGCCTTTTACAACTCAGACTCATTCGCCCGAAGTGGTCCTATTGAGAAAGAGGGAGATAAACGCAATGGCAACTACTGTATTAAAACAACGTCCAGTCGCAAGTCGCCGCCGAATTTCCATATCCTTCAGCCAGATCTTTGCGCATCTGGTCTTGTTGGTGATGGCCTTTTTGTCTTTGACCCCTTTTGTGTGGATGATCTTGGCATCGTTCAAGAATTTCAAAGAGTTGGTCAGCTCGACCAATTTTCTACCGGAAGTCTGGACGCTCAACAATTACAGCGAGATTATCAGTCGCGTCAATTTCCCGGTGGCATTCATCAACAGCACGATTTCCGCCGCCAGTGTGACGGCGGTCACCTTATTCACCTCGGCAGCCCTCGGCTATATTTTTGCTAAATATCGGTTCTGGGGGAAGGAACAGCTCTTTGCCGTCTTGCTTTCCACCATCATGGTGCCCTTTGCGGTCGTGCTTGTGCCGCTTTATATTACGATTACCGGGCTGGGTTTGGCCAACAGTTTGGGCGGGATTATCATTACCGGCCTCTGGTCAACGTTTGGGATCTTTATGCTGCGCCAGTTTATGGAGACCATTCCATTTGAGCTGATCGACGCGGCGCGCATCGATGGCGCCTCTGAATGGCGCATCTTTCTGCAAATCATTATTCCGCTCTCTGGTGCGCCGTTGGCGGCACTGGCTGTCTTTGCCTTCTTGGGCAACTGGGATAGCTATTTGTGGCCCTTGGTCGTACTCAGCAGCCCAGAAAAACAGACCTTACCCTTGGTGCTGGCCGGTCTGCGGAATTTGTGGTGGACACGCTACGAGATGTGGTCAGCGGGCTCAATGCTAACCGTCATCCCGGTGATGTTGGTCTACGCCTTCGCCTCGAAGTATTTTATTCGCGGCATTGCGATGACCGGGATTAAGGGATAAAGTAGGGCATTTATTCCCTGACATTACTCGTTTAAATACGCAAAAAAGTTGTCATAGTGACCAATAAAACCCAATTGACAACCCAATATACGTTGTGGTAGAGTCTATCCGATTATTATCCATGTTACTGTTAATTTTTATCACCCTTGCGCTCCCGACGGGCAATTTTTTGTACGCTAACCGAGCAGCTCATAGACGCTCCCCCGAGCGATAGTTATGTGCCAACAGGTGTATTTTTAAATTTGGTATTACCTTTTCTCAAGCCACCCAATTATGGAAGGAAGAAGATTATGGAACAGAAGTTTATTAGCCGACGCACTTTCTTAAAAGTCGCTGGCACCGGATTAGCAGCCGGCGCGCTTGCCGCCTGTACACCAGCCGGAACACAGTCGACGACGGGCAGCGCACCGGCCGCGACCGGCAACAAAGAGTTCGTCATGTGGGGTCTGCAATACGATCCACACGTCGAGCGCTATCATGCCCTGGCCGATGCCTTCTTCAAGAAGACAGAGAACAAGGCCAATATTCAGCCCCAAGCCTGGCCGCTGGAAACCAAGTTGCTGGCTTCGATCACCGCCGGCACACAGCCCGATACGGTCTGCGTCATGGGGATTGTTTCGACACCGCTGTTCATGCAAAAGGCCGTGCTCGAATTGGATGATGTCGTCTACGCGGCCGCGGGTGTCGATCCGAAGACATTCTTCTACCCCGAAGCGATCCAGGCGTACACCTGGGATGGGCACTATATGGGCGTCCCCCTAGAGAGCAACCAGGTTGGGCAGTCGGTAGCCACCCGCTATGACTATCTGGACGAAGTTGGTGACAAAGCCAAAGGTTTATGGCCCGTTCTCGACAAGAAGGATGGCTTTGACAGCTACGAACAGATGTGGGAGTTGGCCAAGCTGCTCCAGAAGAAGGAAGGCGACACCGTCACGCGTTGGGGGTTGTCGGGCGAAGGCTGGGACTTGGATCAGCACCTTACCACCATGCGCTCGCTGGGGAAATTCTTCTGGGATGCCGAGAAGAAAAAATTCAACTTCGATAGCGAGGAGGCCGTCAAGGCCATGCAACTCTACATCGAAACGCCAGTGAAGATGGGCATCGAGACACAACTTGGTGATACCCATATGAACTCGCTCTTTGCCGGTAAGGTCGCGGTGGCGATGGGCAACACGAGCATGGCGCCAGAAGGGGCGAAGCTAGGGCTCAAGGTCGAGTCGGTCAACCGGCCGCCATCGGTGGAAGGCAAAGAGACCTTGTATGTCGGTGAAGGTGGTTGGGGTTTCGAGATCCCAACACGGGCCAAAAACAAGGACGTTGCCATTGAATTCTGCAAATGGATGGCGACCCGCGATGGTCAGGTGATCTATGCCCAAATCTATGGTGGTGTGGTGCCGGCCACGCCTTCGGTGCTCGACGACCCGATCTACAAGGGCGATGACATGATCAAGGTCAGCAAGCGCCGGGCGATCGACTCCTTAAAGAATACCGTCTATTATGGCAATGACTGGGGGCTCAACCGCACAGGATCGGATGTGCCTTACACCAAATGCCGCCAGGGCGCGATGACAGCTCAAGAAGCTTGCAATGCCTTGCAAGAGATCATGACCGCCAATTACACGCAGTGGAAAGATAGCATGAAGTCCTGAGTTGAAGGGTGAATGATGGGCATTAACAAAATAGAGCGGTGATTGGCGGGCGTGCCGCAGCGCGCCCCAGAGGGCACCCGAACCGCCGCCTGATAGGTGAAACCTGCTGAAGCAGGTTGTCTGACCCGTTACCGCTTTATTTTGTTAACTACCATGAATTCACCCTCTGGTAGAAGAAACACGTTGCAACGCATTTCGCCTACCAGGCAGATATTTCAATGCTTGTCTGGTAGGCGAAATGCGTCAGTAAACAATTTAGGATGGGTGGTTGTAACAGCCAGATGGGCAGCACCCATCTATTAATCGTCAGGAGATTGTTATGACGACTCAAACCGTGCTTAGCCGCACCGTGCCGGCACCGCGCCGAAATCTGGGTTCCAGTATAGCCAGGACGCTGCGCAAGCCGCAGTTTTGGTTCGGCCTGATTGTGCTCTTTCCCGTCCTCACCTGGTATGTCTGGTTCGCTCTTCTGGGTCGCAGTGCAGCGCACGATCGTCTTTTCGTTGTACGTCTATGTAGGGACGTTGCCACTGGCGCTCTTTGTATCACTTTGCCTGGTGGCTGTTGGCCAGGGGCGCAATTTTTACCAATCCATGATCTTTTTACCGGTGGTCGTGTCGTATGTGGCGGTTGCCTTATTGTTCCGTATGCTCATGGACCCGCAGAATGGTCAGTTTAATCAGATCTTGGGGGCGTTGGGGCTGCCGAAAAGCCTTTGGGTCACCGGGCCAAACTCGGCGCTGCCCGCCATTGCGATGGTTGACGTTTGGAAGGGCTTGGGCTTCCATGTTGTCATCATCACAGCCGGGCTTCTGGGGATTCCAGCAGAAATGTATGACGCAGCCAAGGTAGATGGCGCTGGCCCGTGGCACCGTTTTCGCTACGTAACGATCCCGCTGCTTGGCAATACGCTACTTTTGGAATCGGTGATTATGGTGGCTGGCACCTTGCAGGCCTTTACCAATGGTGAAGTATTGGGTTGCGCCGGCGATTCTTGTTTCTTTATCAGCCGGTTGGTTTATGCGGAAGCCTTCACCAATCTGCGCTTCGGCTTTGCGACGGCCTCCGCCTTTGTGCTCTTCGTCTTCATTCTGGTGTTGACGATTATCCAGGTCCGGTCGCTAAAGCCGGATTGGCAATACTAAGTACCGATAGAGAAGAGGAGAATGACGTGCAAAAAGCTGCTACCATTCCGGCCACATCTGCCCGCCCACTATCACTGGGCTGGATTGGCCGCATATTCCCCCATATTATCCTGATTTTCCTGACCTTCACATCGGTGATGCCCTTTGTGTGGATGTTCTTCGGCTCGTTCAAAACCTATGTGGAGATCACGTCCGCCAAGACCTTTTTTCCTGCGGAGTGGACATTCGATAACTATGCCCAGATCACGCAGCGCGTCGGCTTCCCCCAAGCCTTTCTCAATACAACGATGGTCGCCGTTGGTGTAACCTTGGCGACGCTGATCACCTCGGCGGCCGCTGGGTATGTCTTTGCCAAGTACCGTTTTTGGGGTAGAGAACAAGTTTTCACCGTGCTCCTCTCGACCATGATGGTGCCCTTTGCCGTCATCCTCGTTCCGCTCTACATCACGATCGTGCAGATGCAAATCCACAACAACCT
>JAPLGZ010000848.1 GCA_026389895.1 Chloroflexota bacterium | reverse complement strand
AAACTGGCATCTCTTTGCAGCGCCTGCTTGATCTGCTGCCCGGTGCGTCACCACAGGCCTTAGTGCAACATGAACCGCTCTATTTGTGGCGCACCCAGCCGCCAGAGTTGCCTTATCGCGCAAAAACGCCAGAGGATCATCTGGTAAGTTTACAGGCTGTCGATCTAGGTTATCACTACCCTGGCAGCGAACGTGGCATTGCGCGCGTAAATTTGACCCTGAAACGGGGAACCATCACGGTCGTAACCGGGCGCATTGGGTCCGGCAAGACCACTTTTTTGCGCACGCTATTGGGCCTTTTGCCCAAGACAACTGGTAAAATTTATTGGAACGATCAGTTGGTCGATGATCCCGCCAGTTTCTTTGTACCACCCCGCTGCGCCTATACAGCGCAAACGCCGCGCCTCTTCAGTGAACGTCTGCTGGACAATATTTTGATGGGGCTGCCCGAGGAGAAGGTTAATTTACAAGCGGCATTGCAGGCGGCAGTGCTAGAGCAGGATCTGGCCACCTTGGAGCAGGGGCTGGAGACGCGTGTTGGACCGCGCGGGGTCAAGCTGTCGGGCGGTCAAATGCAACGTTCGGCTGCAGCGCGCATGTTTGTGCGCGATCCAGAGCTGTTAGTCTTCGATGATCTCTCCAGCGCCCTGGATGTAGAGACTGAACGGCTGTTATGGGAGCGCCTGTTTGAACGCGCCACCCTACCGACCTGCTTGGTGGTATCGCACCGGCGCACGGCTTTGCGGCGGGCAGATCATATTATTGTTTTAAAAGAGGGCCAAATCGAAGCGGAAGGCACCTTGGAGGAATTGTTGAGCCATTCTGAGGAAATGCGCCAACTCTGGTCTGGCGAACCTGATGAACAGGCGCGGTTGAGCGAGGAGAATTTGGCTGAGTTGAATAGATAATCCAGCCAGGTAGAGTTCGTTCTACGGCACGTGGGTTTAACCACCAATGCGCTTCAAATAGCTTTTCATAGGTGAGTAGACTAAAACGGCGAACGACTAGAAGCCGTTCGCCGTTTTCGTCTACTCACTGCCTGTAACTTAGCCAGAATCTTCACGTGTTCTGGCTAAGTCTACAAGCGCTACTTACTCATCGTCCCGAAATAACTTTAGGTTTAGAGCTTAGAGATTGCGTCCTATCAATCTCTAAGCTCTTATTCTTGGACGACTACTTCGTCACAAAGGGCAGATAGAGCGTGCCAGTTTGCGTCGCATCTTCTTCATCGTCGACATCGTCAAAGGCATTGTCGTTTGCTTCTGGCAGATCATCCGCAGCATCGTAAGCTTCTGCGCTAGCGGCGGCGGCAAGCGGCGGCAGCGAACCATAGGCAAAGTCGTCGATATGTTTCCCACCCAGGCCAATGGTCGAGCCATCGAGGGCGAGGCTGAAGCTACATAAGGTGTTGGCATCGGGTCTGGAGCAAATAAAGATATCTGCACCGTCGCCGCTGGCACCGTTAACCGAGAAATTGTCTTTCGTGGTCAAGAAAATCTGTGACTGAGCGTTCAGCCAAACGCCCGAAATATCCTCACTAGATTTGGTTAACCCCTCGGCAGAGCCGTCCAACAGCAGTTGCCAAGTGCCACTGGTATTCTCACCCAGGCTAGTCGGCGTAAAGAGCAGCAGATCCTCGTCCTTGCCACGAAGCTCCGTTCCATTCGGCCCAGGCACTTTGAAGGAGCCCAGCGTACTGATAATCAGATTGCCATCTGGGGTGATGAAGAGCGCATCGATATCTTCGCCGTCACTGGTCAAGCCGACGTCAGAGCCATCGAAATAGAGTTCAAAGCGACCCGCGGTATTCGCACCCAACGATGTGGGCACGAAATGGTAGATATCGGTATCTTCAATCTTGTCAGGCCCCTGGAACTTGCCCTGGCCGCGCATGTTCTTCGATTGGTTGAAGCTGAGATAGAGTTCCCCGTCCTTGAGATCAAAGGCGTTGACATCATTGTCGCTCACCCCTACATCAGAGCCGTCAAAGAATTGCGACCAGACGCCGGTTTGTGTGTTATAGGCCACAATGTCTTCGTCGCGGAAAGACAAGTTGGGCACGTGCGCACTGTTGCTAAGGCTGAGGAAGAGCACGTCATTGCGGCTGACCGTCAGATCAGCGCTGGTGGTGGCGGGCTGGCTGCCAGGGTTATTGGTGTTGTGGACAACCTGGTTTGTAATCACGCCCGCCGGTGCATCGGCGTTCACCGTTGCTTGATAGGTGATCACCGTCGGCGTTAAGCCTACATAATCCAGACAGAGCACCAGACCGTTCGTTGGTGTGAAGTTATCGTAGGCGAACTGCGTTGCGGCATCACCCGCGTCATTTTCCACACCAATCGTGCCAACGGTGTCAGCCACATGGACATTGTCAAAGGCATAGTAGGCATCATAGGACCCTGCGCTGGGATCGATCGTCTTCCAGGCCATCACTTCTAAGTCGAGCGAAGTGGTCGGATCGTGGAAGGCTTGAATATCATCAAACTCAACCAGCCAGAAGACGCCACCGCCAAAGCCAATCGAAGTAACCCCCTTATTGGTAGGCGCATCATAGACGACTTCCATATCACGCCAATAGGGCGCCAACAAAGCGTTGGGTGGTGTTGGGTCAGGAATATTCTGATTCACCCACGGCTCACCGACAATGCTGCCAAAGGCAACGAAGCCGTCATCGGTGAAGCGGGGCGGTGCGGCGCGTGTGGCGCCATAAAAGTCGGTTCCAGCAAACGAGTTATAAGCCCAGTTAATGGTATCCCCAGTGATTCCCGGATCCGTGGTAAAGCCGGTTCTGGTCAGGGCATCATAATAGCCTCCATCGCCAATGGGTGGGGCGCACATCGGATCCGCCTGGTTGGTCGTGATGTTATAGTGACCTGGCACACTGGTCGCAGACGGCATCACGCCCGTCCAAGTGAGGGCATTGCCATTGACCGCAACCGTACCCGCGCTGGCGGTGGCCGAATTGGGCACATACGTTACACCAGCCGGGATGGTATCCTGGATCGTGTAGGCCAGATCTTCTGGCGTCACATTGGTGTCGACAACAATTTGGTACGTCACGGTTACGCCTGGCGCAGCCGTTGGTGGCGATACAGTCTTGACTACATCATCCGCTTCGCGAATCACGTTGACAAAGATGGTGCCGAGGTTGCCAGGATTGGCGGGGTCAGTACCAAGACTGAAAGCGCCATACCAGGTCTCGCCGGCCTGTAACGCGGGTTCATTCCAGAAGACGCGCACGTCAAATGGCGTGCCGGCGGCCACCGTAGCTGGCCCTTCAACCCGCAGGTTGCCATTATCGCCCGCAACCACAGCATGCGCCAGGGTAATAACGTCCGGCGCATTAGCAGACGCTTCCCAGTTTTGCACCAGGATCCACCAAGTGCCAGCGGCTGGATAATCAACCAAACAAGATTCAAGCGCCGTCCCCGAGGCACTGACACAGACTTCGGTGTCGGCGCTCGGCACACTGCCTGTGCCAACATACATGTCCACATCCGGCGCTTCGGACGCAAGAATATTGGCGGCGAGCCGCAGGGCACCGGCTGGAACATCCACCAGTGTCACCGACACAGAGCCATCGTTCACATTATCATACGGATCGCCATTGGTGGGATCTTCGTTCAAACTCAGGTCGGTTTTGGTGCCACCGACAAGGCCGTGCGTTGTAACGGTCAAATCTGTGATACCAATGGCGCGCAATCCCGTTACTAATTGGGAACCGGCATCACGGCGGGTATGGATATCAACCGAATCCGAAAAAATGCTGGCAGACGATACGATAGCGACGGGGAAATGCGCCGCTGGGGATGATCCGCCAGGGGTTAATTGCACCTGCCCGAACAACCATTGATCTCGAGGCGCACCTGTGGCATCGGCAGTAATCACGATCGCCTGAGTTGCCCCTGGGGCAAGTTCAAATTGTGCTGGGTTAGCAGTGATGTTCACGCCGTTTGCGCCGGTCCCCCCAACGGTCCAGGTCTCGGCGGTCGCCAGTGTACTCTTGACGGTGCGTGTCCAACTGCAAGTGAGCAGACATTGATGGTCAGCCATACTGGCCAGATTGATCTGCTTAGGATCGCCGCCTTTGGCAGGGTCCGCGGCCAGATACTCATCCGTGGTGGTATCCAGCACAATCCCGGCGTGGGCCGCTTGGGTCAGATCAACTCGACCTGAGCCTTGGGCAAAAGGTGTTGCTGGGTTGACACCATCGTCATTGCGAATCGCAGTGTAAGCTGTCGACATCAAGGCCGATTGGATCTCAGCCGGCGTCCAACTGGGGTGGAGCGCTTTCAGCAGGGCGCCGGCGCCAGCCACATGTGGGCTGGCCATCGACGTTCCTTGGATGACGTTATAGGTAAAGTCGCCATCGCCCCCTGGCCCCTGGCCATAGGCGGCCCAAATCGAGCGACCTGGCGCGGTGACTTGCGGCACGATAAGGTCATTAAAGAGCCCGCCATT
>JAPLGZ010000301.1 GCA_026389895.1 Chloroflexota bacterium | reverse complement strand
AGTTTGCGAGCTTTGCTGGAATTCTGGAATTAATTTGGCGTAGGCAGTGCTATGGGGATGGACGATTTTTGATTTACGATTGACGAGATAGTTTCTGCGGTCTAGGTTCTTCTCCTCTATACGAGGTGTTATCAAAAGCCGAGGAATCTATGCCAGCGAGTCGACTTCGTCAATCGTAAATCAAAAATCGTAAATCAAAAATCGCCTTCGCTTCGATAGTAGGCTAAAATAGGCAAAAATAATCTTTAGATTTTAGGAGCGAATATGCAGGCGGAGCCACAAGCCAAACCACTGATCATCGGTGTAACTACACGCCACGGTGATCCGGCATGGGTGCAAAAAAACACCCACAATTATTTGAATGTTTTGGCCGAATATGGGGTAGCGAGTGTGTTGCTAGCCCCCGATGCCCCAGCGGTGTTGCCAAACGGGCTAACTTTTCAGCCGGACGCGCAAGGACGTTTGCCCGCCACTGTGCTTGACCATTTAGACGGTATTATTTTTTCGGGCGGTGGTGATGTCGACCCCAAGTATTTTGGCCAATTGCTCGCCGGCGCCGAGGCAGAGAGTATTGATCTCCAACGGGATGAGTTGGAATTGCACTTGGGGCAACAGGCCTTACGCACTGATATCCCGATTTTCGGCATTTGTCGCGGGTGCCAGGTGTTGAATGTAGCAGCAGGTGGCGGCATGGTGCAACATTTGGACAATCACCGTTCTCCGGCAGATGGCACGGCCTTTCATACCGTTGCGTTGGCGCCTGGTAGTCGTCTGCACCAAGTGATTGGCCAAGACGCGTTGACGGTTAATACATTTCATCACCAGGGCGTGGATCAGGCGACCTTGGCGCCAATGTTTGTCCCTGTTGGTGTCGCCCAGCCCGATCCCTGGCTGATTGAAGCCTATGAAAGCCCCAGCCATCGTTGGGTGATTGGCGTGCAGTGGCACCCCGAACGCGTTTTTGAGCTGGAAGCCGGCCACCGGCGCCTGTGGGAAAGTTTTCTGGCCGCGTGCGCCGCGTATCAGGCGACGGCTTGACGCTACGTCCTAATCCTGCATCCCGCTCTACTGAGCGTCCTAATCCCTAGACAACCCTGTCTTCTTATTTACCTACGATACTATGCAGACAAAACTTTTCGATTACGAGCTACCGGCTTCCTTAATTGCCCAGCAACCAACTGAACCGCGTGATAGTAGCCGCTTACTGGTGTTGCACCGGGCGGATGGCCGTATTGAGCACCGGATTTTTCGCGAGATCGGCGATTACCTACATGCTGGTGATCTGCTGGTGGGCAACAATAGCCGCGTGATTCCGGCGCGTCTGCATGGCCGTAAAAGTACGGGTGGCGCGGTGGAAATCTTTCTATTACGCCAACAGGATGAGGCAGGGCAGACATGGGAGTGCCTTGTGCGCGGTAGGAACTTGAATGAAGGGACAACCATTCAGGTGGCGGCGCTGACCGCTAAAATCATCGCCATTCAACCAACGGGGGCGCGGCTTATTCATTTTTCGGCGCCGCTAAAACCCTATCTGGAAGAATTGGGTGAGATTCCACTGCCGCCCTATATTACCGATTATGTGGGTGACCGGGAGCGCTATCAGACGATTTATAGCCAGCCTGAAGGCAGTGTGGCCGCACCCACCGCTGGTCTGCATTTTACCCCTGATCTGTTGGTGAATTTACGCCAAAAAGGTGTTGCCTTTGAACCGGTCACGCTCCATGTCGGATTGGATACTTTTAAGCCGGTTGAAGCAGAAAATATTGAGGATCACCACATCCATACCGAGTGGGCCGAATTATCCAGCGTTACGGCGCAACGGATTAATCAGTTGACCCTCGCCGGTGGGCGTGTGGTGGCGGTGGGCACCACCTCCACCCGCACCCTGGAATGGGCAGCTACCGGCGTTCAGCAAATTGATCCCTATGCGAGTACAAGCTGTCCGTGGCAACGTGTTGCTGCCTTTGCCGGTAATGTCAATCTATTTATCCGGCCCGGCTATCGCTTTCGCGCCGTGGATGCCTTGATCACCAATTTTCACCTACCTAAGTCGAGCCTCTTACTCCTCGTTAGCGCCTTCGTCGCCCAATTGCATCCGGATGACGAAGATGCCGGACGCCGTATCTTGTTGCAAGCGTATGAAGAAGCCAAACGTGAAGGCTATCGCTTCTTCAGCTTTGGCGATGCCATGCTAATCCTTTAACGCGTAGATTGTTTGCGTACTGCATCTCCATTTCGCAAGACCGCTAGTACTATAGTGCTATTGCTTTAGATGAGAAATAAGCTAAGCTTAAGGTTAAGTGGCTTACGCTCCATCTGATTACTTATACTTAGCGCCGAAAATGATAGCGTGCGGTGCTTCTCTCTAAAAGGAATAGCTTAGAAATGAATACGCCTTCACAAAAGCCGAGCTTACTTGCTGGGGTTGGTAAGACATTGCCCATCGTCTGTCTTGGCCTTATTTTATTGCTCTTGTCGTATTTCTCATTGAACACAAAGGCTGCATCTTCTAACAATCCACCTCTTAAAGCGTCAACCCCCGTACCTGTTGCGTTGGCCAGTTATATAGCTGTTGATCCACAGGCCCGACACAAAATCCGAGAAGAGGTGCCAACGGTGCCAACAGTGCCAACGACAGAGCCAACAACTACCGCAACACCTACTGCTACACCTAGCCCATCACCTACCCCGGTTAATCCAACGATTAGCTATAGAGTATCCTTCAAAAACACGACCGGCCAGACGATCATCGATGCTAAGATTGATTTTATTATACCGCCCTATACCACGTTCAATTTCGAGCAAAGCACCGTTGGGTGGGTATGCCTGAATGGCATTACGGCTGGCAACAAATGTCAATATCATTTTGGGAATGTACCACCGGCGCAAGACTCCACCCCGCCACTGGAAGCCGTCATTGTCTTAAATGTATTGAGAGATCAGCTACCGACAAACACCAGCACCATTGACTTCGACGTAAATGTGGTCGATAGCAGCGGCAGAATATATGCTACTTATAATGTCATTGCCAAAGTGCCGAATCGCGGTTGGCTCTATTTGCCGATGATTAAGAGCCTTAGAAATTTCTAACTGTTCAAGGTCAGCGTGAGCAGGATAACAAATTTTTGACCCGCTACGAATAAAACTGAGAGCAAAGGCCTGATGCAACCGCATCAGGCCTTTGACTTTCTATGGCTCATTTGGCGATCTGGTCCAGGCTTTTAATCTTACCGAAACAGGCCTGTGCGTCTACCGGAAGTCTACTTTGTTTACGCTTGCCCTGTAGTCTCAATGATAATTTTGACCACATTGTCCTGGTAAGCGGCATTTAGCGCATAAGCTTCGGGCGTTTGCTCGAGTGGGAAACGATGGCTGACAATGCCATTCAGATCAACCATCCCGTGCGTCGCCATATGGATCGCGCGTGGGTACGTATGTTTCATCCGCCGTGCGGTGCGCATGGTAAGCCCCTTGCGACGAATGGTGGAATGTTTTAGCTCTACCTTGTCCGAGCCAGGAATGCCCACCAAGACGAGCCGTCCGCCCATGCGGGCCATCTCGGCCGCTTGTTGCACGGAATGATCGGCCCAAGCGGCTTCAATTGCCACATCGACGCCGCGCTGATAGGTAGCCTCCATCACTGCTTTGACTGGATCGACTGTTTGGAAGTTGATCGGTACACCGCCGTATTGTTCTGCCATTTTAAGCCGCCAATCATACTGATCGACCACAAATACAGGATCCGCGCCCGAAAGTTTTGCCATTTGCAGCAAATAGAGACCAATACAACCCGCCCCGAGAATGGCGACACTGTTGGCCACTTGAATTTTGGCCAGATCGATGGCATGGATGGCGATGCCGAGTGGTTCTAACAGCGCCGCACCTGCATCGTCAATTGACGCAGGAATGGGAAAGCAGGTATGGGCTGGCATGATCATATATTCGCACAAGCTGCCATCATCGGGGAACGAACCGCAGAAATGTAGCCGATAACAGAGATTCGGGTGGCCTTGCTCACACATTTCGCAGCGACCACACGGCTGCGCCGGATCAACGGCCACACGGACGCCCGGTGTAAGGGGCGCGAAATTGCCGTCGAAGGCCTCTGGCCCTACCGCTTCGACCACCGCACCGAATTCATGGCCGAGGATCAATGGTGTCGTCACCACTGAATCGCCAATCCGCCCATCTATATAATTGTGTAAATCGCTGCCGCAGACGCCAATCGCAGTCACCCTCAACAGGGCTTGACCAGGCCCAGGCTGGCCGGGATGGGGGATCTGATCGACCCGCAGATCGCGTGCCCCATATAAACGTACGGCGGTCATGGTAGGAGAAAGGATCGTCATAGATAATTACTCTTGTTTGCTCGATAAGATTATATGAATTGTAGGGAAACCATTCAAGACATAGCCGCAAGCTACGAATTGCTTTGGATTCGCAGGGGGATTGATCCTGTTTACCACGCGCAATAGCCGCCATCAATCACCAGATCGTGCCCTGTCATAAAATCCGACGCCTCGGCGGCCAGGTAGACGACGCCACCCTGCAACTCCGTCACTTCGGCCATACGACCCATCGGCGTCATGCCCATCCACGTCGGCATCACTTGTTGGCCAATCGGCGTTTGTAACATCTCATCAACCAGGCTTGTGCGTGTATAGCCAGGGCTGATGCAGTTGACGCGCACCCCCCGTTTGGCCCATTCCGCCGCTAGACTGCGCGTCAAGTGGATCACGCCGGCTTTGGCGGTGTTATAGGCAGCTTGGTTCTGGGGCGTGTTGACAATACTGCCCGACATTGACGCCGTGTTGATAATTTTGCCATAGCCTGCGGCTAACATCACATTGGCCTCGGCTTTGGCACAGAGCCAGACGGCCGTGAGGTCAAGCGTGATTAATTGATTCCACTGGTCAAGCGTCATCGTCTCGGCATCTTGCCAAAGGCCGGCGCCAGCGTTGTTAACGCCAATTGTCAGCCGACCCCATTTTTTCAATACAGCATCGACCATCGCCTGCACCTGGTCTTCGTTTGTGACATCGGCGGCCAGCGCAATCGCCTCAATCCCTTTTTGGGCTAGCTCAGCCACTACACTTTCGGCGCGCGCAAGGACAATATCAACGACGGCAACGGCTGCGCCTGCTTCACCGAGGGCATGGGCATAACCGCGCCCAATGCCTTGCCCGCCACCCGTGACCAGCGCAACGCGCTGATCCAGGCGAAAACGATCCAAAATTGGCTTGACAGTTAACAATGCATCTGGCATAGATGAACTCTCTTTGGGAGCTGGTGTTAGATTGGAATTTGTAGAGCGAGATTTAGCCTATTGTACCACTACCTTCTCGCTAAAAAGCAATCGTAATAAATCTCAGGCTTGTTTGTGTTGCCAGAATTGACCAAGCTTTGGCAATGACTTTTGAATGTTGTTGCGCCAGACATTCCAATTGTGCCAGCCAGCGGTAATGTGAAATTCATGCGGGATGTGCCGTTTGGTCAGGGCTTGATCCATCTGTTGATTTTGCGCCACCCGCCAATGAAAATCCGCGCCCCCGACATCCATGTAGATAAAGGTCTTGGGATTGATGGCAACGGTTGCAATATAAGCCAGCGGGTTATTTTTCTTCTGGGCTACTGGATCATGATTCAGCAAGCGAAAAAATGCGGGCTCTTGATCCAGGAAATAGCCACTGTGGCTGATCATAAACGCAAACAGATTCGTATAATGCAGACCGACATTGACGGCCGCATACGCGCCGGATGAGATGCCGCCCAGCGCGCGATAGTGGCGATCTGGATTTGTATGGTAGTGACTGTCGACGAAATGCACCACTTCGAGCAAATATTGCTCCATATTCTGTTTGACAGTCGTGCCATTGATATATTGGCCATCCCGCACCAGTGGCCCATTGCCATCGGGAAAGATGACCAGCAGTGGCGGCAAGGTATGGCTGGCAACCATGCTGTCTAGCACTTTCTGTAGATTGGTATTGATCAACCAATCAGTATCCGACCCAGGATAGCCGTGGAGCAAATAGAGGACAGGATAGCGATAGCTGCCGGTGGGATTATAGTCACTGGGTAGATAGATTTTTAATTCGCGCTGCCGACCACCAAGCGCCTGACTTGGGAAAGTGACGGTTTCAATCGTGCTGGCATAGGTAACCCCCGAATCTTGCCCTAACTGGTAGTAGGTGTGTTCGACTGCGGTCCAAGCGCGGTCCCAGCCGTAGCTGAGGATAAACAGGACAAAGACGATCAACGTGATGCCAATGGCCAAAGCACGCTTTTTCATAACCAAAGCTCCCTATAAAATAGCAAACTCTCCCGCAACTTGCCTTTTCGGCGGTTGCGTAGGGTTATCTGCTGTGAAGTTGCCCAAGTAAACAAGTCGATGATCGCGCCGGCATCTACCGTTTGCATGAAATTTGGATGAATTATGGATTAGATCGGAAGCGCAACCTGCCCATTCGCAAGCGCGAGCAAAAAGATTATTGAGGAAGGAGCGCGTTTGTACTCAACCAACTGAGAAATTTATGCGGAGCGGTGGATCGGAAGCGGAGCTTGTTCGCCTTGCGGAAACTGCCGTCGCCAGACTTGATAAACGGCTTTATCCTCTGGTGGGTGAATGCCAAGCTCACCTATCCAAGCTTTGATCGAACCAGTGGGGACAAAATTGCGGGAGAACTGCTACAATCAGGCGTCGCAAATCGGTTGCAATGCACCGCCGCAGAATTCTGCGGTTGATGGTGATTTGAGTGTGGAATCTTGTCGTATCGGGTTCTGCTGTGGCTACGTTTATTTAACTCACAGTGTAACCACAGCAGAGCACAATCGCACTTTAATGTCGTCTACGCTCGGCCGCTGGCGCCCATTAAGCGCAAGCGATGTTGCGCCACTTCGCGCACGCGTTGCTCTGCCTTGTCCAGCACACCATAATGCCCTAGACCCGCATCGAGCGCTTCGCGTGAACCCTGGCACCAGGCGCGGGAGAGCGCTGCGCCGATATTGATCTTCACGACCCCTAATTGAACGGCGGCGCGCACATCGTCTTCGTGGATGCCACTGCCGCCATGAATCACCAAGGGTGCTTGCGCTTTATCATAAATGGTTTTGAGCAGATCAAGCTGCAACCGGCTGGATTGACCATGCTCCGAGCCGACCGACACCGCCAGCATATCGACTTGCCCCTGCTCGAACATGGCCATTACTTCATCGGGATTGGTAAATTCTTGGCTCCCTTGGTCACCGCCAAAGGTGCCAAGCTCGCCTTCGACCGCTGCGTCCAACGCGTGGGCCATGCGCGCAATCGCCGCCGTTTCGGCCAGCGCATCCTGCAAAGAGAGTTCATGCCCATCGAACATCACCGAGCTGTACCCTTCGTGTAGACATTGTAAGTCGTAGGCAAAACTCGGACCGTGGTCTAAGTGCAAAAAGACCGGCACCGGCGTCTGGGCGGCCAAGGCTTTGATCATGCCAGGCAACGGACCCAGCCCCACACCAAAGGCCGCATGGGCAAGGTCACCAGGATAGGTTTGCACGATGACCGGCGCGCGTTCCAACGTGGCCGCTTCGATCACCGCCTTGGCCATCTCTAAATTGCAAACATTGAAGGCGGGCATGGCAAAATGTTGTTCATAGGCATAGCGTAAATAGTCACGCGGTTTTTCGACCAGCATAAGCTTCATCCATTCTTGGGGAGTGTAAGTGCTCTGAAAATTAAAGATTTATTTCGGCCAGGTGCAGTTCGTATCCTTGTCAAGCTACATTGAGGGATGTGCACTGCGCGCTACAATTACCGGTTTACTAAAATAATAACGGCTCATGCGTCGGTTTTAACCGGTGGATGATTTAGCAAGTTATGGATCTGCGCATATTGTAGCAACATGATTGTTTTGGCATCTTTGATTGCGCCTTGCTCGACCATTACCAGCGCTTCCTCAAATTTTATCTCTAACACCTCAATCTCTTCTTCCTCAATGCCACCACCATCATGGGCGCGCTGATCTTTGGCGTATTCTGCCACGAAAAAGTACAAGATTTCTGTGACCGAGCCGGGTGACATATAGGCTTCAAAAATTTTCTTGACATCGCTGACCCGATAACCCGTCTCTTCCTCGACTTCGCGCTTAATACAATCCTCTGGATTGTCTTTATCTAAAAGCCCTGCACAGGCTTCGATTAGCATGCCGCTTGGGTTGCCATTGACATAGGTGGGCACTCGGAACTGGTTGGTCAGAATGACGCTACGATGTTCTTTATTATAGAGCAATATCGTGGCGCCATTGCCGCGATCGTAGGCTTCTCGGCTCTGTGTTTGCCAACTGCCATCCTTTTTTTGCATGTCAAAGGTGATTTTGCGCAACACATACCAATTATCTGAGAGGATTTCGGTCTGTATATTTTTGACGTGGGATTGCATTCGCTATTTGATTTCCTTGTTGTACACCAGAGTTTGTTTACAGCTCAATATCGTGTAACTAGCATAACGTGTAACTACCATAAATTTTAAGACAATACCCCACTGGGATTGACGTTGATCGCGCTGCATAATGGCCGTGCAAGCTCTTTGGCAAGCAGAATCATAACGCATTATTTAGCAACCTGCAATGCTCACCCTTGCAAAATGTTGGCGGACTAATTGTTGTGCCACCGTGGCAAAAGCAGGAATTTGGGCCGGTGCACAATCCAGCGCCCATCGCAATTTGTCAAAGGCGCGTAGCAGGCGTAAAGTCGACAAAACGGGCTGCAACCGAGCAAACTCGGCGGACATCAGACCATAACCTTCTAGAAACGCCTGCATGCTTCTGTCATCAGGTGTATTCATGGCCGTCTGCGCATCCAACATCTGAATGATCTCCCAATGGGGCGTAATATGCACTTCCGCACTGCCCCAATCCAGCAGCTTCACTTCACCGGTGACATCGACCAGTGTATTTTTGAGCGAAAGATCGCCATGATTAAGGCCAAATGCAAAATTCTCTTCGTGTAGCGAAAAGAAAAGGGAGCGGATAATCTGCATCTGCACAGCGGTGAGTACACCTAAAGCCAATAGCGGATCGTCGGCGGTAAGGCTGTCTACATTGTAGGTGATAAAGCTCGGCCAGGAGCCGTCAAAACCGGGGTGGGGTGGCGCCGCAAAGCGGCCTTGGCGCGGATCAACGAGTTGCTCACCGTAGCCAATGATAGGGATGGTGTGGATGCGCTGTGCATAACGGCCAAGCGCGCGCCAAATCGGGATGGGATCCAGCGTGCTGTCAGCGCCGTGCAGGCCGGTGACGAACGTTTGCAACATATAGGCAAAATTGTCACGTTGACCCAGGGCTAAAACTCGCGGCCCGGGAATGCCTTGCGCCATTGCCTGTTCCATGCACCATTGTTCTTTGCCATAATCTTGCAAGGCCCGCGCATCATCATTCATGCGCATAACAAAGGTTGCGCTTGTCGCTTGCACCACAAAAATCTGATTCACACTGCCCCGGCCCAGCAATGGGGTGATAACCTGGATCTGTTCGTCGAGGTGTTCGGCGGCGATGATGTTGGCTAGTTCAATGGCGGTACACGGTTGGATTGGCATCGTAGTGGCTCAGAAGCGTATGTTATACTTTGATGAAGATCCGACCTATCTGCTCTCCCGGTAATAGACAATCTTATTTTCACCCAGCGGTTATTGCCAATGTGCAAGCGTTACTGGCGCCATAAAAGCCGTTTGCCTAAGCTTTAGACGAACTTACGCCCTTGTTCGTGGGGGAAACGGGCACGTTCCTCTTTGGTGGTGAGATCTGGTATCTGCAAAAGCTATAATCCGATCACCAAAGGAATCTTAGATCTGGCTATTTGTTATATGTGGATAGGCATGAAAATATGCTAAAATATGGTATGTGGTTGCCCTTGGTTGAATGACGTTCTTGAGCAACGATAATTCTACTATGGCTGGTCACTTGGTGTAATGCACATAGGTTACGCGGTCTACACAAGGCGACATAGTGGGCATAACGCTTCTGGCCTGTCTGTACGCGCTGTGAACGCTCTATAATCTATGCAATTTACTTTTACGAAAATAATATCACAATCGAGGTTTTCTTGAATAATTCTACCGATTCGACTAGTAGCCAGTCACCTGCCCCTTTGGCGGATATAACGCTGGCCGAACTGCCCCAACCTTTGCAGGATGCCGTCGCCAAAGCTGGCTGGAAGACGCTAATGCCAGTGCAGGCGCGTGCCATTCCCTATGTGCTGGCCGGCGGCAATATTATGGTCCAAGCCCGCACCGGCAGCGGCAAGACCGGTGCTTTTCTCTTGCCTATGTTGGAATGGCTTGATCCCAAACAAAATTACTGTCAGGCGCTGATTCTTGTGCCCACACGCGAACTGGCGCAGCAAGTCTCCCGCGAGGCCGAGACTTTGTTGGGGGCTTCTGGGCTGCGCACGATTACCGTCTATGGCGGTGTTGGCTATAAAGGTCAGGTAGATGCGCTCAAACAAGGGGCGCATGTTGTCGTTGGCACCCCTGGTCGCGTGCTGGATCATCTGCTGAAACGCACATTTACGCTCGACCGCTTAAAGATCTTGGTCTTCGACGAAGCTGACCGCATGCTCTCGATGGGTTTTTACCCGGATATGGTGCAGTTACAACGGTATCTGCCCAATCATCGCCTCAATACCTGCATGTTTTCAGCCACCTTTCCCGAACACATCATCCGGACAGCTCAGCAATTTATGCATGAGCCTCAACTGATCTCACTCAGTAAGGATCATGTGCATGTCACCGAAACGGAGCATATTGTCTATGAAGTGCCGGGTGTGGGCAAAGAACGGGTGTTGGTTAAGCTGATCGAGCTGGAAAATCCGGCTTCGGCGATCATTTTTTGCAATACCAAGGTCAATGTGCACTTTATCAACGTTGTACTCCAGCGCTTTGGTTACGACTCTGACGAATTAAGCGCTGATCTTTCGCAAGGGGAGCGGGAGCGTGTGCTCGAGCGGGTGCGCAAAGGTACGCTCCGTTTTCTGGTCGCGACGGACGTGGCTGCACGCGGGTTGGATATCCCGAATCTTTCACACGTCTTTCAGTACGAACCACCCGAAGACATGGAAGCCTATATCCATCGCGCTGGGCGCACCGGACGAGCGGGGGCCAGCGGGGTCGCCATTACGGTGGTCAATGGTTTGGAAAAATACATGCTAGAACGAATCGCCAAACAATTTAGCATTAACATCGAAAAACGGTCGCTGCCGACCGACGAGGATGTTGAAACGGTGGTGGGCGAACGGCTAACCGCGCTGCTTGAAGCGCGCCTGCGCGACCGTGACAAACTCCAGACCGAGCGCAGCCAACGGCTCTTGCCGCTGGCCCGCAGCCTGGCCGAAAACGAAGATGAGTTGTCGATCATCACCATGTTGCTAGATGATTATTACCAGCAGATGTTGCATGCACCTGTGGCGCCGCCAGTGGATAGTGAGGCAACGCGGGTTGTCAGATCCAGTGACAACGAAAACCGCAGGCCGCAAGGCCAAACCCAACGCCGGTCATCGAGCCGTCGTCGGCGCTAGGTTAGCCCCGCGGTTGGTTTGCTCCCCATTGGCTAGCCCTTGAGAACGCCAAGGTCGCCAACTGGCAAATCTGAGCGTTCAAACAGTCTGTTCAAGACGACTGCTTAGCTTCATAGCGTCGTCGAACCCGCTCTTCACGCGCCTGGGCCCGAGCCCAGGCGTGGGGAAAACGGGGATTGGCGGCCACATTGGGGCCAGGATGATAGGGAAACTGTTTTTCTAGATCGTCGGCGAGTTCCATGCCAAAACCAGGTTTGTCGGAAAGTGTAATCGTGCCATTCACGGGGCGATATGGCTCTTTGAACAGGTGGTCGCGAAAAGGATTGGGATAGAGGAAAAACTCGCACATGTGGCCATTGGGGACGCCGGCCACCAGGTGAACATTACACATGGTGCCCAGGCTGGAACTCCAATTATGCGGCACAAGTTTGACGCCATGCGCGGCGGCCACGCGGGCGATCTGCCAATTCTCTGTGATGCCGATGATATACGCGTCGGATTGGACGGCATCATAAATTTGCCGCTCCAGCCAGGGGCGGGCCTCGGCCAGGCTGCGAAAGCGTTCGCCGCCCCACAACATTACGTTGGGCATTTGGGCCTTGATGCGCAGATAATCTTCGAACTGCGCCGGCCCTTCGTCACCCATTGGCTGCTCGAAAAACAAAAAATTCAGATCGTTGATAATCGGCGCAATCTCCAGACACTCTTCCAGCGTCCACGAATCATACCCTTTTTTCTCTAGCCCTAAATTAAAATTCGGCCCTACCGCCGCCCGGAGTTGCCGGCAGATTTCACCTAACTTGGCTGGATTCATACCCGCTTCTTCCCAGTCGGTGCCTGGTCGCCACTTAAAGGTGTCAAAGCCCATTGTCTTGTAGCGGAGCGCTTCTTCGATCAGCGCCGCGACGCCAGACGGTTTACCATCACCTTTGTCATAATAGGTCCAGTGCACCCCCCCGCTACCGTAGACATGGACGTGCGGATTTGGTTCGTTGTCGGTCGCGAGCAATTGATAGACAGGCTTGCCTTTGGCTTTGCCGATCAGGTCCCAGCAAGCCACATCCAAACCGGCTGGCAGCGCCAACTGGGCAACGTCGAAGGGATTCTTGCCAATCAACTGCGTATAGTCGGTTGAGCCATTCACCGCACCCGGCCCAATGCCGACCAAGCCCTGATCGGTAAAAACTTCGACCACTGCTATATCATATTTGGTAAGCACCACGGGGCCGCACTCGTGAACATAGGAACCGTCAGTTGGTTGGTAAGTGAGACGTGTAAGCTTCACATCGGTGATCTGGATGGGCTCGCGACTGATGCCGCTGAGCAAAGGTGTGAAATGGTCGGAAAGAGATTCGGTTGCCATAATGCATCGTTCCTGTTCTGGTGCGTGATATGAATTAGACGCTGTACACCTAAAGGGCTGTGGTGTTGTAAGTTTCATGCGCCAACATGCTAGGCTTGCGCTCCCTTTTTCTATTTTATGCCTTTTTCCCCTTATCGCATAATCCTGGCTGTGAATTACCCACTCGGCGCTCTGGGAATATCCTGGCCACCTTTGCGCGCTGCCTGTCTCTAGTAAAACTCCAAACCCCCTTCCTCCTAAACTCGCTAAATAGTAAGAGGCTGTTTGAAAAGCCGTCTGCGGTAATTGATGGGCATTAACCAAATAAAGCGGTAATGGGTCAGTCAATCTGCCGCGCGCCCCAATGACCGCAATAAATGGTTAATCACCATCAACACCCGCTACACACAGCGAAACCTGCCTGCCTGCCTGCTGCTTTGCAGAGTAAAAAGTAGGCTTATCTTGGGGAGCTTTATACATACTTTGACTGATTTCTAGCGTAAACTACTCGGCTTGTTACCCTCGCGCACAGCGATACTAACGAACTATCAAACCATGGAATTTTTAATGAAAAGGGTCGATATGCATCACTCACTTACACTTTACAGCCAGTTATCTAGGAGCCGCTGGCCACAATCTTATCTAAGTAAATTTCTGTTGGTTGCCTTCATTGGTGTTCATATCCCGCTCCTATCACTTGTGTTACATATTATTTTACAGAGCAGTAGCTGGTCGGTGGCCTGGCCGACCCTTCTCGTGACTTTGGTGGCCACGCTTGCTGGCTCTCTGCTCACGATCGTTATCCAGCACCACTTGTTAGCGCCCGTCGCGCAGACCTCGCAGGCGCTTTATAATTACCTTCAGCAAGGGCAGCTCCCGCAATTACCTGTTCAATTTCGTGATGAAGCCGGACTGCTGATGGCGAATGCCCAACACTGCGTCACTTCGTTGGATCAGCTGCTCAAGCTCAAGAGTGATATGCTGGCCATCGTCGCACATGATCTACGTTCACCGCTCACAACGATCATGATCGCGAATGAGATGATCGGCAAAACCCTGGAACAGATGGATGTTGATGCCTCGCTGGTCGAAAAATATACCGACCGCATTCACACAGCGGCAAAAGCGCAGATGGCATTGGTCAATCATACCTTAAATCTTGTACTTTCCGAGTCAGGAAAAATCACCGCGCAGCCCAGTGAAATTGCCCTGAATGGCTTGCTGCACCAGGTCTTTACCGAGACGAAGCCTCAGGCCGATTATAAAGGGATCTGTTATCTGGCGCCCACCGTTGCGCCTGAGATTAATATCCGGGCCGATGTGCCCAAAACGATTCAGATTCTAAGCAACCTGGTGAATAATGCGATTAAATTTACGCCAGCAGGTGGCACGATTGAATTAGCCGCCAGCTACAACGCGGAGATGTTGGAATTTCGCATCAAAGACAGCGGTTTGGGGATGGACAGCGCTGAAATTCAGCAGCTTTTTCAACCTTTTTCCAGTGCCCAGCGACCGGGTACAGCCCAGGAGCAAGGATTTGGGCTCGGGTTATGGATCTGTAAAATCTTTACAGAAGCCCAAGGCGGCTCGCTGGCTGTGGATAGCCAGCCGGGCCAGGGTAGTTGTTTTACTGTTTCTCTGCCAATGGCCTTGGCGAGTAGCTAGCCCTTTTATCAGGCTGGAGGCTGCAAACTATGACCCTGTAGCCTCCAGCGCTGGCAGAAAACTCGTGGACCTCCCAAAACGGCGCTTCCCGAATTTCGGGAGAAATTCAGCCAACTTTGGGGCCTGGATCAATAACCGCCTGGACACGCCCGACCTCACCGCTCTCCAGCCGCACTTTAATGCCATGTGGATGTTGTGGGGAACTTGTCAAGATATCTTTTACCACCCCACGCGTGCGTTTACCGCTGCGCTGATCTTCTTTTAAGACAATATCAACCGTAAGCCCCGGTTTTATATCTTTCCTCATTTGACCGTTCATGCGAAATCTCCCTGTATTTATGCTATGGGTGGGGAAGGGGCGGCTTGCGTCCCGCCATCAGTAAGAAGAGTGGGATGCGTTGGCGTCGTTCGTAGGTGGCCAGGATGATCGGTTTTTCCAGCAGATCATTTGGATTGTCTGGTTGCTGGCGGCGCTGCTGATAGGTGGCAAAAACGGCTTCGTCATCATAAAAGGCGGGTCCAGGCAGACTCACAACTGGTGCTCCTTTCGGTAATGGGCGCTCGGCACATGGCTAGCCAGCCAAATTCCTTCGCCTTCCCCTAGTATACAACCAGGCCTGGCTTATCGTCCATTATTTGACCAGTACCCTGGTCACGGTAGGGAGCACCTGGGTTTCGCCAGCAAATGACTTTTTGATCCGGGCGCGCAAGTCACGCGCCACTTTCTCGCTGTGCCCAGGCTTGGTCTTGGTGACAATGCGCAACTTCACCCCATCGGGCCCCACTTCCTGAATCCCTTCGATTTCGGTGGGCGACAGCACGGTTTTGTTGGTTGAGGCCAGTTGTTGACCAATCGTATGCACCGTGGCATAGACCCCATCCAGATCGGCTTCATTATCGACCGTTAACGAAACGACCGCATATGAATAGTTGCGCGAATAGTTGATCACCTGGCCGATTTGGCCGTTGCGAAGCATGTAGATGCGGCCATCTTCGCCGCGAATGTGGGTCGTGCGCACGTCAATCGCTTCCACGATCCCGCGCGCACCGCTCACCTCGATCTGATCACCCACCATATACAAATTTTCAAACAAAATGAACATGCCAGATACCAAGTCGTTCAGCACCGGTTGCGCCGCCAGACCTACAATCAACCCTACACCACCAATGGCGGTGACAATCGGTGTAATATTGACGTTCAGCGCCCGCAAAAGAAACAAGCCTGCGCCAAAATAGGTGGCATAGCGGGCGATACTCTTGATCAAAGGCGCAAAGGTCAAGCGTTGCTGCTGTTGCCCTTCGGAAAGCTCATCGTTACCCAGCATGAATTTGTCGATCAGCCAGTTAAAGATCTCGACCAAGACCCGGCTGAGAAAAAAGATGGCAATCCATTGCAACAAGATTGCGCCGTAGGGAAACAGTGTGACCATCCAAGGAATTTTAATCAGCGCCAGTGTGGCAACCTGCACATAGATCATATATTCCAGCGAGCGTTTGAGCAGCGGAATCAGGGTATGGGCCTGGTTGTAGAATTCGTCTAGATTGATCACGCGAATATATTTTTTGCTTAAGGCGTCCAACGTATCCAAAATATCAGGCACTAACAGGACGAGCAATCGGCCTACGGCCAAAATCAGATAAATTTTGAGTACAATCGACGCTGTTTGATCGATCACACTGGGCAGCGGCAACATGCGCATCGCAAGCACCAGGGCAAAAAGATAGATGGTGTATTTGATAATCTTACTGAGCTTGGCGAACAGCGCTTCGATCGTGGTCGTTTCAATGCGCAAGAGTTCGGCCTGTTTTGCCTCTGCTTGAAAATAACTGAGCGCGCGATCCACGATCTTTAGCATGAAATAAGTGACCAGAATATTGACCAGGATGCGCCCCAAGTTTACGCCTAACTCGATCCAAAAACCGAGCGGCAGGATCGTCGTGACCAGGCGCAGCGTATAATCCCATACATTTTGGTTTTGCACGAGCAAGGTAATATCCCAGGCCGCCAGCGCAATCCCACACATGGCAAACAACACAAAGAGCACCCACTTGACCAAATTTTGGGCTTGTTCAAAATGTCCGTAATAAGACGAGAAATGGCTCGTTTGGGCCAGTCGTTTGGCATTGACACGCAGCAAATGCATAACAAGAAAAAAGAGGACCAGCAGCGCCAGCAATTCGCCTAGAATCACAAAAATATTGGTAAATTTTTCTGTATAAATATCCATAAACAAACTCCAACCATTGACCAATCAGAAAATTACTGCTTATCCGGCCGGCTGCTTAAAGGCTGTTGGTCGATTTTTGCGCCAGCAAATGGCCTAACCTGGATAAACGCAAAGCAACGTAACTTAACGTATAAATTGTACAAAAAGGTTCATGAAGCGCTCATTTCAGAGATGTCAAACTCCTTTCCCCTTAGCCTCAATCTCCCATTGTAAGCCAAAGGGATACCCTTTTGCACGTTTGTCCTACAGATGGCTCAGCCTTACGCTGATAGAGGATAGGCCGAGTCGATGGTATCTTAGGGAAAGTTTAATAAACTTATTTGCCAAGTGCGCGTACCAACATACTGGAGATCTGCGTATTATGAATTCTCATTTAAAAATAGCGACCAGATTGGCCAATCTACTGGATAATCGCTTCCAACTTGGGCCTTATCGTTTTGGCTTGAGCGCCATCATTAACCTGGTTCCTGGCATCGGTGATCTGACGGATGCTATTTTATCTTTATATCTCGTCTGGATTGCTTTTCAATTAGACGTGCCTGGGCGGATTATGCTGCAAATGGTCGGCAATATTGGGTTGAATTTTGTGGTAGGCGCTGTACCCTTTGTTGGGGATCTGATGTATATGTTCCGGCGGGTGAATCTCAGAAATTTACAGCTATTACAGCGATATGCTGCTACGAAAGGGTAGCCGCGCTAAGCAAAACAGCTGTACCTCGGTGTCAGAGTCAAGTGGATACTTGACTCATCAACGGGGTTGCAACCATTATACAAATATAGCTGGGGTGCGACACCAACCCAACGGCGAAGCGCCGCAAGCCTGCTTGCGGCGCTTCGCCGTTGGTCTTCTTGATGAGTAGCCAAAGGGGCGGTGTAACTAGGCTACGAACGAATCGCTTTTAGCTTGGCTCGCATGACGAAGCGGCTGGCCACCGGTTAACTGACCAGACTACTAGCCTTTAAGCCCGGAGAGCACAAAACCGCGGATGACGTAGCGTTGGAGAAGGATGAAGACGATCAAGGTGGGCAAAAAAGTAACTGTGGCCCCTGCCATGCGGATCGAGGCGCCGCCTTGATAGGTTAGCATACTGGCCAGACCCACTGAAATGGTCTTCATGGTATTGGATTGCAAGACCAGCAGTGGCCAAACAAAATCATTCCAGGTGCCCAAAAAGGCCAGCACCCCTAGCGTTGCCAATACCGGTGTCATCAATGGCAGGTGAATGCGATAATAGACGCCCCACACCGAGCAACCATCAACGATCGCCGCATCATCATAGGTGCGCGGGATCGTCAAGATAAATTGGCGGCAGAGAAAAGTGCCAAAGATCGAAGTGGCGGCTGGGATAATCAGCGCATAAAATGTGTCGATCCATTGCAAGCGCGCGATTAAGATATAAGACGGGATCATCGTCACGGTGAAGGGAATCATGATCGCGCTCATCAGGAGCCAGAAAATGATATCCTTGCCCGGAAAATCACCGCGCGCAAAGCCATACCCAGCCATCGACGAAGTAAAGAGTTGCAGCAGCGTGACGGTAATTGTCACCAAGAAGCTATTGAAGATCCAGTTCGTCATTGCGGTGCCGGCGAATAAAGAAGTGAACGCCCCCATGCCTGGTTCTTCGGGAATTAGCGAAATGGGAAAGGTCAGGATCTCCATGTTCGGTCGAAACGAGATCGAGATCATGTAGAGAAAGGGCACGATAAACATGGCCGCAAAAGGCGTGCGACGTAGCGGGACGCAGGACCGGCTTGACAAATTGTTCACGAGTAGAGTACATCAGACCATCCCCCAATCGGGCGGCGTTGGATCATGGCGGTGATAATGGTCACGACTACCAACATCATCGAAGCCGCCGAAGCATAGCCCATCTCTTGCAGCCGGAAGGCATGTTTATAAATAAAGAGCACGATGGTTGTTGTATTGTAGAGTGGGCCACCGCCGGTTAATAAGTAGAATAACGCGAAAGCCTGGAAGGCATTGATCGTGCCGATGATCACGATAAACATGGTCGTTGGCTTGAGCAAGGGCAAGGTGATACTCCAGAAACGGGTCCACGCATTCGCCCCATCCACCATGGCCGCATCCAATAACTCTTGCGGAATGCCCTGCAGCCCCGACAACCATAACACCATATAATAGCCCACCGCACTCCAGACGGCGACAATGACCACCGCGGGCAGCGCCTGTGTAAGACTTTGCAGCCAACTCTGGGGGCCAATGCCAATTTTGCCCAGCAGATAGTTCAAGGGGCCTGTGTCGTCTGGCAAGAAGAGCCAGCCCCAGATCATGGCGATTACAGTGATCGAGGTCACGACTGGGATAAAATAGATGGTCCTAAACAGCGCTTGCCAGCGCCCAGCCAGTGAAATCAACAAGGCTTGCCCCAACGCAATGCCCGCCGACGGCAAGACAAAGAGAATGGCATAGACCAAGGTGACCCGCAACGAGGTCCAGAATTCGGCGTCATGCAACAGACGTTGAAAATTTTGCAAGCCAATCCAAGAAGGTGACCCCAGAATATTCCAGCGTGTGAAACTGATCAACACCGTGGCAATAATCGGGAGGAGGCCGAAGATCGTAAACAAGATCACGTTCGGTGCAATCAAGGCATACCAGACTAAGTAACGCCGCCAGGGTTTAGGTTTACGGGAAGGGATAGTTGTTGAATTCTGCATAGCGAAGCCTTATACCTAATACGTGACGAGTGACAAGTGAAAAGTGATGCGTGAGAAAGGCCGACAATATTTCTACCTTCACGTATCACACATCACTCGTCACTCATCACGTTCTACCTACTTCAACGGATTCTCTTTGATGTAATCATTCATCTGGGTCGCGGCCTGTTTCGCCGCATCCTCTGGTGCCATTTGACCCAGGGCTGCCGCGCTCAAAACCGGTTGGATAAACGTAATGTTGCTGTTGTAATAATATTGGATGTCCTGATCCACGGCAATATTTTCAACTTGGCCCCCCCATTCTTTGGTCACAGGATCCACTTCCCACTTCTCGCGGGCGCTGGCTGTTGGCGGCACAAAGCCACCCTGTGTGTTATAGAACGCGAGATTTTCGGGCCGCAACAGCCAGGTCAACCAATAGGCCGCCGCATCGCGATTCTGGCCAGCCGAGAAGATGCCAAGACAGCCGAGGGTTGGTGTTGAACGGCGCGTGCCATCCTTGGCTTTTAACACTTCGGTCACGCCCAGTTGAATCCCCGAAACCTGTTTCTCGTACTGCCCAATCAACGACATGTTCGACGTGTATTCGGTGGAGATCTGTTTCTGTTGAGCAAAATAGTCGGTTGCCGCCGCGGCGGCCGCATCCGCCGCCGCCGTTGCGCCCGCTTTGGGCACATATTCCTGTTTGAACAGATCGACAATAAATTTAAAGGTCTCCACACTCTCCGGCGAATCTAGCAGGGAAGTCTGGTGATCCGCACTGAGCAACCGACCGCCAAAGCCATAGAGATAGGCCGTGAACGATTCGAGATTGTTGACGCGATAGCCGGTGCCGTAATAGCCCTTCTTCTTGGCCTCGACGCACATGTTCAAAATGTCGTCATTGGTCTGGGGATTTTTGGCCGGGTCAAGCCCGCTTTCTTGGTAGAGCGTCTTGTTGTAAAGCCCACAAACGGCGCCAGAGAGGATGGGCAACATCATCAACTTGCCTGAATATTTGAGCCCGTCAATCATGCCCTTGGGATACTGGCCAGACAATTCGGGCGCAATCTTTTGCAGGTAATCATCCAGCGAAACAATCGCATCGGCCTGTGCAAAAGAGAAGACCATGTCATTGTTTAGATAGGCCAAATCTGGGGTTGCTTTGGCTGCTGCTGCCGCCAGCATCTTCTCGCGGCGTGCATCCAAAGACTGCATCTGCACTTCGACCTGCACATTGGGATACTCCTTCGTGAACTTCTCGACCAAGGGGTTCCAGATCGTCTCTGGGTCGTTTTTGGTGAGCGGGAACGCCCACATGACGACCTTCCCGCTGGGCCCGCCTGTGCTGGCGGATGAGCCCTCGCTGCTTGCCGACGGGGCAGGCGCCACTGGTGGTGCGCAGGCGGCTAGCGCTACGGTTGTTCCCGTAATGCCTAGCAACTTCAACACTTGCCGACGCGAAAATTGTTGAGTGGTTTGCATTATCATTCTCCTCTTGGATATGGTATAGAGATTGGATATTGGATAGTGACAAATAGCAAGAAAATAGATAAATTTCAGACCCAAATTTATAACGCTTGTGCAATGCAGCGCGTGGAACTAATGCACCAGCCACAAAAATTGAATGACAGTTCCGCGTATTTTTGGCCATTCAAGTGCTGCGCAGCCATTATCACTCGAACGGCTCTGCTCAAATCCATTCACGCTCAGACTTTGAAACCCTATTTATTTGGCGTCGGCGCTGACAAAAAGCCCAATTAGTTCGATGAATGAATTATATCTATTTTGAAATGTGTGTCAAGCGCTTTTTACAGAATCGATATTGTGCGAAAGAGATCGCTTCTATAGGCTATTATCACTCTAATTTTCTCTTGCTCTGACCGAGGCTAGTAGAGTGCGGATTTTATTGCTAGTAGCAGCGTTGCTACCGAAGGAGGATGGATCCACTGTCCGGCTGCTCCAGAGGGGATAAAAAGGCTTCAGTTAGTTCAATAGATGAATTATATCTGTTTTTCGTTGTCTGTCAAGCACTTTCTAACGAAAAAAAAGCTGTAATTCTAGAAAGCGTGTGTCCTGGACAAAGCATCAGCCCTGCCCCTTCTGCTTTTGGTAGAAGGGGCAGGGCTGATGCTTAGCTCGTTGGGGCAAGCCGGGATCAAGGATGCGGTTATGGTGAATTACTGTGGCAGGCGCTGGCGGACAACCAACACCGATTTGGTGGCAAACTTCACCACCGAATCAGCTAAGCTACCGGGAAATAGCGGCGCATTGGCCCGATCGCCGACCAGAATCAGATCGTGGCGTCCGCGTTTTGTCGCTGCCAGAATGGTCTTTAATGGGTCGCCGCGCCAGATCTGTAAGGCCGCGCGGGGCATGTTAATCTCGTCCAGCGTCGCGAGGATTTCGCGCAAAAAGGCGGATAATCGTGTATCCTGCGCCATCACCATGTTCAGTGAAAGATCGTCTGGCGCCAACCAAGTTGGCGTCATGTTGGCCGTGGCTGGCAATATATGCAAGAACTGCAATTCTGCACCTAAGGCTTTGGCTAATTGTAGCGCACTATCGATGACAATGGTGTCAACGGTAATACAAGCGAGGATCCGTTTGATCACCAAGTTTTGGCCTTTGAAGACCAATACCGACATGGGCGCTGCACGGACCACGCGTTGCGCTGTGATGCCAATCTCGGCCCGGTGGCCGCTATCTTGAAAAGTCCCGATCACCAACAGCTCGGCTTTACTCTTTTCCAGCCGTTGGCCGATCACTTGATCCGGCGGGCCTACAAGTGGAATCAATTCTGGCGTTGGTTGCAAATGGCTGATTAAATCTTGGGTGGTGCGCATAACCTGTTGGCCATGCGCGGCGCCGGCGCGTGCCCTGACTGTAACCAAGACCTCCAGCCCAATTTGCAGAGCGTTTGCCAGGTGGTGCGCTAATAAAACGGCTTGCTGGGTATGCGGCGTGCCATCTGTTGCCACCACAATCCTGCGGGGCTGTTCCTCTAGGGATGGGGCAGGGCTGGTTTCGATGATTGGGGCGATGAACTTGGCATTGTTTTGGGGGCGCATTAGTAACAGTGGCGTCGACACCAGCCGCAATAGCTCTTCCGCCACGCTGCCATAGACTAACCGGCGTAACCCTGTCCGCCCATAAGTTGCCAGCGCCAACAGATCAAACGGTCGTTTCTCCGCAAAATTAACAATTTCGTCAATTGTATTACCACTCAAAAGCACGGTGTAGACCGTGTAGCCCGCCGCCCGTAACTCCCGCGCTGCGCGCTCCAGGTTCTCTTTAAGCGTTTTACGGTAGCCCTCCCATTCTTCATCTGGGCCATCGCTGTCGCCGTAGAGTGACGGTGGCAACGCCATCATGTGCGCATCCACCACAATGGCTGGTTCGGCTCTGGGCTGTGCCACGGCCAGCAAGGTTAATTCCACATCGGTTGGTTGGAAGAGATGGCGAATTACCGGCAAGATATCAGCACTGATCGGAGAAATTTCGAGGGGAATCAAGATTTTGCGCATACCATCACCTTCGGGTTTTATTCAAAGCCAAGCGGCATTTTTACTCTTGGGCCAAGAGCATAGAACAAGGATAGCGTTGATTGGGACTGATGCGGGGCAGTATACAAGTGGCCGATTAACCCGTCAAATGTAGCCGAAATTCAGCTTATACAGAACAATCGCGCTCTTTTAGGCTGGCGCCACCTATTTGACAGGCGCGTGAGCCTATGCTAAAAGAGAGTGGCCGACGAAAAATCCCATCCTGAAATTAAGTGTCTACACCTCCAAAGCGGTCACACACGGTGGCTATTAACCCTGCCGGGGCTGACCGCTTCTGGAAAGTTGGGTCAAACTGACCTTGATCTGAAACCCAACGAAAACAATGTTTCCTGAAAGGAAATTTTATGATGACTGAACCACAAATCATTCAAAAGGCAAGATTGCCGCATTCGCCCAGACCCATTGTCAGCATCGGGGCGGGGGGCATCGTCCGTGATGCGCATTATCCGGCCTATCGCAAGGCTGGTTTTACCGTCGCTGGATTATTTGATCTCGATCAAGATCGGGCCCAACAAATGGCGACGGAATTTAATGTGCCCATCGTTTATCGGTCGCTGGCTGAGGTGGCCACCCAAGCACCGGCGGATGCAATTTTTGATGTAGCGGTGCCAGCCAGCGCGATTCCAACGGTCCTGAGCCAATTGCCAGATGGACGCGCCGTCTTGATCCAGAAACCTATGGGCGAAAATTTAGCCCAGGCACGTACAATTCGCGCGCTCTGTCATGAAAAAAAGCTAACGGCGGCCATCAATTTTCAATTGCGCTATGCGCCTTTTGTGCTGGCGGCTAGGAGTCTAATTGATCAGGGCGTGATTGGCAAAGTCCATGACCTGGAAGTGCGTGCCACGGTCTATACACCCTGGCATTTATGGTCGTTTTTAGAAAAAGTCGCCAAACCAGAGATCTTCTACCACAGTATCCACTATATTGATCTGGTGCGCGCTTTTCTAGGGGAACCAGACGGCATCTATTGTAAAAGTGTCAAACACCCCAAGGCCATGCAGATGGATGGCACGCGCACGAACATGATCTTTGATTATGGTGACGTATTGCGCGCCAACGTCGAGACTAACCACCATCATGAATATGGTCTGCGTCATCAGGAGAGTTATATCAAGTGGGAAGGTGACCAAGGGGCCATCAAGGTGACGATGGGCCTGTTGATGAATTATCCCCAAGGCGAGCCAGATCTCTTTGAATATTGTCTGTTACAAACGGGCAAAGCGCCGGAATGGCAGGCGGTCGCTCTGGATGGGTCTTGGTTCCCAGACGCCATGATCGGCAGTATGGCCAGCGTCATGTGTTATCTCGAAGGTTCCAGCGCCGTATTGCCTACTCTCATTCTATCGCGTAACGGTTCACTCCCTGTAGGGGAGGGTGGGGTCGATCGCCCGAAATCGTTGCCGATAGCCAAGGCGCTGAAAACCAGAGCGGAGCGTGACTTTGATCACGCTCCGCTCTGGTTCAAGGACTACATTATGAAGGAACTTCTCGAACTAGACCACTCGTCGCCCGGTGATAAGTCGATAAACGACCACGATAACAGCAATGACCAAGAGCAGATGAATAAGCGAACCGGCGACATGGAAGACGACAAAACCGAGAATCCACAGAATGAAGAGAATTAGCGCAAGTGTCCAAAGCATAAGTGACCTCCTAAACTAGACTAAGATAGATCTACTGGTAACGAGCCGAATTGTTGTAGCTGTCCGTCATTGCGTGAAATATTGACGGAAGGCACTTCCCGTTTCCTAGCAACAGCATAGATCGCGCTGCTGTAATTGTCAAGCCGCGCGTACTGGTGGTGTATGCCAATTTTAGGCACAAATGGAATTTGGCCTCTGCCAGTAGCAAGTCGCCTTAGCGACTGAATCCAAGGCTCTTAGTCGCTGAGGCGACTTGCTACTGGCAGCCGCGGGATTCATCCCAGCGAAAAAATTTGAATTGTCAAGCCGCACGCGTAATCGTGAATAACCTCCACAACCGGGGCCGCCGGTTGACTACTCGTCCAGCCAGGGAAAGTTGTCTGGATTGGCGCGCGCCCGTGCGCCAATCACCGCCGGATCATGCGGTCGGATCTGGGTCAAAAAAGGGAAATCTTCGGGCCCCACCGCCAGTTTTGCCAATGGTTTCACCGAGATCGGGCTGGCCCATTGGGCTACGTCAAGTTCGCGCCCTTGATGGTGTTGGCGCGGTTGCTGTTCAAAACTTGTGCGGGGCAATAGATAGATCATGCCTTTGCGCCAGGGGTCGCGCGGCAAGGCGTCACCGTTGATCGAAAAGAAATAGTACGATGGCCAATTTCCCGCCGCTGTTTCCACAATTCGAAAACAGCCATTGATCAGCGAAGTGACATAATTATCACGGTCGACAATCGCAAAATAGATCGGCCAAATCCCGTCCGATGCCGCGTAGATGGCCTGACGATTCCCAAACTCGTTTATATCGTTCGATTGCCGCGGCTCGAATTCGTCAATTTCCAAATTGCCCGAACCATGTAACACGATCGGCTTATGGTCGCACAGATAACAGAGAAATTGCCATTTGGGCATCGGTAGCGTATAGGCAATCTCCGCCCCTATGCCAGGTTCTACTGCCTCGGCGAAGAGCTGTTCGAAGGCTGCTATCGTATCGGCCCCCCAGTCTGCCAGTGGTTGCGTCAGAAAATAAGATGCTAGCTGCGTCATCGAAAATTCCTTTCCTCAGATAGTGATGAAGGATCATTATGAATTCACTCTTTTATTTTACGCACGCAGCCGCGCTTAGGTTTCTCGGTGCGGTGATTACCCTCGGCCTTTGGGATGCCTGGCGCACGAATGCCGGATGTGTAAGGTGGCCTGGAGCACCACTTCTTGTGGCGGTCGTGAATTATCCGCCAGACGCGCCAACAAAAGTTCAGTCGCGGTTTTGCCCATTTCGTAGATTGGTTGCGCAATACTCGTCAGCGCAGGCTGCATCACGAGCATCCATTCCATCTCATCAAAGGCCACCAGCGCCACATCTGTGGGAATTTGTAAACCTCTTTCCTGAATTGCCTGGAGCGCTCCAAGGGCGAGTAAACTGTTGCCCATAAAGAGGGCCGTGGGCGGCGCTGGCAAATCCAATAACTCATTCACCAACCGATAACCGGTCTCGACCGTGGGCGGGCCAGACCAGATCAGCTCCGACAAAATGGGCAACTGGCGAGCTTCTAAGGCTTTGACATACCCAGCGCGCCGTTCATGCCCCGTCGTGGCGGCTGGCACCCCCAACACGACCCCAATTTGTGTGTGGCCATCCTCGATCAAATGAGTAACTAGTTCAAAGGTCGCCGTTACATTATCGACTACCACCGTATCCGTCTGCGATTTGAACGTTCTGCGGTCAATTGCCACCAAGGGAATGCCAACCTCGGCCAGCCGCTTGCCCGAGTTATCCGTCTCGCGCGTGGGTGAAATAATGACACCGGCGACCTTTTCGGCCACCATCAGGTCGATATAGAATGCCTCTTTTTCAGGATTTTCGTCGGTATTGCAGAGCAGCAACGAATAGTGATGCGCTCTTGCTACATCCTCGACGGCTCGGGCCAACGTGGGAAAGAATGGATTTTGAATATCGGGAATCAGTAAACCGATCACTTGCGAATGTTGCGTACGTAAACTGCGCGCCACACGGCTGGGTGAAAATTTAATGCTTCAATGGCCGTTAACACCCGTTGCCGCACCGCCTCACTGACATACGGCTTGTTCGCCAATACCCGCGAGACACTGGCTGTCGAAACCCCAGCTTGCCGTGCCACATCTTCTAATTTTGCAGCCATTTTGCCTCCTTTGCTTTATGTAATCGTTTACAAGATTATATGTAAACGATTACATAAAGTTTGACAAGTTTTTCTCGGACATTTATCCCGATGTCAGACTGAAGGCAGGCGTTTGAGGATCTCACCTTTTGGGTGCAGGCATTGAATAACTAGTCGCTGAGGCTTCGACGTGAGATTTCGGCGTGAGCCGCGCCCAGGGGACACCCGCCATTGGGCGCGAACGCTCAGTCGAACGGCGACTTTCGGCCCTGTCAGCACAGGGTTTATGGGCATTCATAAAATAATTCGGTAACAGCTCAGTCAACCTGCTTTGGGCGCCCCCTGGGTGCGATGCGGCACGCCCGCTAATGACCGAAATAAATAGTTAAGCACCATAAACCCTGTGTTGACAGAAAAATTATTCGGCTGCCAAGCGGTAACCCACGCCCGGTTCGGTGCGCAGGTAACGGGGGCGGGCCGGATCTATTTCTAGTTTATGGCGCAGCAGACCCATGTAGACCCGCAAATAGTGGTTTTCCTGCATATAATCGGGACCCCAAACTTCAGAAAGCAGGTGGCGATGGAGCAGAACTTTGCCCGCATGTTGCACAAGCGTCGTCAAGAGTTTGTACTCAATGGGCGTCAAGTGAACTTCTGCGTCACCCACCCAAACCTGGCGTCGCAGCAGGTCGACGCGCAAATCGCCGACTCGAAAGACCGGATCGGCGGTTTCGCCGGGCAGACGAATGGTCCGGCGCAAGGCCACACGCAACCGGGCTAACAACTCACCCATGCCGAAGGGCTTGGTCAGATAGTCGTCTGCGCCGGCGTCCAACGCGGCGATTTTGTCATCCTCGCGCCCGCGCGCCGAGAGCACAATGATCGGCGTGCTCATCCATTCGCGCAAGCGTTTTGTCACTTCTAAACCGTCAATATCTGGAAGACCTAGATCTAGGATCACCAAATCTGGTTTGTGCATCGCGGCCTGGCGCAAGCCATTTTCGCCGGTGTCTGCCTCTTCCAAACGATAGCCGTGGCTGGGCAACGATGCGCGCAAAAAGCGCCGAATGGGCGCTTCATCTTCAATGACCAAAATGGTGAGCGACATACTATTTGTCATACTTTTTTACCCTTGACTGTCGAAATGAGATCGGCGCTTTTCGCTTGGAGCGAGTCAGTAGATCGGTTATGGTTGCACGTGACAACGTTAAGTGCCGGTCTCATTAGCATCATATCGGTTAAATCTACAGGAGTGTGGGCGGCTCGCCATCGAGCGGCAATGTAAAGGCAAAGACGGCGCCTGGCCCATCCGCCCGGTTCGCCGCCCAAATGCGGCCGCCGTGGGCTTCAACGATCCCCCGGCAAATCGTCAGCCCCAGGCCAGAACCATGCTGCGGATCGTTGGGTTGGACGCGGTAAAATTTATCGAAGATCCGTTGTTGCAGCGCGGCCGGTAGACCGGGCCCATGATCTGCGATCTGCAAAGTCACGGCGTTGCCGGTCCGCTGCGCGCTAATGTCAAGCGAACTGCCTGGCGGTGTATATTTCACGGCATTTTCGATCAGATTGGTCAATACTTGTTCGATCAACACACTGTCGAGTGGTACAAGCGGCAAATCGGCTGGCAGATCGGTGTGGACAGACCGGCCTTGCAATTGCGCATTCAGGTGCGTTAACGCCGCCCCGATTACCTCTTCGACAGGCTGCCATTCCTTGTGGATGTTGATGGTGCCGGCTTCTAGGCGCGTCATGTCCAGCAGATTGGTCAGAAGGTGGTTGAGCCGTTCCGACTCATCGACGATCGTTGTAATCAATTCGCGTTGGGTGGCCGGTGCGAGTGTGCTGCTGTTGTCTAGCAGTGCGCTCGCCGCGCCGGTGATCGAAGCCAAGGGGGTGCGCAGATCGTGCGAAACCGAACTGAGCAGGGTATTGCGTAATCGTTCGGTCTCGATCTGCACGGTGGCCGCCTGGGCTTCGGTGGCGAGTTGGGCGCGTTCAATCGCGACGCTGATCTGGTTCGCCAAGGTTTCTAGCCAATGCACCTGATCGGGATCGAGCAGGCGGCGTGGATCGGCTGGTTTGATCGCTAGCACACCAACCGAGCCGCGGGTGGCCGTCAATGGCACGTAGGTGGCACCGCTGCTTGGCAGTGTATCGGTATTCATGCCAGCCATCTGTTTATGTTCGTATACCCACTGGGCAATGGCTAGCTCGCGCTCGTGATCATCACTGGCGAACAACTCCTCCGCTGCCATTTCAAGCTTACCTTGTCCGTTTGGCAAGAGGATCTCCGTTTTACTGGCAAAGACATCGCTAATTTGGCTGGTCGCAATGCGGACCAGCGTCGTCATGTCGCGCGTGTTGGCCAATGCGCGGGTCAAGGTGTAGAGGGCGGCTGTGCGCCGTTCGCGCTGATGCGCCGTATGGGCTTGGGCGCGAATGCGCACGGCTAAACTGCTGATCACGACCGCTACAATGAGCATACTGAGAAAAGTCAAGCCATACTGCATATCCGAAACGGCAAAGGTGAAGTAGGGTTGCACAAAAAAGAAGTCGAAGGCGCCAACGCTCAGCACCGCGGCCAGAATGGAGGGGCCACGACCATAGCGGAACGCCACAAAGGTGACGCCGAGCAGATAGAGCATGATCAAGTTGGAAAGTTCCAAGCGCCGGAAGATTCCTTCCGCCACCAAGGTGCAGGTCGCCACGATCAGCACTGTTTTGAGATAAGCCGACCAGGGACTGGTGCGCACAAAGGTGGGCCGCAGCGGCAAACTGGCATCTTCTTGCTCACTGCTGATCACATATACGTCAATGTCACTGCTGGCCCGCACTAAATTTTCCAATACCGAGCCAAAGAGGAGATCGCGCCAGAGCGGGCGATCTGGTTTGCCGATCACAATTTTATTGACATTGCGCTGGCGGGCGTAACTTAATATCTCTTCACTGGCGTCTGTACCATTTAAGGTGACGGTCTCGGCGCCGAGTTTTTCGGCCAGGCGCAACGTTTGGATCACCCGGTTGCGCTCAATTTCGGTCAAGCGCATGTGAGCTGGCGTCTCGACATAGACGACCAACCATTCGGCGCGTAAACGGGCCGCGATGCGGCGCGCGGCGCGCACCAGGCGGGCGGCCTCTGGGCTGGGACTGATGCCTACCAGCAAGCGCTCTTGCGTGGGCCAAACGGTCGGGATGGCGTGGTCCTGCATATAACGCTGCATCTGCGCATCCACGCGATCCGCCGTGCGGCGTAAGGCGAGTTCACGCAGGGCAATCAAATTGCCTTTGCGGAAGAAATTATCGATGGCCTGTTTGGCGTGCTCAGAGACGTAGACTTTGCCTTCGCGTAACCGTTGCAGCAACTCATCTGGCGGCAAATCGATCAGCTCAACCTCGTCCGCCTCTTCTAAGATGCGGTCCGGCACCGTTTCGCGCACGGTGATATTGGTGATCTGCGCAACCACATCGTTGAGACTTTCGAGGTGCTGCACATTGATGGTGGTATAGACGTTGATCCCCGCGTTGAGCAATTCTTCGACATCTTGCCAGCGTTTGGTGTGGCGCAGCCCCGGCGCGTTGGTGTGCGCCAATTCATCGACCAAAATCAAGGTGGGATGGCGGTATAAGGCGGCGTCCAGATCAAATTCGCGCAGGGTTGCGCTGCGATAATTGACCAGCAAAGGTGGCAGCAGTTCCAGCCCTTCCAGCAGGGCATCGGTCTCCGCTCGGTTATGCGTCTCCACATAACCAACGACTGTATCGACGCCTTCGGCCTGGCGCTGTTGGGCCGCCTCGAGCATGGCATAGGTTTTGCCCACGCCGGCGGCCGAGCCAAAGAAGATTTTTAAGTGGCCGCGCGCCAACTTGGCTTCTTCTGCTTGCACACGTTCTAATAATTGATCAGGATTGGGGCGTTGATTTGGCATAGAATTTGCGATTTTAGATTGACGATTTACGATTTACGAGGTCGCTTCGTTACCGTCATTACATCTGCTTTCGGCGAATTAGCACAGAAAGCAGATGTAATGATGCCGTTATGACAACTTCGTAAATCATAAATCGTCAATCTAAATTTACTTTACTTGGTCTAGCGCCAAGTTCAAAGACAACACATTGACGCGGGGCTCACCGAGAAAGTCGAACTGCCGGCCTGCCGTGTTTTTGGCCACCAATTGGCGCACCTGATCGACGCTCATATTGCGTAATTGCGCAATGCGGGCCACTTGATATTCGGCTGCGGCGGGGCTGATCTGCGGGTCCAAGCCACTGGCCGAAGCTGTGACGAGATTAACCGGGATCAGCGCTTTATTGGTGGGGTCGGCAGCGCGCAGGGCGTCGACGCGGGCCTGCACGGCTTTGAGCAGTGCTGGATTGGTGGGGCCCAGATTGGAGCCAGAGGAAGCCGCCGCATTGTAGGGCGCTGGCCCTGTGGCCGACAATCGACCCCAGAAGTAGCGCGGATCGCTAAAATCTTGACCGATCAGGGCCGAACCGACTTTTTGGCCGTTGCTCATCATCACACTGCCATTGGCCTGATAGGGAAAAGCCACTTGGGCAATCCCTGTGACCGCCAATGGATAGACCAGGCCGGTAAGGATGGTTAATAAAAGTAAGGATACAATTGCCGGGCGTAATTGTGCCGTCATCATTTTGTCCTACCCTGGCTTCACCAGGCTTCAATTTTGGCCAGGAATTACACAATTGATTCATGCCCAAACTCGTGTAATTCGTTGCCAACACTATTCATGTACGAAAAACAATCTTCCATTGATCCGTTTTGGTGCTTTCGGCATTTTGGCGCTACCTCAATTGAGCCGAGCACCGCTTGGTGGTGTGCAATGCAATTCTGGTCTAAGCAGCACTTGTTGTAATTCCCAGGCTGACCCAATCGGCTCACCAGACGGCTGTTGCTCTTCAAGCGCTTGTTCTACCAACTGGCAGCCTGAAACTGTTTGGATTGGCTCAAGCCGCGCAATTGTCTGGGGCTGCGTCTGCGTTTCATTGACGGTGCTTTCGAGCGCCGCTTGATTCATCCAGAGCCAGTAGGCCATGGCACCATACATCAATAATACGACCCCAACCTCAACCATTTGGTGTGCTGCTGGCGAGAGATTCATATGGACATCAACCAGCAGCAATCCGCTCATCAGCGGCGCAAGCAGACTCAATTGCCACCAGCGGGGCTTACGATTTGGCGTATTCATCACTGCTCCTTAACCCTCGCCAGGGTTTACGCTCACACCAAATGGAGCGCCACCAATAGCAGGTCAATGGCTTTAATGCCGATAAATGGGATGATGATGCCCCCAACCCCATAAATTAGTAAATTGTTGCGCAGCAACGTGGCCGCGCCCACCGGCTGATAGCGTACACCGCGCAGGGCCAGCGGAATCAGGGCAATGATGATCAGGGCATTAAAAATGACCGCAGACAGAATCGCACTCTCTGGTGTCGCCAGCCGCATAATATTGAGCTGATTCAACACCGGGTAAGTCGTTGTAAAGGCCGCCGGAATGATGGCGAAATATTTGGCAATATCATTGGCGATGCTAAAGGTCGTCAAGGCCCCACGCGTCATCAATAGCTGTTTGCCAATCTCCACGATTTCGATCAGCTTGGTCGGGTTTGAATCCAGATCAACCATGTTGCCGGCTTCTTTGGCCGCTTGGGTGCCACTGTTCATCGCCACGGCTACATCGGCTTGCGCCAACGCCGGGGCATCATTTGTGCCATCGCCAGTCATCGCCACCAAGCGGCCGCCGGCCTGGGTTTCGCGGATCAATTTGAGCTTGGCTTCAGGCGTCGCCTGGGCCAGGTAATCATCCACCCCCGCTTCGGCTGCAATGGCGGCCGCCGTGAGTGGGTTGTCGCCCGTAATCATGATCGTTTTGATGCCCATGCGGCGTAATTCGACAAACCGTTCTTTGATGCCACCTTTGACAATATCCTTGAGCTGGATCACCCCCAGCACCTGCGGGCCGTCGGTGACAACCAGTGGGGTGCCGCCTTCACGCGCGATCGCCTCGACGTTGACCCGCACGTTGTCGGGTAAATGGCCCCCCTGTTCTTGGGCAAAGATCGCCACGGCGTCGGAGGCGCCTTTGCGAATTTGGTTGCCGTTCATGTTGACGCCACTCATCCGAGTTTGCGCGGTAAAGGGCACAAAAATTGCCCCCAGCCCGTGAATGTCACGCTCGCGAAAGCCAAATTTTTCTTTGGCCAGCACCACAATCGAACGGCCTTCTGGCGTCTCATCCGCCAGCGATGCCAGTTGCGCCGCATCCGCCAACCGTTGCTCGTCCACCCCATCGGCGGGGAAAAACGCCGTCGCCTGACGATTGCCCAGCGTGATCGTGCCGGTCTTGTCGAGCAGCAATACATCTACATCCCCCGCCGCTTCGACCGCTCGCCCCGACATCGCAATCACGTTGGCTTGGATCATGCGATCCATGCCTGCGATACCAATCGCCGAGAGCAAGCCGCCAATCGTGGTCGGGATCAGGCAGACTAACAGCGCAACCAAAACCGTGACCGTAATTGGTGAACCCAGACCAGCGGCTTGCACGCTGAAGAGCGAAAAGGGCAGCAGCGTCACCGTAGCCAGCAAAAAGATAATGGTCAACGAGGCCAGCAAGATGTTGAGGGCAATCTCGTTGGGCGTCTTCTGGCGTTTGGCGCCTTCCACCAGCCCGATCATGCGATCCAAAAAGCTCTCGCCGGGATTAGCGGTGATACGGACAACCAGCCAGTCGGACAGCACCTGTGTGCCACCCGTCACCGAACTGCGGTCGCCGCCACTTTCGCGGATCACCGGCGCACTTTCACCCGTAATGGCGCTTTCATTGACCGAGGCCACGCCTTCAATCACTTCCCCGTCGCCAGGCACAAAGTCGCCCGCTTCCACCACCACGACATCGCCGCGGCGCAAATCGGTCGCCGGGACGGCCGTATATTTGCTTCGATTTGTGGGATCAGCCACCTTCTTGGCGCTGATGTCGCGCTTGGCTTTGCGCAACGAATCGGCCTGTGCTTTGCCGCGCCCTTCGGCCATCGCTTCGGCAAAGTTGGCAAAGAGCACCGTAAACCAGAGCCAGATCGAGATCGCCCAGATAAACCCGGCCGGTGCTTCGCCTCTACCTACGGTCGCTTGAATGGCCAGCAGCGTAGTAAGCGCGCTGCCCACCAATACAACAAACATCACTGGGTTGCGCACCTGATGGCGCGGATTCAACTTGCGAAAAGAATCAAGCACAGCCTGGCGCACAATGGACCCATCGAATAGCGGGCGTGCTTTGATTTTTGTTTGGACTGTCATCGAATAAATTCCTTATATTATATGAAGCGTGATGCGTGAAAAAGGTCATTTGATCTCACTTATCACTCATCACTTATCACTCATCACGCTTCACTGAATCATCTGTAAATGTTCAACAATCGGCCCCAATGCCAGGGCGGGAATAAAGGTTAATGCGCCGACAAGAATGACCACGCCGATCAACAAGGCCACGAAGAGTGGCGTATGTGTGGGCAGGGTGCCAGGCCCGGCGGGCACCAACTTTTTGCGGGCCAGCGAACCAGCCAAGGCCAGGGTCGGAATAGCCAGCCAGTAACGGGCAAAGAGCATCGCAAAGCCGAGACTGAGGTTGTAGAATGGGTTGTTGGCGCCCAATCCGGCAAAGGCGCTGCCATTGTTATTGCCCGCTGACGAGAAGGCATACAACACCTCGCTAAAGCCATGCGCACCTGGGTTGTAAATCGTGGCCTTGCCCGCCGGCTCTATGACCGCCAGCGCGGTGCCCAACAACACAATCGCCGGTGGCACGAGGATCACGAGCGAGGCCATTTTCATTTCGTAGGCTTCGATCTTCTTACCCAGATATTCGGGCGTGCGTCCCACCATCAACCCAGCCACAAAGACCGCAATAATTGCAAAGACCAACATGCCATACAACCCTGAACCAACCCCGCCAAAGACGACTTCGCCTAATTGGATCAACCACATGGGGACAAAGCCGCCCAATGGTGTGAATGAATCGTGCATCGCGTTGACCGAGCCATTGGACGCGGCTGTGGTCGCCGCGGCCCAGATCGCGGAATTAACGATCCCAAAGCGCGTCTCCTTGCCTTCCATGTTGCCACCCGGCTGTTGCACACTGGCCACCTGATCAATCCCCAGCTTGGTTAAGGCAGGATTACCGCTCTGTTCTGCCCAAACCACTGCCCCCAATAAAACTACCCAAATCAGCGTCATCGCCGCTAGCACAGCCCAGCCTTGACGCGTGTCACCGACCATCTTGCCAAAGGTGTAACAGAGCGCCGCCGGAATGAGCAAGATCGCCAGCAATTCGACAAAATTGCTCAAGGGCGTCGGATTCTCAAAAGGATGCGCCGAGTTGACATTGAAGAAGCCGCCACCGTTGGTGCCCAGTTGTTTAATCGCCACCTGTGAAGCCGCCGGACCTAGCGCAAGTACTTGCGTGGTGACCGCATTGCCATTCGCGTCCTGTGTGGCCGTTACCAACGGTACTTCCTGATACGCGCTAAAGGTCTGCACTACCCCTTGGGATACGAGCACGAGCGCCAAGATCAGCGACAAAGGCAATAAAATGTATAAGGTGCTGCGCACCATGTCCACCCAAAAGTTACCAATCGTCTGGGCCGAACGGCGTGTCAACCCGCGGATCAAGGCGACTAACGTGGCCATCCCCGCCGCGGCGGAGACAAAGTTCTGCACACTCAACCCCACCATCTGGGTCAGATAACTCATCGTTGTCTCACCGCCATAGCCTTGCCAGTTGGTATTCGTGGCAAAACTGACAGCCGTATTAAACGAAGAGTCGGCGCTGATGTTGGGCAAGTGCTGCGGATTGAGTGGCAGCCCACCTTGCAGTCGCTGTAATAAATAGACCACCAGCAGGCCGATAAAGTTGAAGAGCAACATGGCGACGCTGTATACCTTCCAGTTCATCTCCGTTTTGGCCTGCACGCCACTTAGGCGATAGATCAGGCGCTCTAGCGGACCCAGCACGCGATCTAATCCTGTGCTTTGGCCTTCGTAGACCCGCGCCATATAAGACCCCAGTGGTTTTGCCAACGCAATCAGCACCACCAGGTAAAAGGCCAGTTGTAGAAAACCATTGCTTGTCATTAGAACCACTCCGGCTTCAAAAGCGCTGCGCATAAATAGATCAATAATCCCAGCGCCAAGATTGCGCCTATTAGATAAAATAACGTCACACTACACCTCCATCAGGTTCTGGCAGAGTTTAAGAAACCCCCAGGATAAAACAAAAAAGCCCACCGTTACCCCGACATACAATAAGTCTTGCATCGCGCAATATCTCCTTTTTTCTATCTTTTGCAGCTGAATCGCCGCCCTGTAATCGTTCACCTATTGAGTGGTACTAATTTGGCTGGTTGGAAATTGATAGCTCTCGGCTGCTCTAACCGCCAACCAGCCGGCATCAAAGTTTAGCCATGTTTTTAGTCTAAGGCCCAATCTAATGGATGACAATGACCATCTAGCCAGTTCGAACCTGAGCAATAGGTTAGCTTTTCAAGCCATCAATGACTTTTGATCCCGTGAAGAGGGAAAGCTACTGTGGTTAGCGCTTATCCGACATAAGACTACAGCGCACAAGTAGCTAGCCTGAATCACATCTGATGCTTCAAGATTTTACTGAACCATGGTTAGAAAGCAGATAGAAAATTAAAAACGCCAGAATAAAAAACACCAACCATTGTCCTAAAAATAGCAAGGCATCCATAAAAATCTCCTCTCATCAAGCAATCATGTCGACAAGCGCGCGGTTTGTTCGCTCCTGCCTCTATGCGAATCGGGCCATCAATGCCCGTTGAAACTGTTGATCGCGCCTGGATTATCACGCCGGCTGGCGATGGCTACCTGTATAAGCGCGGTACGTTTCAATACGTTTACTATAAATCTGAAATAGCTCAGGATGGGATCAGAAATCCGGGTAGTTGCGTAAAAAAAACGTATAGATCGAACGCGCTTGGCTTGATCTTTATTCGTTGAATACGCACGATGGCGCAGGGGATTGCAGCAGTGGCGGTAGGGGATAGGGCATAAAAACATTGAAGAACCTGTGATCACATCAGGTAAACCGACCAGTACCTATGTCTTATGGTATAGTTGCGAAGATTACGCTAAGCTTACTTTGCCTTAAGTAACCCCGACCACCCCTCGGTATATTGTTACACATAGCGCTCTACACCA
>JAPLGZ010000013.1 GCA_026389895.1 Chloroflexota bacterium | reverse complement strand
ACACTCTAAACCAACAAAACTAACTTCATAACTCCATAGAAAAACAAGGTATTGCCAAAATTGGTCGTTTGCCATTTTCAATTAAAGTACTGCTCGAGGCCGCGCTGCGTCAGGCTGATGGGTTTGAGATCACAAAAGAAGCGGTCGAGATCATTGCCAACTGGGGTTCCAAAACCGCCGGTAAGGTCGAAATTCCCTTTAAGCCCGCACGCGTCGTCTTGCAGGATTTTACGGGCGTACCCAGTGTGGTCGATCTGGCTGCGTTGCGCAGTGCCATGCACCGCCTGGGCGGCGACCCGCGCAAGGTGAATCCATTTGTGCCGGTTGACCTGGTGGTTGATCATAGCGTGCAAGTGGATCGCTTTGGTAGCGTTTTTGCGCTACAGTACAACGCCGAACGCGAGTTCGAACGTAACAGTGAGCGGTATGAATTTCTAAAATGGGGCCAAGAGGCCTTCGATAATTTCCGGGTGGTGCCGCCAGCCACGGGCATTGTCCACCAGGTGAATTTGGAATATCTGGCCAAAGTCGTACAACTGGCTCCCCATAACGGCATGCCGGTCGCCTACCCCGATTCGTTGGTCGGCACCGACAGCCACACGACGATGATCAACGGCTTAGGCGTGGTTGGCTGGGGCGTCGGCGGCATTGAGGCTGAATCTGTGATGCTCAACCAGCCGATGTACTTCCTGTTGCCCGAAGTGATCGGTTTTAAGCTGACGGGTTCGTTGCCAGACGGCGCGACGGCTACAGATTTGGTGTTGCGCGTCACCGAAATGTTGCGCAAAAAAGGCGTGGTGGATAAATTTGTTGAATTCTACGGACCAGGGCTGGCTAAATTAAGCTTGCCCGACCGCGCCACGATTGGCAACATGGCCCCCGAATATGGCGCAACGATTGGCTTCTTCCCTGTCGATAATGAAACCTTGCGCTATCTGATCGGCACCGGTCGCACCGAAGAGCAGGTGGAGTTGGTGGAGCGCTATTGCAAAGAGCAAGGGCTTTTCCACGACGAGAATTCACCCGAACCTGATTTTACCGATACGCTTGAACTGGATATGAGCACAATCAAGCCGAGCTTGGCGGGCCCTAAGCGCCCGCAAGACCGTCTGGATTTGGATTCAGTGAAGGCGAAGTGGAATGCGATGTTGCCCGCCCCCGTCGGCGCGCAGGGGTTTGGCCTGTCGCCCGAACAAATTGCGAGCAAAGTAGAGGTGGCCACGCCCAGTGGCACCTTTACCTTGACACATGGTTCCGTCGTGATCGCGGCCATTACCTCGTGCACGAACACCAGCAACCCCAGCGTGATGGTGGGCGCCGGTTTGCTGGCGAAAAAAGCCGTGGAGCGTGGGCTAGATGTCAAACCCTGGGTCAAGAGCAGCATGGCGCCCGGCAGCAAAGTGGTCACCCGCTATTTGGATGAAGCTCAACTGACCCCTTATCTGGAGGCGTTGAATTTCCACACGGTGGGTTATGGTTGCACCACTTGTATTGGCAATAGCGGCCCGCTGCCCGAAACGATCAGCGCCGCGATTGCCGAAGGTAATCTGGTGGCGGCGGCGGTATTGAGCGGCAATCGCAACTTTGAAGGACGCATCAGCCCCGATGTGCGCGCCAACTTCTTGGCTTCGCCGCCTTTGGTCGTCGCCTATGCGATTGCCGGGACAGTTAATATTGATCTGGCTACCGAGCCGCTGGGCTATGATCCCAACGGCGAGCCTGTCTATTTGCATGACATCTGGCCGACCCAAGAAGAGATTCAAAGTACGATCCGGCGCAGTTTGAATCCGGCGATGTACCGCGACCAATACGCCAATGTCTTTACCGACAATGAACAGTTCAATCAGGTGAAAGTAACAGGTGGCGATCTTTTTGCCTGGAACCCAACCAGCACCTATATCAAAGAACCGCCGTTCTTTAACATTACACCAGAAGTGCCACCCGTGCAGTCGATTGTTGGCGCCCGTTGTCTGGCGATCATGTCCGACAGTACCACCACCGATCATATCAGCCCAGCCGTTAATATCGCCAAAGGCAGCCCGGCAGCCCGGTACTTGGAAGAGCACGGCGTACCACGCATCGAATGGAATAGCTATGGCAGCCGCCGTGGCAACCACGAAGTGATGATGCGCGGCACCTTTGCCAACATTCGCATCAAGAACCAGATGTTAGATGGCGAAGAGGGTGGCGATACGATTTACATTCCTGAAATGAAAAAACTGTCGATCTACGACGCGGCTATGCGTTACAAGGCAGACGGTACGCCGCTGATCATCCTGGCGGGCAAAGAATATGGCACCGGCTCTAGCCGAGACTGGGCGGCCAAAGGCCCGCAATTACAAGGCGTGCGCGCCGTAATCGCCGAAAGCTATGAACGCATTCACCGCAGCAATCTGGTGGGTATGGGGGTCTTGCCACTCCAGTTTAAGGCGGGCGAAAATGTGAACAAACTTGATCTGAGCGGCTTCGAAATTTTCGACATTCTTGGCCTGGACGACGACATGGTCCCCGGCCAAGAGTACACCGTGCGCGCCACCTCCAATACCGGCGCTGTGAAAGAATTCCAAGTGATCAGCCGCATCAATACGCCTGTCGAAGTCACCTATTATAAGAATGGTGGCATTTTGCAGACTGTGTTGCGGCGGATCGCTAAGAGTGCATAAGGGTAGGCCGTGCGCACGATCGGCGGATTATGGGAACGGATTGAGGAGCTAGCTTACGCCAAAACCCACTGTGGTGGGGACTAAGGATAGATTTTGCTAACTCTAAGCCATCTGTTCCCATAATCCGCTGACTGTGTCGCTGGCCTACCATGAGTAACTAATTCTAGACGTTCAATGATTGGAAAAAATATGACAACAATGACCGTTGAAACTAAACAATACCAGCCAGTGGGTTGGAATCTGACTGAATTGTTGCCGGAACCAAGCGAAGCTGTGATCGCAGAACGGTTGGCCGCGCTCGAAGATGCTGTGCAAGCGTTTGTCGCCAATCGAGAACAGCTCCAGTCTGACATCGAGCCGCAAACATTCCTGGCGATCATGCGCCAGTATGAAGCGTTGGTCGCGCAGATCTATGTGTTGGGCGCCTATGGCAGTCTCTGGTTTTCGGAAAATACTCAGTCACAAGAAGCGCTTACCTATCGCAACCGTATGCAACAGGTATTGACTGAGATTCAGAATCGCACATTGTTTTTTGACCTGTGGTGGAAAGATTTGGACGACGCACAGGCCGAGGCGCTCTTGCCACAAGGTGCGGAAAATGCCGATTTTCGTCATTATCTGCAAGACTTGCGGCGCACCAAACCGTACACGCTAGACGAGAAATCGGAACAACTGGTTAATACCAAAGATGGCAATGGTATTGAGGCTGTACTGACGCTCTATTCCATGTTGACCAATCGTCTGGAATTTAAGATCACGGTGGATGGCGAATCCAAAACCCTCACGCGCGACGCGTTGATGAGCTATGCTCAGTCGCCACGCCCCGAACTGCGCGAAGCCGCCTATCAAGAACTATATGGCGTCTATGAGAAAGAGGCCAATATCCTGGCCCAAATTTATGCGAATCGTGTGCGAGATTGGTATAACGAGCAGGTTGGCTTACGCCATTATAGCTCGCCCATTGCTGTGCGTAATGTGGCGAATGATGTGCCAGACGCGGCCGTGGATGCTTTGTTGGATGTCTGTCGCGCCAACACCGGCCTCTTCCAACGCTACTTTAAGTTGAAGGCCGGCTGGCTGGGCTTAGATAAATTGCGCCGTTATGATATTTATGCCCCGCTGGCCAAATCGGATCGCCAGATCACCTATGCCGATGCGGTTGAAACCGTGTTGGATTCTTTCGAGCATTTTGAGCCGATGGTCGCCCGCCATGCTGCCCGTGTCTTTGCCGAGAGCCATATCCATAGCCAGGTGCAAAAGGGCAAACGCGGCGGCGCTTTCTGCGCAACGGTCCTCCCTAGCATGACGCCCTGGGTGCTGATGAATTACACCGGTAAAGTGCGGGATGTAGCCACCTTGGCGCACGAGCTAGGTCATGCCATCCATAGTATGTTGGCAGAAAAACATTCGGTCTTGACACAACATCCAACTCTGCCGCTGGCGGAAACGGCTTCGGTCTTTGCTGAAATGTTGTTGACCGAGCGGATGTTGGCCGAAGAGAAAGATCCATTGGTGCGTCGCGAGTTATTAGCTGCTTCGGTGGATGATATGTATGCAACGGTAATGCGGCAGGCGTACTTTGTTCGCTTTGAGCGGACTGCCCATGCGGCCATTATGGAAAACAAATCACCGGCAGAACTATACGCGCTCTACCTGGAAAATCTGCAAGAACAATTTGGCGAGAGCGTTGATGTTGCACCTGAATTTCAGTATGAATGGGTCAGCATTCCGCACATCTATCAAACGCCTTTCTATTGTTATGCCTATAGCTTCGGGCAGTTGTTGGTATTGGCGCTCTACCGGCGTTATCAACAAGAGGGAGATGCGTTCAAGCCCGGTTATATCAAACTATTGGCCTATGGTGGATCGGCCCGCCCCGAAGAGATCTTGCAAGAAGCGAATATTGATATCACTGATCCGGCCTTCTGGCAGGGTGGCTTTGATGTGATCCGCGATATGATCGACGAACTGGAAGCAATCCGCCTCTAAAAGGATTGCTAGGCAAGGGCGTATTGAACAACGATCATCAGAAGGTGCTTTATGCCAAACTGACCTTCCTTTGTTGGGCATGCATGGAATTTGGTCGCAGACAATAGCCAGTCGCGCTGCTTGAGCGCGACTGGCTATTGTCTGCGGTAGGATTTTTCTGCGAAAAAATGCTAAAATCCTAGGATGCACCCCCATCCATTTATTGCTGATTGCAAATAATTAACTTTTCATTTATAATCAGCCTACCTCTTTAATGCCTCTATAATTGAGCAACAGCAGCAATGGCAGATGCGAACCTGCTTCGAATTTTGTATGTAGGCCGTAAAACTGATATCGTCGTGGGCTTACAGACACTATTTGAGCAACAGAACAATTCAATAAATGCCAATAAAGCCAAACAACCAGCGGCGATTGGCCCAGGGATCGATGCTCAACCACCGATCGAATTTGCTGTGGTCACCAGCCAAAAAGCTGCGCTGCAATTTGTGCGGGTCTATCTGCCTTTTATTATTTTTGTAGAGCTTGAAAATCGGCCAGATAGTCGCGTGCGTCTGTGCGAGATGATCCGCTATCGTTTGCGCACTGCGGCGATTATCGCGATTGGCCACCCCCAACCGACAACTCACTTTGCGTTTGATGGGCACCTGGACTTGCCGTTGGTCTTTAAAGATGTCTTGGACAGTGTGCTGCGCGTGCGGCGTGAGCGGGTTGGCTATCAGCTACAGCGCGGTCCATTAAGTTTGAACATTGCCACGCGTACGGTGACAACCCCCAAAGGCAAGTATAGTATGACACCGAAACAATGCGCGTTATTAGAAATGCTCATGCTCAATCACGGCAAAGTGGTGTTACGCAGCGATATCATGCGGTTGATCTGGGAAACGTCGTATCTCGAGGATACACGCACGTTGGATGTGCATGTGCGTTGGTTGCGCGAGCGGATCGAACCTGATCCTTCCAGCCCGATCTATTTACAAACAGTCCGGGGCGTGGGTTACAAATTGTGGTTGGGGCAAGAGGTAAATGGTAATAATGCATGAGTAACGCCTGCGGAACAGGCGTTACTCATGCATTATGCCTAACTCACCGCTCGGCGCACATCGACAATATTGGGCAAACGCTCAAGCTTTGTCAGGATGCGCATTAATTGGCCCACATCTTCGATTTCTAACGTGGCGTTGATTAAGGCTAGATTGTCCTTTTGGCCAGTTAACGCTTCAACGCTGCGCATATTGATGTGTTCATCAGCGACCAAACTGGCTACATCCCGCATCAAACCGGCGCGATCATAGGCGCTGATATGGATTCGCACTGGGTAAACCGCATCGCGAATCGTCGCCCACTGTACATCGACCAAGCGATTATTAGACATTTTTCGTAAGACCGCTGTGATATTCGGACAACCGGTGCGATGAATGGTCACGCCGCGCCCCTTCGTGACATAACCTACAATGGCGTCGCCGGGCACGGGATTACAGCAGCGGCCCAATTGGGTTAGCAGCCCTTCGACGCCTTGGACGACCAATCCTTCTGTGGCTTTGCGGGTCTGTGGGCTCGTTGTGTTAATAAAAATCCCGCTCTGCGCAATTAATACTTCGGCCTCACGGCGTTCTAATTCCAGAATCTTCTGCGCAATTTGCTGAGAATTAATATCGCCATAGCCGATCATGGCGAGAAAGTCGTCTAACTTTTCATAATTAAAAAGTTTGCTGACGGCTTCCAGACTGAGCGTGACCGACAGGCGTTTTAGCTCCTTTTCTAACATTTGTTTGCCGCGCTGGATATTTTCTTCGCGCCCTTGCTTGCGTAACCAGCCCCGGATTTTGCTGCGTGCTCGTTGCGTGGCCACATATTCAAGGCTGGGATTGAGCCAGTCGCGACTGGGGCCGCCCTGCTTGGCCGTGATCACGCTGACTTGATCGCCATTGTTTAATTTATAATCGAGTGGCACAAGCCGACCATTGATATTGGCGCCGCGACAACGATGCCCCAATTCGGTATGAATCGAATAGGCAAGATCAATTGCGGTGGAACCGGCGGGCAAATCGATAATATCCCCTTGCGGCGTAAAGACAAAAACCCGATCTTTGAAGACGTCGGTCTTCATCCCCGCCACAAATTCGTTGGCGTCGGTGACATCCTGCCGCCAATCCATCAACTGCCGAAGCCAGGCAATTTTGTTTTGGAATTCTGCATCGTGCCGCGACTGCTCTTTGTATTGCCAATGGGCGGCAATTCCATATTCTGCCGTTTCGTGCATTTCCCGCGTCCGAATCTGTACCTCCATCGGGCGTCCATCGCGGCGACTCAAGACCGCCGTGTGTAGACTGCGGTACATGTTGTTCTTCGGATTGGCAATATAATCGTCGAATTCACCGGGGATTGGTCGCCAGATCGTATGCACGACGCCTAGGGCGGCATAACATTGAGCGTCGGTCTCGACGACCAGGCGAAACCCGTGGGCATCATAGATTTGATCAAAATCAACTTCTTTGCGTTGCATCTTGCGCCAAATACTATAAATATGTTTGGGGCGCCCACTTACTTCGGCCACAATGCCAGCTTTGGCGAGTTCCCGCTCCAATTCAGCTTTAATGCGAATGATCAACTTGTCGCGCTCATCCTGCTTTTGCTGGATGACCTTCTGTAATTCTTTGTAGCTGGCTGGTTCTAAATAGCGAAAACTTAAATCCTCCAGTTCGGATTTGATGCTCCAAATGCCCAAACGGTTGGCCAACGGTGCAAAAATTTCGAGTGTTTCGCGCGCAATCCGGCGGCGTTTGTGATCCTTCTGGCTCCCCAATGTCCGCATATTATGCAAACGGTCGGCCAATTTGATCAACACCACGCGAATATCTTCTACCATTGCTAGAAACATTTTGCGCAACGATTCCGCTTTACTATCGGTAATGCCTTGGTGGGCATTGCTCAATTGATTGATGCGCTTTAGCTTGGTAACGCCATCCACCATCATGCCAATGGTGCCACCGAAATGTTCATAAATATATTCAATGGTAAACTCGGTGTCCTCGGCCACGTCATGCAGCAGCCCAGCCGCCAACGTATCCACATCCATATTCATATCCGCCAAAATGCGGGTGACGGCGAGTGGATGAAAGATATACGGTTCGCCACTCTCGCGTTTTTGCGGGCGATGGGCGTAGCTGGCTAATACATAGGCCCGCAAGAGCAGTGTTTGTTCTTTCGCCCCAAAGGAAGCCGGCAAACTTTGGATTAATTGCTCCAGGGCGTGCATCTCTTCGCCACTGGCCTCGAGCTGAACCAGGCCCGCTTTATCGGCCGTGGGCAGCGGTGGCAGTTTCTGTAACATGACAGCAACTGGTTCATTCGGTAAGTTGAGCAGTGGCGCGTCAGCCTCACTGCTAGGCTTTTTTACAGAAGGCAGCCTGGATGGCGCATGGTTATGGTTCAAGCCAGCCGGCTTGGCGCCATTTAAATCCAGCAAATTTTTGTTCTCTGTCGTATCAATTGGCGCTACATTGTTAAGCTGAGGATCGATGAGTGAAAGCACAATTGCTCTCCTTATTAAATTACCCTTACGCATCTATCGCTGGTGATAAGTTCATTCGTTGGTCACTGGCAACCGAAACGTTCTATCACACAGGCGATCCATGCCGCGTACTCGTCCAAAACAATTTATGCTGGGGCAGCGATTGTTTTAGAGTAATCGTTTACTCTACCATAATTGTACTATCGTATCATTATACGCTTTCTTAAATCTGTATGCAATGCGTCAAAACTCGTATAAAATTAGGTTTATCTAGCAATGGGAATTATTGAATAGCACGAAGGTAAACGATCGATAAAACGGTTATAGCCATTCCTACGTACACCTGGACTGCCTATACAATGCGAGGAATTTGCGTAGGTCTAGCGAATCTGCGGCTCAATGCTGATTGATAAAATTGGCAACCAACGCATAAATGTCAGCGATTGGCACTTGGGTCAGATCGAACCAATGAATGGCCGGTAGCTTACGGAAAGATGTATATTGATGCCGTGCAAAGCGGTGGGTTTCAGTTTTGAGCTTTTCTACCGCCGGCGCTAGGGTCATCTCCCCTTGCAAATAGGCAATAATTTCCCGATAACCCAAGCTGGTAATCGCTGGTAAAGGGGGGTGGTAACCGGCTGCGAGCAGTTGTTCTGTTTCTTGCACCAACCCTTCAGCTATCATCGCATCAATCCGTTGGTCGATCCGTTGGTAAAGCAAATCACGCGGCCGATCCAGCCCGATTTGTAAGATGCGGTAGGGTGGTGGTTCTGCGCCTTCCAATTCAGTTTTGGATCTCCCGGTGATCATGACGATTTCTAACGCCCGTAAGAGACGCCGGGGATTCTGCGCATCGATCACGGCGGCAGTGGCTGGATCTAAGGCCTGTAGGCGTTGAAAAAGCGCCGCACGGCCGGCTTGGGCGAGTAATGCTTCTAATTCAGCACGTAGCACTGGGTCGGGTGGCACTTCGGGGATGCGCAAACCCTGGATGATCGCCCGCAGATAGAGTGCGGTGCCGCCGACCAAAAAAGGCACCTGATGGCGTTGGTGGATCTCGTTAATGGTCTGATAGGCCAGCTGTTGATACTCCGCGGCGGTTAGGGTTTCATCTGGGTTGCGGATATCGATCAAGTGATGTGGTACGCGTTGGCGCTCTTGCCAAGTAGGTTTCGCGGTGCCAATGTCCATCGCGCGATAAATCTGGCGACTATCTGCACTAATCACCTCTCCCTGAAAGGCTTCGCATAGACTCAGACTTAATTCAGTTTTGCCGACCGCCGTCGGGCCTAGCAGGACGATCAAGGGGGGTAAAGTGGGCGTATCGTGTGACATATTTTGCCTAGGTAGTGTTTAACCAGTTACAGCATGGCGGATATGGTCAATTTCTAACAGCCGCCCGGTGCTATCCATCTGTACGGCGACCACATCAATCCGCCACGGGCCAAGCCACGCAGCAGCTTGTACATAATGTTCAGCCACCTCTCGCAATTTGGCCTGTTTGCGCGGCGTGATCGACTGTTGCGCCGTGCCAAAGCGCGTGCCGCGGCGTGTGCGCACCTCCACCAGCACCAACCAAGTGGTCGCCGCCCCATCGGTGGCAAAATTGGGCGCCATTTCCTGCGCCACAATATCTAATTCGCCAACTGCACACCGCCAGTTGCGTGTGATGATCAGCAAGCCCGCCTTTTGCAAGGCGTCTACCGCCAATGCTTCGCCTAGATCACCCAATTGGCGACGTTTGTCGGTTGGCAATTTACCTTCTTGTGGCATGTTCAACCTGTCATTCTGCATAAACTACCATTGCTTGGCGGTATCGCGGCAACATAACGCGCAAACGAAACCCAGCGCGGGCGGAGAAATACCCAGCAGCTAGCTCACTATTTCTCGGGGTGCTCTATGTAACCACTTTTCATAAGGTGGGACTGATCAGGGTGGATCGGGCAACGGGCGCAAACGTATGCCGGTGTTCTGGGCAAGGCCCTTGGTCTGTCAGCGCGGCCAGATGCGCCCTTGTGCCATACCCTTTATGTTGGTGAAAGCCATAGCCCGGATATTGTTCGTGCAACTGAGTCAGCAGGCGATCTCGATAGACCTTCGCCAAAATTGAGGCTGCGGCAACCGATACCATATGCAAATCGGCCTTGACCGAACTTGTCTGGGGAATCTTCACCTGAGCCAAGCGCACCCAATCGATCAGCAGATAATCTGGCCTAGGCTGTAACGCGGCCACGGCCTCACCCATTGCCTGGCGCGTCGCCGCGGCAATGCCAATCTGATCAATGATCGCCGCCGATGCACTGCCAATGCCCCAGGCTAACGCCGCGGTCTGAAGTGGAATCTCCAAGGCCGCCCGTTGGGCCGGCGTGAGCAATTTGCTATCACACACCTGAGCCCAGATGCCGGCCAAAGGTGTTTGCTGTGCGATGATCACAGCCGCGGCAACCACTGGTCCGGCTAATGCACCGCGCCCTACTTCGTCAACGCCAGCAATGTATTGATAACCGGCCTGCCAAAGCTGCATTTCGTGGTCAAAAGTTGGCATAACGATAGGCATAAAAGCAACAACCAGGGATTACATTAGCGGTAAGCTAGTCACTCGACACTTTTGCCGAACCATTAAATTTGGCTGGACCATACAAATAGTCGGCTGACAACCGCAGAAAGCGCCCTCCGGCACTAGTTACTACGTACGATTTACCACTAACTACTTTCTCTTCTGTTCACCAATACAAAAAGCACCGGCAAATTGCCAGTGCTTGTGCATACAATTGAATGGATGCGTTGGTACTACGCTTTGAGGAAGCGTTTTTCTTTGAGACGGGCGGCCTTGCCGGAGCGTTCGCGCAAGAAATAGAGCTGTGCTCGGCGTACTTTGGCCTTGCGCAAGATTTCAAGCTTATCCACACTTTTGCTATAAAGCGGAAAGGTGCGTTCGACGCCAACGCCATGCGACGCGGTGCGGCGCACGGTATAGGACGCGCCAGCGCTTTTGCCGCCACGCAGAGCCACTACGACTCCTTGGAAAATCTGGATACGTTCGTTGCGTCCTTCACGAATGCGTTGGTGCACGCGTACGGTATCGCCAGGACCAATTTCTGGAAAATCAGCCGATTGTTCAGGCTGAAGTGAAGCCATTAATGCGTTTGTCATGGGTCAATTCCCTTCAAAGATAAAGCCGTAGAACGATTTTTAAAATCGTTTTACAAGAACCAATTTTCATAGCTTATATGATTGCAACCGGTAGATTCTATCACAATGATTTTACGTTGGCAAAAAATCTACACCGAAATTTATGAAAAGTGGCGCGAGTCATGGGAATCCGTCGTAGCGTTGCGAAAAGTCCCCTCAATTAGCCATTTTTCGTAGTCAATTCAATGCATAGCCCCGTACGCAACCTTGCCCTTAAATTGATGTCGCAGATTGAATCTGATTTTGCTATCCGTCCAAAGCCACCTATAATTGTCCAAATTAGTAGCTTATCTTTGCTTATGCGGCATCGCTAGAACTTAGGTGAGATCGCGCCTGTTTTAAGCAGATCTTCTATCGTGCTCTAGCCAGATTTTTGTAAAGAAAATTCCCAGCCATGTTTTTGTAGAAAAGCCCGATCACTTTGGGTCAACGGGTATTGATGGAGGAGATCCGGACGACGCAGCAATGTGCGTAGCAACGCTTGTTCATGGCGCCATTGGCCCACCTGAGCATGATGGCCACTGAGCAGCACGGCGGGTGGTTCTTCACCTCGGAACATCGGTGGTCGGGTGTACTGCGGTCCTTCGAGCAGCCCTCCCAGGCCTGGTGAATGACTGTCTTGATGCGCGCCTAAGGCATAACCCAAGGCCCCCGGCAATAAACGGGTTACTGCATCTACAATCACCATGGCCGCTAGTTCACCCCCACTGAGCACATAATCGCCAATGCTGATTTCGTCTGTGATCAGTTGCGAATGCACACGCTCATCGATGCCTTCATACCGGCCACAAATCAAAGCGAGCCGAGGATGCTTACTCAACTCGGCCACCATTGTCTGGTCCAGGCGGCGGCCCTGTGGCGAGAGCAAAATGATCGGCGTGTCCAGTGGCAGGGCTACAGGCGTCTGGCTTTCCCAGGCGGGTAGATTGATATAGGCATCGGCAGGCGCCAAGCTCCAGCCTGCTGGCCTGGTCAAAACGGTTTCTACCGCTCTGAAAATAGGTTCTGGTTTCATCGTCATACCGCCGCCACCACCATAAGGTGTATCGTCGCAAACATGGTGACGATCTGTTGTATAATCGCGAATATTGTGTAGAGAAATCGAAGTAATATTTCTCTCTTGCGCCCGATGAATGATACTCTCGGAAAATGGTCCAGAGAACATTTGTGGGAACAGAGTAAAGATATCAAAGTGAATAATACGCATAATCAGCATCTTTTGAATTTGGTCAAGGTCAGATTGCTTAAGTTCGCCCATTTTTTTCGATCATCCGGCGATGCTTGGCAATCAGCGCATTCATCGGACATTATCCAACGCCTGCGCGCCATTGTAACACAGAGCAATGATCCACAAGAAGCGGTCTATAAAGTGGCACAGAAAGAATTGAACAACTTGCGCAATGTTCTCCCTCTGGCAACCCGTTTGGGTTTTGCTGGTGTCGTTGTGATGGCGATCTGGTGGGCGTGGCCAGCGCAGAGCAATTTTGCCGCCGCTACACGCGCGCGTTCCGTCGCCGCTACGCCCAGGGCCACTAATCCTGAAGCGTTGAATATCCTAAATCCGGCCGACTTGCCCGGCGTTCAGAATAAGTCGGCGTCTACAGATGCAAAAAATAATGAGGCAAAGAATAATGAGGCAAAGACCGAACCTGCGCTGCCTTCCATCGTAACGTTATCCAATGCGCCGGTGGTCCAAGAGCAGGCCACGCCACCTGCCGTGCAAGCCGATGCGAACAGTTCGCCTGCGGAAAACAGCGCCGTCATTGCCCCAGAGTTGGCTCTATCGGTGACAACTGCGTTGGATAGCCAGGGACAACAACCTGTGCTCGAACGTGAGCCGGATACAGCGTCGGCCTTGGCAGCTGGCGCCGAAGCCCTGGTTTTGGTGCCTACCGTCATCGCCACCGAGGAGCCAGCCGTTGCCATTGCCGACTTGCCCCAACTGCGCGTTTTGCCAGCTTTTGGCGCGGATGAAACGTTGCCCAGTCCCGAACCGCAACGGTCGCCCACCCCAGCGCCTTTACCCACACGCATGCCCATTCCCCTAAATATCGAACCAGGCCGGCTCTGGTCAAGGTTTACACCCCATGCCACAGCGAATGATCACTTCTGGGTTGGTCGGCCCTTTGCTCCGTCGATTCCAAACCAACTGGCCAGCCCTAGTTATCAATTTGGCTCAACCGCTGGGGGGAGCTATCGCGCCCATCATGGCATGGATATTCCCAACGTCATCGGCACGCCGGTTTTGGCGGCGACTGATGGGGAAGTGGTGCATGCTGGGCCCGATGACAAGATTTTGCTCGGCCCCTATAATAATTTTTACGGCAATAGTGTAGTGATCCGTCTAGATCGACGCTTACCCGTGGGCGCCGGCCAGTTGGATGTTTATCTCTTGTTTGGCCATTTAAGTCAGGTGAATGTCTCGGTTGGGCAACGCGTGCATCCGGATGATGTGGTCGGATTGGTGGGCATGACTGGCATTGCGATTGGCCCCCACTTACATGTGGAAATGCGCCTGGGGGCTAACACCTATCAACATAGCATCAATCCCTATCTCTGGCTGCAACCGCTCGAAGGCACTGGCGCTGTTGCGGTGCGCTTACTAACCGCCGATGGCCGTACTTTGCCGGGTGCAGGTTTGACCTTGGCGAAATTTGACAACGGCATCGCCACCTGGGCGCGCCTGATCGAGATTTATCGCGATACCGAGAACATCGGCCCTGACCCAGTCTGGGGTGAAAATGGCGCAATGGATGGGGTGCCAGCCGGTTATTACATCTTGGTGGGCAACGTCAACGGTGAAGCGATCCGTACGGATTTGACGGTGAAGGCCGGCGAGACGAGCTTTGTCGAGATCCGGACAAAACAATAGGTTGCCTCTTTGTGAGGTAGGAATATAGGTGTGATGAGCCATTTCAAGCACAATTGCTTGAAATGGCTTTGTTTTATAGGAACGTTATGCGCTAGCTTGCCAATGCGCATTGCCAAGGAAAAATTATGTCAACACCCACCCTGTTCACCGACAACGCTGCAATCACCATACGGCCCGCCAAACACGCCGATCTGCCCGCAATAGCGGATCTGTTGATCCAACTATATGCAGCAGAATTGCCTGGCGCTTTGAATGGGCCATTGGCTGGGCAACAAGCCCTGATGCTTTTCACGCTACAAGCTAACAATACCCAGGGTTTGCACCGGCGTTATGTGGCCAGTACAACGGCTGGAGACGTGATCGCTACGGCGGCCATCGAAGCACCAGGCGAACCGCGCTATGAACGCGCCCCCACTGGCACCATCAGTAAGGCGCTAACCTATATCGGTTACCAAGCGACGGCGCGTCTACTCCTGACCGTTGCCCAGAGCATGCTCGGCACAAATTT
>JAPLGZ010000336.1 GCA_026389895.1 Chloroflexota bacterium | reverse complement strand
CCTGTGCTGCCCGTCGCGATGACCATCGTCAGCCCAATAGGGGCGCCAAAGAGCAGGGCAAACAGTGCGGCGGCATCTAACGAACGAATAAAGTCTGGCCAAAATGCCTCACCCAGTTCAAGCACCCCTTTGCGCGCCATGATCACATCCAACAGCAACAGCCCCAGACCAAGCGCGCCGAACCACCAAGTATAGGCGCTGTGTATCACCACCTGGCTGGCCAGCAGCAGCGCATAAATCAGCAAACCCACACCGATCCAACGCAGACGTGAATTTACCGATTCGCGAGCGAGCAGATACATGCCCAGCCAGGCAATCAAGGCGAAGAGGAAAATGGCAAGAACTAACATAATGTTCAGTATAACGAATGTTGGGATGCGCAGGAAACGGATTCGGGGAGCGGATTGAACAGATTGTCAGCGAGAGTTTGATTGGGCTATAGGTATCGGGAACGGATTAGTACGTGTAATACCCTTATCTATTCAATCCGCTCCCCGAATCCGTTGCCTGCGCATCCTAAATATAGCTAGAAAATATCCGCAAAAATGCGGATTGATTGGCAGCGTAGGCCCTTGTACACTAACAAGGCTTGAACGAGAACTCGTTGCTATCAAATCAGGAATGGATTCCCTAATGCCATTATCGGAACACCTGTTGACTCAGACACTGCATTTATCAACCTTTGAAAAATTGGAACTTATTCAACATTTGACTACATCCCTAGAACGGGAATTAGCTCAACCTTCTCGCCTACCAACCATTCAATTGCCTGAGATATCCCCAGATCTTCAAGCGTTGGAAGCACTTACCTATCAAATCATTGGATGTTCGATGGCGGTACATCGACAAAAAGGCCCAGGTTATCGTGAAAATACCTACCAGCGCGATCTGGAGGCGCATTTGCTGGCACAAGGATTGGCTTGTGCGCCACAGAAAAGGCTAGAGGTGTATGCCAGTGAGCAGAGCCATAAGCTTATTGGTTATTATATTCCAGACTTTATCATTGCTGAACAAATTATCGTTGAGATCAAAGCCTTGCATGGCCTGGACAATAGCCATATTGCCCAGGTGATTGGCTATCTAGCTGTCACAGGATATAAAGTAGGTTTGCTCATTAACTTTGGCCAGCGAAGCTTGAAATGGCAACGCATCCTACCCCCTAAAAACATTCAAGAGCATCGTGTCAATCGCCAATGGCTATTAATGCCTGAATAGTCGTCAACGGATTCGGGGAGCGGATTTTAGCGGATAAATCCGTTCAATCCGCTCCCCGAATCCGTTGCCTTTATTTCATTTGCAACTTATAGTGTTCTTGCAAACTGCGCACGCTTAAGTCCTTCTGCTGTACGGCGCGAATCCCGCTGACGGCGGCTTGGGCGGCTGACAGCGTCGTGATCAGGGGAATGCCCACGCGCGTGGCCAGCGTGCGGATCTTGGCACCATCTTCTCGGGCATTGGGGCCTAAAGGCGTGTTGATGATCAAGTGAATTTTACCATCACGAATGGCGTCAAGTGTGCCATAACCCATTTCGGTCGCCTTGCCCAAAATCGTCACCGGCGTCCCCGTATCTGTAATTAAATCGCCAGTGCCCGCCGTGGCATAGATTGTAAAGCCCAACCGGTGCAGATCGCGAGCGATCTTGACGGCACCGCCTTTGTCATAATCGTTCACGGTGATCAACACGCCGCCTTCTAGTGGCAAACCGGTGCCTGCCCCCAACTGGCTTTTGGCAAAGGCGTGCCCAAAGCTTGCGGCATGGCCCATCACTTCGCCCGTAGAGCGCATTTCTGGCCCCAATAGCGCATCGATGCCAGTGAATTTCTTCCAGGGTAATACCGCTTCTTTGACAAAGAAACCGTCAAGCGCCGGCTCAGTTACAAAGTCTAATTCGGCCAGCGTTTTGCCCACCATCACCTGCGCGGCAACTTTTGCCAGCGGGATGCCAGTCGCTTTGCTGACAAAAGGCACCGTGCGGCTGGCGCGTGGGTTAACCTCTAGCACAAAAACGACATCCTCACGGATGGCATATTGCACGTTCATTAAGCCGCGCACGCCTAGCGCCATGCCCAATTTTTCGGTGTATTCACGAATAATATTGAGGTGATATTGGCTGATCTTGTAGGGCGGCAACACACAGGCGCTATCACCGCTGTGGATGCCAGCTTCTTCGATGTGTTGCATAATCCCGCCAATCACCAGCCGTTCACCGTCGCAGATCGCATCGACATCGATCTCATAGGCGTCTTCCAGAAATTGATCAATCAAGATCGGGCGGTCTTGCGAGACGTGGACCGCTTCGGTCATGTAACGCCGCAAGGCCGTCTCGTCATCCACAACCGCCATCGCTCGTCCGCCCAGCACGTACGAAGGTCGTACGACCACCGGATAGCCAATGCGCTCTGCGACGATCACCGCCTCATCCGCGTTGCGTGCCATGCCATGCTCTGGCGAGGGTATATCTAATTTTTCTAACAGTTCCCCAAATAGATCGCGATCCTCGGCCAGATCGATGGCCTTAGGAGGGGTGCCCAGGATTGGCACACCGGCGGCATGCAAACTCGCCGCCAGATTTAATGGCGTCTGCCCACCAAATTGCACGATCACGCCAAGCAGTGGCGAGTTGCCAGTCGTTTGCCCATCGGCATTCTTACGGCCACTTTCCCGCTCGACAATATTGAGCACATCCTCAAAGGTGAGCGGTTCAAAATAGAGCCGGTCGCTCGTATCATAGTCTGTGCTCACGGTCTCGGGGTTGCAATTAACCATGATCGTCTCATAGTCCAGGGCTTGCAGGGCAAAGCTGGCGTGGCAGCAGCAGTAAACAAACTCGATCCCCTGGCCAATCCGGTTGGGGCCACCACCCAGGATAATGACCTTGGGGCGTGTGGTTGGCGCTGCTTCACTCGCACTTTCGTAGCTACTGTAGAGATAGGGCGTAAACGCTTCAAACTCTGCCGCGCACGTGTCCACTTGATGATAGGTTGGCTCGACGCCGAGTTCCTGGCGTTGCTTTCTGATCGTCCGATCCGTCACTGGCGCGCCGTTGCTCGTCTCCCAATCGCCTGTTTGGATTTTTTCCTTGATGATGCGCGCCAATTGGCTGTCAGAAAAGCCCAAGCGTTTCGCCTGGCGTAACGTGTTGGCATCCAACCGATCAAGTTGTCGCTCGAATTCAACAATCTCGGCGATCTGCGCGACAAACCACGGATCATAATGGGTTAACTGGCAGACCATCGCCGTATCTTCTGGGCTACCGGTCCCGCGTTTCAACGTTTCGTAGACGGCGAAGAGGCGGTCACGGTTGGGGACGCGCAGCAGATCGTGAAGTTCAGTGTTGGCGTCATAGCCTTTGAACCGACCCTCCGCATCGCGTTCCATCACACCGAACCCATCACGGCCAATTTCCAAGCTGCGAATGCCCTTTTGTAGGGCCTCCTTAAAAGTGCGCCCCATTGCCATCGCTTCGCCCACCGACTTCATCTGTGGGCCTAATTCACGATCGACGCCCGGAAACTTTTCAAAGGCCCAGCGCGGAATTTTCACCACCACATAATCGATCGACGGCTCAAAGGCCGCCACCGTCTGTTGCGTGATGTCATTTTTTAACTCGTCCAGTGTATAACCGACCGCCACCTTGGCCGCCAGCTTGGCAATCGGAAAACCGGTCGCTTTGGAAGCCAGCGCGCTTGAGCGCGAAACACGTGGGTTCATCTCGATCACCACGACGCGCCCTGTTTGGGGGTCGACACCAAACTGGACATTGCTGCCGCCCGTTTCCACGCCGACTACGCTCATGATCACGCGCGCCTGGTCGCGCAGGCGTTGATATTCCTTGTCGGTCAACGTCTGCGCCGGCGCAACGGTGATGCTATCCCCTGTGTGCACACCCATCGCATCAAGGTTTTCAATGGTGCAGACCACCACAAAATTGTCGGCGCGATCACGCATCACTTCGAGTTCATATTCTTTCCAGCCGATCAGCGACTCTTCAATCAGCACCGTGTGGACGGGGCTTTCTCTGAGGCCCCAGTTTACTTTTTGGTCAAATTCCTCGGGTGTAAAGACTGTCCCCGCCCCGCTGCCGCCTAACGTAAAGCTCGGTCGGATGAAGATTGGGTAGCGCCCAATTTCTTCGCGCGCAATGCGGTGTGCTTCTTCTAAGTTATGGGCAATACCGCTGCGTGGTGACTCTAGACCAGCCTCGGTCATCGCTTCTTTGAACAGCGCACGGTCTTCGGCTAATTGGATAGAACGTAAATTGGCGCCGATCAATTCGACCCCATATTTAGCCAAGATGCCCGCCTCGGCCAATGCTACGGAAAGATTGAGGCCGGTTTGGCCACCCACAGTGGGCAAGAGCGCATCGGGGCGCTCTTTGGCAATGATTTTTTCCAACACATCGACGGTCAACGGCTCAATATACGTGGCGTCGGCCGTTTCCGGGTCGGTCATAATCGTGGCTGGGTTCGAATTCACCAACACTATGCGATAACCTTCCTGGCGCAACGCTTTGCACGCCTGGACTCCGGAGTAATCAAATTCACAGGCTTGACCAATGATAATCGGGCCAGAGCCGATAATGAGAATGGATGAGATATCTGTTCGTTTTGGCATGTTTAATTGATAGCTGAGAATTGCTGAAATTTAAATTCGTTTACAAAATGCCGACTATTGACTATATAGAATAAGGACAAGCTAGTTGCCCGATCTTTGCTTCACGCATTGCCCTGTACGCTGCATTTGGAGCATCCTGTCATGATTGATATTTTCTTAAAATCCGGCGCGCCACGACGGTTTTGTGCACCTCGTCTGGCCCGTCATAGATGCGTGCCGCGCGTTCGTGGCGATACCAATAGGCAAGTGGCGTATCATCGGTCATGCCGAGCGCCCCGTGCACCTGGATGGCACGGTCGAGCACCTCTTGTAACACGCCAGCCACCAAGAATTTAATGGTAGAAATCTCGACGCGTGCCGCCGAAGCGCCCTCGCGATCGATCTTCCAGGCTGCATGCAAGACCATCAGGCGCGCTGCATCAATTTGGGCGCGACTTTCGGCGATCCAATTCTGCACAGTCTGTTGCTCACTCAACATGCCTTGCGGCGAAAGGCGACGCTTGCTCGCCCGCCGGCACATCAGATCAAAGGCCCGTTCGCAGATGCCGATCCAGCGCATGCAATGGTGAATGCGC
>JAPLGZ010000047.1 GCA_026389895.1 Chloroflexota bacterium | reverse complement strand
AAGAGATCAGCCGCGCGTATGCCTATACACGTCTGGCCGGTGTCAGCGAAGAGATTTGGCAGATCGAGCCAGCTACAAACTATTATGCGGCGGCGGTGGCGGCGGTGCCAGATTTGGCCTGGCCTCAGTTGCTCTTAGGGGATGCTTCGCTCCGGCAAGGTGATATGACCGCCGCCGAGACGGCCTATACGCGCGCCATCACCAACGACGCGAGTGCCGTGGAATCCTATTTGCGTCTGGTGGATTTGTATGAAGCGCGCGGCGATCAGGCAAAGGCGGAGGCCGTACAACAGCGGGCTTTACAAGTGGCGTTGGCTAATTCAGCCAAAACTGCGCCCGTCGCTGATCCCGCCAACCCACCGAAGCAACCGTCCGTGGCTGCCCAGAAGGCGCTGGCCTCGGATGAAACACTGCTGAATAAAAGTAGTACGGTTGCCCAAAATGCCGCGGCGCCAGCGACCGATGCCAAACAAGTGATCGATCACCTGTTGAACGCCGGCAACCTGAATCTGGCTGACAATGAAAACGGCAATTTGTTCCGCCTGGTCGCCCACCTGTACCAGATCGGCGGGCAGACGGATCTGGCCAGCCAGCTTTATCAACAATTGATCAAAGCTGGCAAAGGAGAAAATTGGCATCCAGCCACATTGGCCAGTTACCACAAAGGGTTGGCCGATGTCTATTTGGCCCAGAATCAACCGGCAAAGGCCGTGGATGCCTACCAACAGGCAATCATCTTGGATAACTGGTGGCCACAACCCCGCCTTGGGCTTGCCCGCGCCTTGGCTGATTTGGGCAAAACTGATGACGCGATTCAACAATTGCGCGATACTGTGAAGATTGCGCCCGGTTATGTCGAAGCGCAGGTGGCGTTGGCCAGCGCGCTGGATCACCAAGGCGCGCATGACGAGGCATTGGCTATCTATCAGGCCACCGCAGCGACCCATGCTGGCAACGCGCTGGCGACCTTAGCCTTGGCCCACGCCTGGCAGGATCGGGGGCAATGGGACAAGGCCGAGCAAAGTTATCGCAATACAGTAGCGATGAATCGCGGCAGTTCAGACGCCTATGTCGGGCTGGCTTCGATCCTGATCGATCACGCCCGTTATGATGAAGCCCAAAAACTCTTGGATAAGGCCCTGGGGTTCGATCATCAAAACGTGAACATCTATATCCAATCTGGTGTGATGGCCCAACGGCGTGGTGATGCGAAACTTGCCCTTGAATGGTTTGATAAAGCGACCAACTTGCGCCTGAATGATCCTTCGATCAGTTTGACCTTGGTCGATCTGCTTCAGCGTTCTGGTAACTATGAAACGGCGCTCACCTATATTCATGAGCGCCTGCAACAACGTCCGAAAGATGCGGATCTGTTGCTACGCCTGGCCGAAATTCAGCGCACGCAAGGCCGTTATGCCGATGCGTTGAGCGCCCTGCTCACGGTGGAGCGTGCCGACCACAGTGACAGTCGCGTTGGGGCGGAATTGGGCGAACTGTATTTGGCGCAAGGCAAACCAAGCGTGGCGTTGGCGATCTATCGCTCGGCGCTGAATGTGCAACCCAATGCAGCCAATTATTATCTAAAAGCCGCTGAGCTCTGGACTAACCAGGCCAACTTGGATCGGGCTGTCGAACTCTTGAAGATTGGCCTTACAAAAGCGACGCAACCGGCCGCCCTCTATGCGGCAATTGCCAAAATTGAATTACAGCGCGGCCAGCTAGAGGCCGCCCATGCCATCATTGAACAGGGCCTGCAAAAAGTAGGCGAGGAAACAGACCTGGTGACGGCCATGGGGGATTATCTGAGCGTGAAAGATAGCAATCAAGCGGAAGAGTGGTATCATGAGGTGCTAACCCGTAAACCACGCGATGCTGGCATCTACATTGCGTTGGGCAATCTGGCGCTGCGAAATGGTAAGCTTGAGGATGCCCTGGCGGCCTTCCACCAAGCGTTAACCTTGTCCCCGACGAATGCGGGCTATTATGTGGTGTTGGGCAATGCCTTTGAAACGGCCAAACAGATGAGCGATGCCTTGGTCGCCTATCGCCAGGCCATTGCCTTAGAGCCGACTTTGGTCGATGCCTATGCCAGCCTGGCTGCGTTGTACCAAAAGCAGCAAAAATGGGAAGATGCCCAGGCCACCTTTGAAAGTGGCCTGGCGATTGCTCCCGCCGATGGCTTGTTACACGTTCAATATGCCGCATTTTTGTTGAAACGTGATCAGAAGGACGAGGCGCTTGCCCAACTCGACGAAGCGGGGAAAGTATCGCCAACGCGTGCAATGTTAGTGGCGCGCGCCGCTGTGTATAAATCACTGGACCGCAAAGAAGACGCCCAACACGATTTGCAAGCCGCTTTGCAGTTGGAGCCTGGCTCATTGGATGTGCTGTTGGCGCTCAATCAACTCTATCGAGATCTGGGCCAAGCCGCCAAGGCGCAACTCATGTTGGACAAAGCGGTGCAGCTAAACCCGGATCTTAAGAAGAAATAACGTAAGGCTTGAGGATAAAATTGCGACGATTGTTCGTTTTACTCATATGCTTGGTTGGTTTTGTGGTGGTTGCCCTATTCGATCAGCAACTTTTATACGCCCAACAACCCGTGGCTGGCAAATCGTTGGCCAAAATGTGGATCGACATGGGGTTGAATCAGGATCTGATTGCATGGTTTAATGAGAATGCCCGCCCAGATGACATTGCGCGTGTTGATCATATCAGTTTGATCGATCTGTTGGATCAGGTACACGTGGGGAAACGGTTGGTGATCTTTAAATCGGTGGCGGATGTCGAAGATCTATTGCCTAACATCACCAGTAAAATTGATATTGTCGGTTATAACCTGGAACATGGGCCCGGCAACCGCCCCGATGAAATCGCAGACCCAGTGGGCAGCGTGATCCGTATGCGGGACCTAACCAATCGATATGGCAAAGTATTAGCGTTCGGGCCGGATCGTGAATTTGCCCTGAACGACGGCGTGGCCATCGCACCGTATGTCGATATTTTTGTGCTACAGGTGCAGCGTGTCCAAACTGAACCAGAGACCGTGCGCGATTTTGTCATTCCGTTGGCCCGCCAACTGCGGCAGGCTAACCCTAAACTTCAGATTAGCGTCCAAGTGCGCACTGAAGGAGACGTCGTTGCGATTGCCGATCTGCTTGATTCGATGAAGGATCAATTAGATGGTCTCTCAATTTTAACCAGCCCCGAAACGGTGGATGTGGCCAAAGCCCTGGGCGTCGAGTTGCGCACCGCGCGAGAGCCGGGGGTAGCTTCGAGCCCCCTCACAACAACGACGCTTACCACAACAATGACAATTGCCAAGCCGACCGCGACGGCAACGCCCGTGCCGGCTATTTTGCGCATGCCTTCTTGGTTTTGTGCGGGGGGCCTGTTGATGGCTGGCTTCTTGGGCGGCGGCATTGTCGTGACGGCGCTTATCTATGTGTTTCAGCGCAACCGGTTCCAACGCCACCGGACGCCTATAGGTAAACCACATGGCTGATCCAAACGGACCCCTTCTGCGAGAATCATCCTCATCGCGACTTGGTGGGCACGGTGGTTTGTCGACCAGCACGATGGCGCCGGCGCTCCGCTCGCGTAACTTTCGGCTTTTTTGGATCGGCCAAACGATCTCGCTGATTGGCACTTCACTTCAGGTTGTGGCGGAAGGGTGGCTGATCTATCAATTGACGCACTCCACTTTTTGGCTGGGCATGACAAGCTTTCTGGCGCTGTTGCCGGTTCTGCCCATTTCGTTGGTGGGCGGGATTTTGATCGATCGCATGCCACGGCGTAAATTAATCCAGATTACGCAATGTTGTCTGTTGGTGCAATCGGTAATCTTTGGTCTGTTGGCTGTCAGCGGCCAACTGGCTTTGTGGCACATTATTGTCCTTTATTTTATCTTTGGCGCGATTCTCGCCATTGACCATCCAGCGCGACGGGCCTTTTTGGTTGAATTAGTTCACCAGGATGATCTCGCTAATGCGGTGGCGCTCAATGCCGCCGTTTTTAACCTGTCTGGCCTGATTGGTTATGCCCTTGGTGGGCTGTTGATTGCCACTGCGGGCGCTGGTTATACGATGCTTTTGAATGCCTTTACCTATATTGCACCGATCATCATGCTGGCCTTGATCCGCGTGCCCGATGTCGCGGCGGACAGGGTGGCTAAGCGTGACATTGCCCAAGCCGGGGATCGCCCGATTTCGCCAACGCCGCAACCCTTTAAAGCGGCCGTGGTCGAAGGCATGCTGACCCTGTGGCGCCAACCGGCTTTGCTTGGCGCTGTCAGTTTGATGGCCGTGGTTGGCGGTCTGACCGGCCCCGCACTAGGCATGTTGCCGGCCTATGCCGACGCAGTGGTGCATACGAACGCCATTGGCTTGGGCATTTTAATGGCTGCTGGCGCGCTTGGCTCGATCCTGGGCACCATTGTGATCGCCCGTTTTGCAAAGCGGGCGCGTGGTCCTCTATTAACTGTGATAAGTTTGTGTTTGCCCATTTTGCTCTTTGGTTTTGCCTTTGCGTCTAACCTTGTGCTGGCCTGTGTCTTGTTGGTCGCGCTCGGCGCCGCGCTTTTGATCTTGCAAAGCCTGGTGATCACTATGGTGCAATTGCAGATTCCTGATCGCGTCCGGGGGCGTGTGATGACGCTCTATAGCATTCTGCATGCGGGTTCTGAGACCGGTGGTAATATGGTGGTTGGTTGGCTGGCTCTCTATCTGGGCTTGCCCTTCGCCCTGTGTGCTGGCGGTCTGGCCGCGGCCTTGTACGCCCTGGGGTTGCGTACAGCCCTGCCCGCGGTTGATCGGCTTGAGTAGCGCAGTCAATGTAGTCGAGTAAATATGAATAGAGATTGCTCGTTCTCAATCTTGTATCTCCTAATCTCCAATCTCTTAAAGCCATTGCGTCCTACAAGGAGCGACTCCCTTGCCTCTCATGTTTCGCCATTTGGCGCCGGTGACTACACCCCTTGCCCCTGCTCTCTTATGGCGAGCTTTGCAGCCTGCGCCTGATGCCGTGGCGCGCTTTAACCAAGCGTTTGAACAATATTTGGGGGGGTCCCACTGTTTTGCCGTCTCTTCGGGCCGCACCGCATTTGCGTTATTATTGAAAAATCTCCAGGCCAATACGCCGGATCCTCAGCGCCGTGAAGTATTATTGCCCGCCTATACCTGTCCCGCATTGGTCAAAGTTGTGTTAGACGCCGGGCTACAGCCATGTTTGATTGATATTTCGCCCGCAACGTTTGCCTATGATGCTGCCCAGTTGGCCCAACATTTGGGGCGGCAAACTTTAGCCATTTTGGTCGTGCATCCATTTGGTATTCCGCAAGCGATTGTCCCCGTGCAAATCTTGGCCGCCAAAGTGGGCGCGCTGGTGATCGAAGATGCGGCGCAATCAATGGGGGCCATCCTTGATGGCAAACCAGTGGGCGTCCAGGGCGATTACGGATTATTTAGCCTTGGGCCTGGCAAGCCGCTGTCCACCGGTGGCGGTGGCATTCTCTGCGCGCGCGATGCCACCGCCGCCAGTGCGCTGGCGGCGCGTTGGCAGCAGTTGCCTTTGCCCCCCAGCCGGGCGTCATTTTTGGCACTGGCGCGCATGGCCGCTTTTACGGCGGCTTTTCATCCCTTCGGCTGGTGGCTGGCAACCCATGCGGGCGCGCATCGAGTGGGGGAAAATGAGGCGAGTTGGGGGTATACCCAGACGCGCCTGACAGCTGCCCAGGCCAGCATCGGTCTGGCCCAATTGCCGCACCTCGACGCCTATAATCGGGCGCGCCGCGCAAAGGCCGAACAATTGATCGCGCAACTTCAGGAACTTGATTTTGTGCAGATCCCGGGGCTTGAGCGTTGCGTACACGGGGTGCCCATCTATCTACGTTTGCCC
>JAPLGZ010000462.1 GCA_026389895.1 Chloroflexota bacterium | reverse complement strand
CTCGTGCTCGTTGCGGGCTGTGCCCCTGCGGCATCAACCACCGCCGGGACTGTCCCCGCGGCGACGGTGGCGTCGGCGGCACCCGCGGCCGATGCCGCTGATCTAGGCGCCATCAAAACTTATTTGTTGGATAAGACCGCGACGTTGAAGGCCAGCACGACCACCCTCAAAGCGGCCAGTGATCGTTATTATGCCTTGGCCCAAGCGGCGAATTTTGATTATGCCGCCCTGTGGGCGAAACAACCGGCCGAGGTGAGCAAAGCGTTGCTCGATGCAAAGGCCGCCTGGATCACGGCTAGCCCGCTCTATGAACAGATGGAAGGCATTGTCGCTGGCACACCCTCCTTGTCGCAATTTGATGTGAATCTGGATGCGGGTGCCTCGGCAGCGGATGGCGGCGACAGTGTGGTGCCTTTTGATATTACTCTGCCGAATGGCAAGGTGTTGGCCAAGCCCGGCAATCTCTTTGGCGTCACTGAGAGCACGCTCTTTGGCACCTTCTCCGAATATTTTGTGGCGGGCATCGAACCTGATCTGGATGGCAATGGCAAGATCGACTTTGGCGAAGTGTTGCCCGATGCCAATGTGCTTAAAGGTGGCGTGGATTTGCTGGACAGCACCGTTGGTGAACTGGCCACCACCGCAGCTCCCTGGCAACCCACTGAGAGCGAAGCTTTTGGCGCTCTGATTGGCAATGTGCCCACCGTAAGCGCGTTCTTCGATTCGTGGAAAAGCTCCCGTTTTGTTGTTACCGACCCCACCAAAGCTTCGCGCGACTTTGCGGCTATCTCACGGCTTTCCGACATCGTTAGCAATGTCACCAGTTGGCAGACGATCTATGGCAGCTTGAGCCCAATGGTGGTCAAGGTGGATCCTTCCTCTGATCAGCAGATCCAAAAAAGCTTGAGTGACCTGAAAATTTACGTGGAAGACATTTACACCAAAGAGCAGAACGGCAAGCGTTACACGCCAGAAGAGGCCGATCTGTTGAGTGCCGAAGCGCAAAATCAGGCCACTGCCATCGTGGGTCAAATTACACAAGTGGCGGCCAAACTGAATGTGCCGGTTGAATAACGGCAAAGGCAGGTTGGCTTTTGTGGTTTAACCACGTTGCTAAAATCGAAATATAAAGAGTTTAGAACCCGAGCGCCGCCAGGCGCCCGGGTTTTGTTTACTTTATTTTAGGCTTGATTTCAACCCAATAGGCTTTTATGAAAATAGACCGCCCTTACGCCGCTTAATGCCAAATCGCTCTGATTCCTTACGCGCCAGACATGCGCTCACCTCAAAGAAACCGTAAGTACGGCGGAGTGCTCCGTATCGGTGGGTTAACAACTCTTGTAAATCACTGGCCATTACCTGCCAGATCATCTGTTCGAGTTCTTCAATACGGACGAGCGTTTCACCCGGACTGTCTGGTGCGGGGATATCGGAGTAGGTGGGTGGGTTGCTATAACTGTAGGGAAAGGTAATTTGATCGGCGGACAGACGGGGTAATTGGCCAAAGGCAATGGCGGCCATACTAAAGGCGAGCAATTGTTCGCGCAAACGTTCAATCGCTGGTGGTTGCCCGCCCTGTTCTATGCTGGATGCGTTCCCTTCCTCGTCGCTTAATCCCAATTCACGACTCAGTTGGGTCCAATCCATCAGCACGCGATCCAAGAGAAATTGGATCTCACTGCGTTTGGTCACCTGGGCGGTGCGCACACTCAGGACAAACCCTTCGCGCACATCGGCCAAATAATCTCTGGCCTGTTGCAAAACCACCTGCTCGACGCGTTCCAGGCCGGTGGCCCTTGAATGGCGCGTCCCCAAACTGGCTTTATATTGTAGATTTAGCGCCAACAGTTGGGTTGTGGTCTCAGCCATCTCGCCAATGCTGGCGAACTTATACATACTTGAACTTTGTTCCATTGCTGCCTCCACTCGAGTAAATTGCGAACGGATCATCAGGCTTTGCTGGAAGTTGCCTACTTTTGCTGGTCGTGCGGTGGGTGATGAATTCCTTTGTTGATCGGATGAATAGAAGAACTACATTCGTGGGTTGGCTCTATTGTACCGCAAAAACCTGGTGGGCAAAAGAGTCATTTTGCTTGAGAAAAGAGCGGTTTTTCCTAGCGAGTTTGCATAGGCCGAGCTATTCCTCGGCAACTTAGCCTACGTTCACGCTCAACATAGGATTACTGTCTGTATTGTACCGACACAATAATCGAAATAACGGCTTTCTTCTGTAATGTGACTCCGTTCTCGCATAGAGCGCTTCTTTATCTTTTTCAAAAGGTGGGCACTTCTATCTTCGCAGCGGAACGACTTGCATTAGTGCCTGAAGCGCCTTCTGATCCTCGACCGAAGGCAAACTATACCCCAGCCGGTAGTCAAAAAGCTCATCGATCGTGCTGGCCCCGAAACGTCCATCGAGAATCTCGAAATGTTCACTGGTGACGAAAGCTGGGTGCACAACGCCACAGGCGCGGCTTAACTTGGTCAATTCCTTGCGCAAGGTCACAATATAATTCGCCAGACGCACAGATTTTAAGGCCGGGTCTAGCCCACGCATCAGCCAGGGGTCGTTGGTTGTTACTCCTGTGGGGCAGCGGCCGGTGTGGCAACGCTGCGACTGGATGCAGCCAATCGCGAGCAATGCCTCGCGGCCCACGTTGACCATGTCGCAGCCTAGACCAAAAGCAAAGAGCGCGTTTTCGGGTAAACCTAATTTGCCGGACCCGATAAAGACGACTTTTTCTTGCACATTATATTCCGCCAACTCGTGATAGACGCGGCTGAAACCAATTTTGAAGGGCAGCGCCACATGGTCTGTAAAGACCAACGGGCCGGCCCCTGTGCCCCCCTCGCCGCCATCGATGGTAATAAAGTCGACGCCACGCCTGGTTGTCGCCATCAAGCGGGCCAGGTCGCGCCAAAACTTGCTTTCGCCAACCGCCGACTTGATGCCAACTGGCAGTCCGGTCGCGGCGGCCAATTGCTCCACAAAATCGAGCAGGCTGTCAACATTGTGGAAGGCGCTGTGGCTGCTGGGACTGATCACATCTTTGCCGAGCGCGACCCCGCGAATTTTGGCAATTTCTGGCGTGACTTTGGCTGCGGGCAAAATTCCCCCGGCGCCCGGTTTGGCGCCCTGGCTAAGCTTAATCTCCAGCGCGCGAATCTGCGGGTTCTGTTGGACAAGCGCCAGCAAGCGCGGCAAACTGAATTGGCCATCTAACTCGCGGCAACTGAAATAGCCGGTGCCAATTTGAAAGACCAGATCGCCCCCTTGCAGATGATGCGGCGCAAGTCCTCCTTCGCCTGTATTCTGCATACAACCGACAAGTTTGGCGCCTTGATTCAACGCCTGGACCGCCGCGGCGCTTAACGAGCCGTAGCTCATGCCCGAAATATTGACCACAGAATTGGGGCGAAATTGTTTGGCCCGTTGGCGATGGCCACCCAATACTTTGGCACAGGGCAGCGGGTAGGTTGCATCGTAGCCAGGATCAGCTTTGTGCGGATCAGGCAGCGGGAAAGCGCTATGTTTGATGATCAGGTAATTCGTCGCCAACTCCATCTCGTTGTCCGAGCCAAAGCCAAAGTACTCATTCTCCTGCTTCGATGACGCATAGACCCAACGTCGTTGGTCACGTGTGAAAGGGCGTTCCTCGTCGTTATCCGTCACAATATACTGGCGCAATTCTGGGCCCACCATCTCTAGCCAATACCGCAAATGGCCGATCACAGGGAAATTGCGCAAGATCGCATGTTTACGTTGCGTTATATCATAAATGGCCACAGCCACTAAGCAGAGGACAACAATCATAAGGCTGAGCCACATGGGGTGCTCCAGTGTAGGTAGGTGACAGAGGATAGAGGGCAAACGATCGACAGATCGTTTGCCCTCTATCCTCTAGATGGTTACAATTTTAGAAGCAAACTGCTCCTCGGTGGGTTCCGCTCAACAGTACCACGGCTCGCTCAGCCGCGGGGTAAAGTTTCTGTTGCCATCGACGAGGACGAAGGATGGTGGCGCTAACGCCGGCACGATTGGAGTTGTCGCTGGTTGATTTTCAGCCGTCAGGTAGGCTTGATAGGCCATCTGCCAGATTTGGGCAAAGATCGCCCGGCGAGATTCGCCTTTCCCTTCACTCTGCTGCACCAGTTGCAGAACCGTCTGTTGCAACTGATCGACCTGCGGATCGGGATGCGCCCACGGATAGAATAACGCCGCTTCATCAAACGCACCGACCAGGCTCTGTACGTTTGGCAATTCAAGCAGACGCGAGCCGGCCGGAATTAACAAGCGGATCGCATACTGGATCGGCGCGACCTGTTCAACCAGATCTAGTTCGCGGATTACATGTAGCAGATCGATGTAACCGGCCAACGAAATCCAAGGATTGAAGGCGACAAAGGTGGGGTTTAACGTCAACCCGTTTTCGCGAAAGAGCAGCGCGGTCCGGATAAAGTTTGCGCGCGTATGGCCTTTGTCTAGAATCGTCAAGATCTGATCGTCCACCGCTTCGACAGCGCTCGTGACAAAAAGACAACCGGTGTCGCGCAAAACGGGCAACTGCTCGGCAAGTTTTAGCAGATGTTCAACCTTGATCGTGACATCATAGGTCAATTGGGGAAATTCAGCGTGCAGCGCCTGGATCAGCGGCAGCGCGTGGCCTGGCCCGTTGAAAAAATCAGGGTCGCCAAAGGTAATGTGTTGCGCCCCAGCCGTCACCTGGTTGCGAATATCGGCCAAGACAATCTCTTGAGGCACCACCCGAAACCGGCCATTATAGACGGGGACAATCGGACAATGGCGACAGAGATGTTTGCAGCCGCGACTGGCTTCGGTATAACCGACCGTGCGTGGCTGATTGTCGCCTAAATCTAAAAATGCATATTTGGATAATGGCGGTAGCCCGCTGCGGTCCGGCGTGAGAAAATCCTGCTTCTCCAGCGCAATCACGGGCTCGCGTTGTGGGCCATCCTCTTTTGCGCGTAGTCGTCGCATGAGTGCGATTAGCCCAGACTCAAATTCACCGCCTAGGATTGTATCCACCCCTAGTTTGCGCAGATAGGCTTCATTGACCGGTGCATAAAGTCCAAAACAGCAGAGATGAACTGTAGGATTGAGGCGCCGAATCCGTTCGAAGAAGGATGTGGCCAGGCGCGTGGCTGTATGCATGGGCAGGTAAAACGCCACCAGATCGGCCTGAGCAATGGCGCGATCATTGAGCGCCTCGACCGCCAGATCCAGACAAGTGACACTGGCGCCAGCGGCTTTTAAACTGGCCGCTGGTGAGGCCAAGCCAAAAGGCTGATGGCCCAACTCGTAGGTAGAAATTAAAACGATCTTCATTGTGTTCTTTTCATTGCGATTAGTGTGAATCCAAAAACTTCCATGGCATATTGTATGCCAGCCTTACCACTACTTTTCCCCCATCATTATCGCCAGGTTTATGCAATGTGTGAAATTAGATTCCGCCTGTACTGCTAATTAACTTGGCCTGGCCGCTGTCAGTGTCTGGCTCAGCCAGGCCGAGGTGGTCCAATCTTTGTTGCTGGCGCGCCCATCCCGATCAACATCTGTCCTGTGACAAGCCAGACAAAGGCGCCCACAAATAGTTGGGTTTGTACCGCAAACGACTCTGGCGCTCGCAGGCGGGCAATTTCCCAATAGGAACCTTTGCCATAGAGCTGAATGACGGCAATTGTTTGTGTAGGTTCGGATTAAACAATTTCTGGATCTCTTGCCATGCTGTTCATCGCCAAAATACCCAAGAGCGCAAAACCGCGCACCACATCAATCGAGGCAAAACGCTCTGCGGTTGTTACGGGAGCCGCAACAGGTGCAACTGGCGCAGCGTTGCCTTGTTCTGCTTCTATTGTTTGCGATAAATTAGTCATGAAACATCTCATCCGACGGCCGAATGATGAGGAGCCGACCACCCATAAATGATCCCTTTTGTTTAGATGATGTTTGATTATTGATAAGCCAAACTCGTGCGGACGCTGACGCGCGTTGCACTGCGGGCTGGAAACCAACTGGCGAAGATCGATAAAACGGTGATGATGGCTAGCCAGAGCAGCGGGCCAAATGGTGTAAAACGGTAGATGATCTCTTCGTTGAGGATGGTGGTCAGAATGCGCGTCGTCAGTGCGTGCGCCAGTGGAATACTAACTGGCAAGGCAATCGCCCAACTCAAAAGCCCCAAGAGCAACCCTTCTCCAATAAAAAGTCGCGTGATCTGACCTGACGATGCGCCGATGGCGCGCATAACGCCGATTTCACGCGTGCGCTCCAAGACACTCAACGTTAAGACGCCACTGAGGCCAACCCCGCCAACGATGGCAATCACCGCAGCGAGAATAGCGAGAAGCTGGACCAATAAATTGTAGGTGAACAGTTTGCTGTAGACAATGTCGTCAATCGTTTTTCCCGAAAAGACGGTCTCGGGCGCAACTGCGATGTTACGTGCTTCAAAGCGCTTTTCCAAGGCCAGGGCTGTGCTTTTTGTGCTTTCGGCATCGGTTGCAACCGTCTTTACCCAAAGTGCATTGGCTTTGTTCACTTTATTGAGCAAGCGTGCCAATGTAGCACGCGACATATGCACTGAATTATTCGTGAGTGGATCAAAGAGGATGCCGACGATTTGCCAAGTGGAATCGCGATCACCGTCGCGACGCAAGATCACCTGGTCGCCCACATCAAGGCCCAGTTTAGTGGCCAACGCCTTATTGAGCACAATGCCGTTACTGTCGTCCGGTTGCAACCAACGTCCTCTTTCAATTTGTGGTTTGTACATTTTTGTAGCGGGCGGCACACCGAGAATCTTCGCCTGTTCATCGTCGACCGTCGCCTTAGCCTGGGTTGCCGGCCGGATGGTCATGGCGGTGGTATACCACATTTCCACGATTTTTGCATTGGGTTGGGCCAAACTGCTGGCTTCAATGCGCTGAATACGCTGGGGTTCTTCAAAAGCGACGGCAACTTGATAGGTATGAATCGATCTAAGTTGTTCATCAAAGGTGTAGTTGGTTGAATCGGAGACGCCCATGATCACCATAAAGATCAGGCCGCTGCCCACCAACGTGACCTCGAGCAGGATCACGCGTTGTTTGTTGCGAAACGTATTGCCAATGACTAACAGCCAACTATAGGGGACGCCCTTGGCTTTGGTTACTAGCCGATCAAGCAGGCCGGCTGAACCGGTGATGCCGTAGCTGCTGATCGCCTCGCGCACTGTAATGCGGATACCGCTGAGCACCGGCGCCAGCGCTGCCAGCAACGGCGATAGGAGGGCCACTGTCACCTGTACGCCCAGGGCTAATGGATCGATCTGAAAGCCTGGATTGGTAGAGTTGGTAATGTTGAGAAAGAAACCCTTCAACCCATTGGCCGCCAACGCGGCTAATGGCACGGAGATCAGCGTAGCCAGCAAGCCGTAGCCGAAAATTAACAGCAGATAGCCGTGCAAAATCTGGTCTGAGCGCGCGCCGATGGCCTTCATCACCCCGATCTGGTCGATCTGCTGGGTGATAATCGCCGTCACTGTATTGAAGACCAGCAACAAACCGAGCACAATGATCACACCGCCGACGAGCCCCATAATCGCAAAAATCGCATCAAGCAGGGTGGAGGCAGGCTGAATGTTGGGTGGCAAAATTCGTTGGCGTAGCGGTTCGTCGGCGCCACGTGAGTCAATGCCCAGCTTCTTTAAACGATCTTTGATCGCTTGGTCCACGGCTTCGGCTCGTCGCTGGTCAAATTTGCCAATACTGAACTGAATCGTATTAAAATCGGCGTTGCCGAACAATTCGGCAATGCGTGCTCGCGTGGCGAGAAATTCCGCTTTGCCGGTAAAGAAGGGTGCTGAGCCAATCCGATTGATAATGCCGCCAATGGTAATTTGGCGTTCTCGGTCGTTAATGCGCACCCAAATGGTTTGCCCTTGGTTGAGGCCAAACACCGTATCGGAACCTTTGGCGATGGCAAATTGTTTGCGTTCGGGCCACCCGCCAGCCAGCAGATCGTATTTGGCCATCTTCTGCTGCCGGTAGTCTTCGCGCGTACTCAAGAATGCGCTCTGCCATTCGTCTTGGGGACTGGCGCGCCATTCAATCAGGGTGGTTAATAGCCCTTCTACGGCCTCGACGCCCTCAATGTTTTTGAACCCGGCTAAGGTTTCATCATTCATCGGCGGGTTGACACTCAGCTTGATCGCTGGTGGCGATGATTGCTGCCACTCAGCATTGAGGACATTGACAATCAAATTGCGTGAGCCGATCACCAGGCCAATCCCAAAGGCGCCCAACGCCACGATCATTGCCACCTGAAGCGTGCGTACCTTATTTCCCCACAAATCTGCCCAAATCTTCTGATATATAACGTCGATGCGCACTCTCTGCTCCTGAAATTGCCCGCTTTCCTAGGGTCAATTAGCCGCCAAACTAACCTGCCGCCCAGTATCATTAGCGATCAACCCATTCCGAATCTCTACCTTGCGTGGCACTTGATCCGCTAATTCTTGGTCATGGGTGACCATAAGCATCGTTTTGCCGCGCGATACCAAATGAAAAAACAGCGCCACAATTTCCCCGGCCATTTGGGCATCTAGATTACCGGTCGGTTCATCGGCGACAAGCAGCGGCGGATCGTTGGCCAGCGCCCGCGCAATGGCGGCGCGCTGTTGTTGCCCACCCGAGACCATACTGGGCAATTTATTGGCTTGGTCGGCCAGTCCGACCGCCACCAAGAGTTCCATGGCGCGTTCTTCGCGCTCGCGACGGTTGTACTTTTTGGCAAACTCCATTGGCAACATTACGTTTTGCCGCAAGCTTAAGGCTGGCAACATTTGGAAGAATTGAAAAATAATTCCTACCTTTTCCCCGCGCCAGACGGCCAATTCGTTTTCGCTCATCTTGTTCACGGTTCGGCCTGTGACCACAATTTCGCCACCAGTCGGACGATCAATCCCCGTGATCATATTGAGCAAAGTAGATTTGCCATTGCCAGAAGGGCCCACAATCGAAACCAGTTCACCTGGGTGGACATCGAGTGAAATCCCTTTGAGAACACTCACCTCGTTATTGCCTACCTTGAACGATTTTTTTACATCATTAATCTTAACAATAGGCGCAATTTCGTCTGGATTTGCCCTTTGTTGGGCGTTCATCTGCATGGTCCTTTCCTGACTCCCTCGGTTAGCCGAGCAGGTATGCGGCAAATGGCGCATTATAACGGCCAAAGCTGACTACTGCGTTCGGACGCAGTAGAGCCAGCCGCAATGCCAAATTTCTGCCCATCTGCTCAATATTGGCTAGATAAATTATGCTTGAAATAAGTGGGGCTACCAATATATTGGTAGGTTTTTTAGTTGAAATAAATTGCCGTTTTGTGCTATTTTATCGCTTACGCAGGCCGTTGAACATAACGTTAATCAGTTCATACGCCATTGTCTGCCGGCGTAATTCGATCCCATGTCTGCCTTCTTCAAACGCCGTGTCAGGCACGGCATGCAAACTCTCGATCATTCCCACCAGTCCGCCGGCCACCAAACCGAGATCGTGATGTTCAATCTCACCCCGCTCGCTTGCCTTTTGCAACATGCGTTCAACTGGCAGGATGAGCGACTCCAGGGCTAAAAAAGCGAGCCGCTCAGCCTGCGCCGGCGCAATTGCGGGCAGATCTGAATGGAGCATCCGTACCAGGTCCATGGGTGAGTGGGAAAGTAGCCAATCCGCTACCGCATAGAGTTGCGTCTGGATATTGGGCTTGGCCTCCTTGATCACCTGTTCTAACCCGGTTCGGTGATGGTTCAGGTTGCGCTCAGTCACTTCGATGAAGAGTTCCTCTTTGCCGCCGGGTGCGTGGTGATAAAGCGACGTGTGTCGGATGCCCACTTCAGTGGCAATGTCGCGCAGGGTTACAGCGGCGTAACCTTTTTGGGCAAATAATTTCTCTGCGACGGCTAGCACTCGTTCTCTTGCTTCTGTGTTAATTTCTTGAGCTCGCATATCCCCTACCAAACTATTGGTAGTTAAAACTATCACTACAAAAACAAACGGTAAGTTGGGAAAATTCCAATTGAGATACTATTTGTAAAGCTGATATTGATTGGCCTAAGTATATGATCAATCTCTGTTTTTGCCCAGCAGCCCGATAAACGGCTGTCAGGTAGAGAAATCGGGTAAAGCGCAGGCTGCATGCGGCCATTTTAGAAAATATTCAACGCAGGTCTCGTTGCCAACAATGGTGTAAGGGCTAACCCTTACACCATTGTTGGCTCAGCTTTTTACCGAGTGATCAGCGGTAAGAAGATTTGGCTGGGCTGTAAGGTAAAGCTCCAGGCATAGTCGCCACCCATCGTGCGACCGTCTTCGGCTTGCACGCCGCCCGCACCACCTTTGAGGGTCGCGCTAGCCGCACCTTTGAGCGGTACACTCGGTGCAAAGCCGATGCCAATCGTCTTGTTGCTTTCAAAGTCTACGAGCAAATACGTGCTCCCAGGCACGACATTACCACTGGCATCCTTAACGGTCAATGCCCCTTCTACTGTGGCAATGTTCAACGGTACAGCAAACCCGATCTCCACATTGCTGACACCCTGACCATTGGGTGTTGGCGTCCAGGTATTGGGCGAAAGCGCCCACGGCTGGGCACTTTGCAGTGGCGTCCAGTCAGATTTATTACCGCTGCGATCATAGGCGCGCAGGCCATAGAAGACAATGGTGTTGTCGTCCAAGCCCCACAACTTGGCATCGACGATGTTATTGGTGCCGGTGATGATCTCCTTTGGCCCCATGTTGCGGGTGTAGACAAACTGGTTCGGGTCATTGACCAGGCCAAAGCCGATTTCATAGCCGCCCAAATCGCGTTCACTGTTCTGATTCCACTTCACGAGCAATTCACCGGCCTGTGGCACGGCGGTGAGTCCCGTTGGTATGGCCGGCGCCCGTTGGTCATCTACCGTAATCACCACGTCACTGGCTTGATAGACCGGGCTATTCTGGCCGTCGTCTACAATCACGACCAGGCGATACTTGCCGCTGCCCACCTGGCTGAAATCTTCCGTATCGTTGCCTGCGCCTAGCGGTTTATCTTCGGCTAGGGTCGTGATCGCGGCGAAGTCGATGTTGTTTTTATCGCCGGTGTCGGCCACGTAACCGACGCTCACTTTGGCATTCGGGCTGTCAATGTCGCTGCTTGTCCAGTTGATGGTCGCCGTGGTGGCGTTCGGATTGTTCGTGGCACTGGCGTTCACCCCATTGGCGCAAGTGATGGTGAGGCCGGGTAGGTCGTTACCACCACACGTGACATCGCTGATCGTCACGACTGGCTGCTGATTGAGCGTGTAGGAGACCTTCTCATACTGCGCTGGCGCATTGTCCACCAAAATTTGGTATTGACCGGGGGTCGCATTTTTGATGACAAAGAGCAAATTCGTGCCGCTAAACTCGGATGTCTCGCGGATGAAGTCGGTATTGACCTTGTCAACCGTGGCCTCGGTCAAGACTGTATTGTCGGGCAAGCGCAGTCTTACGACTGGCGCGCCATCCTTGTGGTTGATGCCAGCCACCAACATCGTGGTTTGATCAAGTTGGACGGGAATCGCATCTTGTAGGATCTGGCTGCTGCCGTTGATCTGTGCTGCCGCCAGCACCAGACCGGCTTTTTGCGCTTCGGCGACACTCAAAGTGCGGCTGCCAAAGCCAGCTTCGCCGTTGGCGGCTGCTGTGCGCACGGCAGCCGCTGGAAGCAAGACATATTTTTCGAGATTGGTGAAGTCAAAGAAATCGCCTGAACCAAGTTGGGCTTTCAAATTGACAAAGATGCCGATGCACAGCACAACACCACAGCGCGTGCCTTTGATGCCAAGAGTTTCCTTCGCTGGGCTGACGTTGTTATCGGTAAAGATGCCGCCCGCAAAATTCACCACCGAGCCGCGCAAGTCAATCGGTGGCAGACCAGGGGCAAATTGGTTTTTGTCGATGCCGACTTCCCAACCTGCCGAAGCTGCAAAGCGGCGCTTGTTGGGATCGGTTGGCGTGCCTTTGCCCACGCGGATTTTAAAGTTGCCTTTGACCACGACTGCATTGACGTTGACCTCAGCGTTCATGCCGTTGCCATTGTCAAAACCCTGGCCGGCACCAATGTTGATCGCAGCGTCGGCGACTTGAAAGATCAAGACCGTCAGCGAAACGTTGCCTGAGAATTTGAAGGGATTGAACTGCGCCGTGATGTTGCCATCGGTCTTGGCAATGGGTAAGCTGCCCAGTGATCCCAGCGGAATGGCGAATTGACTGGCGGCTGTCACGCCTAGACCGACTGTGGACGTGCCATTGTTGAGATCAAAGGACCCTTGGATGCGTGTGAGCACAAAACCAGTACTGCCCAGCGGAATTGACGGGAGCGGCGGCGAGAAGATTTCTACCGTCGCGCCCATGCCCGCAAAGGCGCCAGCGGTGGTGGTGCGGATGACAACATTGAGGGAGATGCCACCGCTGGCTGAGCTAGGTTCGGTGCCGGGCATGGGCAATTTACCGCCCGCCCGAAATTCATAATTGCCATTAGCATCTTTGGTAAATGAACCGCGCAACGCCACTAATTGTAGACTGCCCACCGAGACTGGTGGCAACTCGAAGCCCCCACCCGCCACAGAGATGTCCCCATTGCCTTTGACCGATAACCCTTGTACCAAAATGCCACCACTGGGCGTATTCTGGGCGCTCAAGCCGGTGGGCAAGGCGAGTGCAGCGGTGTCCACCGCAAAGCCACCGTCATCCAGCCCGCGCGGGTTCGCAACGGTAAATTTAAACCCGGCCACTTTTACTTCAAACCCGGCCAGTTTCAATTCGAAGGCTTTGGCCGTCGTGGGCGGTGGAGGCGAGCCGGGGCAGGTGGCGGGTAGGCCAAGCGGATTTCTACAGGGCAGAGCCGTCAGCGCACTGGCCAACACCTGGGCCTGTGGCTGGGCATTGACCTCGCGATTGTAACGCAGAATGGTCTGACCGATGATGCCTGCGCTGTTTTGGTTGCCTGGCAGTTTCAGCGCAAAGGTGCCAGTGCCAGTCATCACAATCGTCTCTTGCGCCACGCCCACCGTTGCTTGCAAATTGGCGCTAAAGACATTGTTTTCCAGGGTTGGCAACCCGACCGTCCCATTACCGAGTTTGAACTTGACCTGTTTGTTTGTGCCCATGCCAAGTTGGAAATCACCCACCCCAGCAGCGGTTTTGCCCCCCAGGTAAGGCGGCCATTGCAGATCGACGTTGGTGGCTTTGATGCCCCAGAAATCTTGCGCTGCATCCCCTACAAACGTCGCATTTTGGAGCTTGAAGGTCATCACGCCAAGCTTGGGGTTAAAATTGGTCAACCCGGCCTGGAAGACCGGCTTGAATTGACCGTTGCCATCTTGGGCTCGCCCGATTTTTAAGACAACGGGCAGTTTGCTGGCGTCGGTTCCTGTGCCAAACTGCATGGTCGATTTGATCTGGATGGACTGCACGCCCTGCTCGCTGATAATGCCCAGGGTCTGGTTGATCATCTTGAACGCTGTGCCAAATTCCCAGTCTTTCACGCCGACTTCTACCCCGCCAATGCTCCAAGTGGCGTTGCTGTATTTCAGCTTGGTGAACTGGAAGATCAGGTTGGCGTCGGTTGGATCTAGTGAAGGGACCGCCGGATTATCCGCCTTGAGCACCTTGGCGGTGGCTGCTTCAAAGCTGGCCGGCGCATTGTTGGCCCCC
>JAPLGZ010000717.1 GCA_026389895.1 Chloroflexota bacterium | reverse complement strand
TGCGGCTTGAATTTATCCGGGTTGAGGCGAAACTGCTCGCGATTGGCTTCGCTGGCAAAACGATAGGTCACGCCCTCATGAACAGCCTTGAGATCGGGAAGGCCCGGCACGGGCTTGTTCAGAGTGAAATAGGCCACCGGGTCGTGGACCTTGAGCATGAGCTGACTGTCGCTACCGTCGCTGACGGTATTATGCGTGGCGCAGCCCGCAAACGACAGCACGAGTGCGGCAATGAGAATGAGACGATTGATCATGATGCGTCCTTAGCCTGAATTTTGCATAAAGAGGGCAAAGAACACCGTAAGTGATTGGTAAAATGAGAGTTATCAAGAAACGCATTCGCCAACACCAACAGGTCTTTGCCCACCATGGATTCTACGTCAGAACAATTGCGGTTTGCGTCGATTCCGGGCTGCACTGTCCGTGCGGATTTTGCTGGCGGCGGCTTATCGTCCGACTTGGGGCCGCTGCTGCTCAGGGGCGTAGACCGTCAAATCGGCCTGACCGAACGCGTATGCGCGGCTATCGACGACACCCGGCATCCTGGCTACATCACCCATACCCTGCACGACATCCTCAAACAGCGCATCTACCAGATCGCCTCTGGATACGAGGACGGCAACGACTGCAACCGCTTGCGCCATGACCCCGTGTTTCGACTGGGTGTAGGCACCAAGCCCTTCGATACCGATGAGGCCGAAGGTACCGATGGTGCATTGGCCTCCGGTTCGACGATCTCCCGTTTCGAGCACGCTGTTAGAGCCAAGGATATCTATCGTCTGAGCGAGGCCCTGGTCGATCAATTCATTGCCGGCTATGCCACCCCGCCGGAAGCGCTGGTGCTCGACATTGATCACTCGGAAGATGCCGCCCACGGCCAACAGCCGCTGGCCTTCTACAACCATCATTATCAAAGCACCTGCTACTTGCCGTTAATGGTCTTTGAGGGGTTGTCTGGTGCGTTGGTCGCAGCGGTGCTGCGCCCCGGCAAGCGGCCCACGGGCGCGGAAAACGCCATGATTCTGAAGCGCGTGCTCACGCGTATCCGCGAACACTTCCCGGATACCCATATCCTGGTGCGCGGCGACGGGCATTTCAGCACCCCGGAATTGATGGCCATGATTGATGGCATGGCGCATACCGATTTTATCTTTGGCCTACCCAGTAACGCGGTCATCAATCGGTTGGCCGAACCAGCCATGCAGCGTGCGTGTGCGCTGTGGGCCGAGGTGCAAACACAGGACGTGGTGCCCGATGCGGTGCGAGTATATGAGGAGTTTCATTACGCCGCCGCCTCCTGGCACAAACCGCTGCGCGTGGTGCAAAAGGCCGAAGTCATGGGCTTGGGCGAAAATCCACGCTTTGTGGTGACTTCGCTTGAGGCGCCGGAACCCGTTCGTGTCTATGAGGAATTGTATTGTGGCCGGGGTCAGGCGGAGAACTGGATCAAGCACCTGAAAGCCGATCTGGCTTCAGATCGCACTTCATGCACCACCTTTCTGGCCAACTTTATGCGTCTGTTGGAACATGCCGCCGCGTATGTCTTGCATCAGCAGTTGCGTAGCCAGGCGCTACAACACACGGAACTGGCCCACGCACAGCCCTCAACGGTGATCACGAAGCTATTCAAGATCGCGGTTCAGGTCAGGCAGTTTAAAGATCGTGTGATCCTGCATCTGCCGTCGTCTTGTCCCGTCCAGCAGTTGTTGCGGACGGTGACCGAGCGTTTGTTTGTGCCTAAGCCGGCAAAATTGCTGTACTCGCCTTAACCCGGACACGTCCGGTCAGCCGAGAATAGACCACCCATCCCTCCCCATCACCGTCTAACCCGCCGCCGCCCTCAGACTTAATGGGTAGGGTAGACTGCACTTGTCGTTCTGAAATGCAGTGATTTCAATTCCACATTTCATCAAATGCTTGAAAGCGGATTGTTTGTGAAACATTCAGGCTAAGTGCGAAGTTGTTTGACAGAGCTGCTTTAAAAATCCATAATAGGCGGTTTCGTTCGGAGGGGTG
>JAPLGZ010000132.1 GCA_026389895.1 Chloroflexota bacterium | reverse complement strand
TTTGTGGCTGCCTGCACCATCTCTAAAAAGAGTTGATGCCAGCGGCTATCGTTGGTCAATTCGGGGTGAAAGGCGGTGGCGAGAATAGGCCCTTGGCGTAGCGCCACAATCACATCTTCGCCTTTGCTTGTGTGGAATTTGGCTAAAATATCAGCTTTGCTACCAGCGTCTGTAATCGCTGGGGCCCGGATAAAGACGGCATGAAACGGCGCGTCCCCCAATAGTGGCACGCTGAGCAGCGTTTCGAAACTTTCGGCTTGGCGTCCAAAATAGTTGCGATTTACCGTGATATCCAATCCACCCAGGAGTGGTTGGCCACCTAATTTCTGCCCCGTTGCATGTTCGGCCAGCAAGATCATGCCCGCACATGTGCCCCACGTTGGCCGGCCGCTGTGCACCCACTGCCGCAGTGGCTCCACCAAGTGCCAGCGTTCGGCGATCAATCCCATGGTTGTGCTTTCGCCGCCGGGAATGATTAAGCCATCAAGTTCGCTTAATTGCTCTGGTTTACGCACCTCCATGGCTTCTACGCCTAAGGAGTGCAGTAAGTGGATATGTTCGATAAACGCGCCCTGAAGGGCCAAGACGCCGATTTTGAGCGGATGTCTGTTGGTCATCTAAATGTTTTATGCATGGGTGACAGGACAAAAGCGCGCCAGGCTGACAGGCGTTGTTCGGTTGCCAGCCTGGTCTTTATTTGATTACCAACCGCGGACGGCCATCTTATCTTGCTCGGACAGCGTATCCATATTGATGCCTACCATCGGCTCGCCCAAATCTTCGCTCACTTCGGCCAGAATCTTGGCATCATTGTAGTGGGTGACGGCTTGGACAATAGCTTTGGCGCGTTTGGCTGGGTTGCCGCTTTTGAAGATGCCCGAACCCACGAACACGCCGTCCACGCCTAGCTGCATCATCAGCGCGGCGTCGGCTGGCGTAGCGACACCACCGGCGGCAAAGTTCACCACTGGCAACCGGCCCAATTCGGCAGTCTGCTTGACGAGGTCATAGGGGGAACGAATCTCTTTGGCAAAGGCGTACAGTTCGTCTTCGTCCATCGTTCGCAAGCGGCGAATCGCGCCATTGACGGCGCGGGCATGGCGCACGGCTTCGACCACGTTGCCGGTGCCGGCTTCGCCTTTGGTGCGGATCATGGCGGCGCCCTCCGAGATGCGGCGCAGCGCTTCGCCTAAATCGCGACAGCCACAGACAAAAGGTACTTTGAATTTGTGCTTATTGATGTGATGTTCTTCGTCGGCGGGGGTTAACACTTCACTTTCATCGATGTAGTCGATGCCTAACGCTTCAAGGATCTGCGCCTCGACAAAATGACCAATCCGCGCCTTGGCCATTACCGGAATGGTGACGGCGGCGATGATCTCTTTGATCATACGTGGGTCGCTCATGCGAGCTACCCCGCCATCTTTGCGGATATCAGCGGGCACGCGCTCTAATGCCATCACGGCACAAGCGCCTGCTTCTTCGGCAATGCGCGCCTGTTCGGCTGTTACCACATCCATAATCACACCACCCTTGAGCATTTGCGCAAGGCCGGCCTTGACTGCAAAAGTACCTGTGACCGCGCCGTTGCTGCCATTACCGTTTGCTATAGCCATCTGGATCTCTCCTGTCCTGTGTTCACACTAAATTTAAGCCATCAGTTAGCTGGGGTTACAGGAGAAATTTTAACCGATTTTCTGGTTTTCGCACAACCTTCATCGGAGGCGACCAGGCTTATCTGACCTGTGGATTCCCTATCTAACTTGGCAAGGGTAACAAGACAAGCTAAACTAGGCGAGATAATACCGCAAATTTCTGGTCTCTAGCCCAAGGAAGTGATTATGCTCATTGATTTTACGCCCATCGACAACAACGCGATAAAGATGTTGGAGTTTTCTCAAAAATTCGCTGTTGCCGATCTGGAAGTCGCCACCAAGGAAAGTATTGAAATCATCCATGATCTGATCAAAGATCTGAATGACGAGCAAGTGGTTTTTATGGCCAAAGATGCCGCTGCCGGTGCTGAGGATGGTTGGAGTATTGCTCATTTACTCATGCATGCCACGGCCAGCGCTGAAGAAGCGGCCGCCGTCAGTTCAATTCTCGCGCGCGGTATTCTCTATCCGTTTGAGCCGCGCCTGCGCTACGAAACTGACTGGCAAACGATCACTACGGCTGAGCAGTGTCTGCAACGCGTCAAGGAGAGTGAGCGCATTCGCCTGGGCTACCTAAGCGCCTGGCCCGACACGCCGCAATTGAATATCTATCGAGGGGTGCCCGAGCCGATGATCGAACGTTTCGGGCAACTTAACGCTACCGCTAGCTATCTGCTCGGTCTCTGGCATGAGCAGCGCCACTTTGACCAATTGCGCGAGATTGTTCGCCAGGCGACGGCGGGAGAAGGATGAAGCGTGAAGCGTGATGAGTGATGAGTGAAGGTTCAACCTAGTACGCTGGCCTGTCTCACTTATCACTCATCACCCTATCCGACACTTTTTTAGCACCCTGCGCTGATAGGTTCAAAAAGTCCTCTCAGGCACTGGGTTCCTAGTCGCTGAGGCGACTTCCTGCGGTTGTCAGCCGCGGGGTTTAACCCCGCGCTGATAAAGGTTACTAGATCACTCATCACGCTTCAAAAGCCTACACATCCCCTACGCATTTGGCATCCGTTTTTCCAGATAGCGCACCAATAAAGCCAGCCCTACCGTCATCACGAGATAGAGAAAGGCGACGACGTTGTATGTCTCAAAATAGCGAAACGTGCTGGCGGAATAGGTGTTGCCAATCCGTGTGATATCCTGCACGCCCAGGGCGGAGACGAGTGAAGAATCTTTGAGCATGGCGATAAAATCGTTGCCCAACGGCGGCAAGACTCGCCGAATCGCCTGCGGCAAAATGATCAGGCGCAAGGTTTGCCAGCGCGTCATGCCCAGACTGAGGGCCGCTTCGGTTTGACCCCGCTCAATACTCTCGATGCCAGCGCGAAAGATTTCACTAATAAAGGCACTGTAGCCGATGATCAGCGCTAGAATGGCGCGGGCGGCAAAGTCCAGATTGCGCACCTGGAAGTGCATCAGCGGTAGACCGAGAAAATGCAGCCCCATTCGATCCAAGCCCACACCGGCCCAGTTGATCGCCGTGACCAATTCAGGGGCGGCCACAAAAGCGATGTAATAGAGCAAGACCAGCACGGGCACACCGCGCACGATTTCTACGTAAAATGAGGTAATCTCAAAGAGCACACGATTGCGAGTGATGCGTAGTAAGCCAATGAGCAGCCCGATCAAGAGCGCCCCCGTATAGGCCACCAGCGTTACCCAAATTGTCGTGCCGACGCCGCCGACCACCGCTTTGAAAATGATCGTGTAATTGACGTTGGTAAAGACCCGCCATAAAAACAGAATGGCCAGTAAAATTGCCGCCAGCAGCCAATAGGGCAGGCGGGCCAGAAAATGGCTGGGACCGCTACCCTGGGGGCGCTTGGCTGGTGGCTGAATGGGTTTAACAGACATCATAAACTCCAGAAAAGGTTCGAGACACTCAGAACCGCGGATACCCAGAAAAAATGCGGATTAGCGTTCTATAATCCTGATTTTTCTGGATATCCGCGGTTCTGATGCGCAGATAGTAACAGTTACGCGTTCGCGATCAATTATTGATTCGGATCATACAAGAAGAACCACTTGGTATTCAGGTGATCCAAATAGCCATCCTGTTTCATCGAATCGATGGCGGCGTTGAATGGGGCGACCAAGTCACTGCCTTTTTGCAGGATAAAGCCGAAATCTTCGGTGCCTAATGGATCGCCCACGATCTTCAATTTGTCGGGATTGGCGCCGATATAGCCGCGCCCGCTGGCGGCGTCCACCAACACCATATCCACGTCCCCGCCGAGCAACGCTTGCACCGAGGCGCCAAAGTTATCAAAGAGTTTGATCCGTGGATCACCCTCTTTGCTCTTGAGCACTTCGTTGATCGCCGTAAAATAACCGGTCGTGCCAGATTGCGAACCAACCAGCAACTTGGCATCCGCAGCGAACTCGGCTGGCGTCGTGAAGCGATCTTCGCCAGCCCGCACGAGCATAAACTGTTGGCTGGTCATGTAGGGATCGGTAAAATCGACCTGCTGTTTGCGCTCGTCGTTGATCGTGATGCCGTCCATGCCCACATCGAATTGCCCCCCAGAAATGGCCGCAATCATGCCGTCCCAGGCCGAAGTCTTCCACTCGATCTTGCAGTTGAGCCGTATGCAGATCTCATTCACGGCGTCATATTCCCAGCCCATGGCTTTGCCCGTTTTGGGATCAACAAAATTGAGCGGGGTATAGTCATTGGCCGTCACGGCCAGCACCGGGCGACCGTCCAAATTCGGCAAATTGTCATAGACATCTTTGCCGTTCGGGTCATTGAGATAGAACCAGCGCTTGTTCAGGTAATCCAGATAGCCATCACGCTGCATCGAACCAATCGCCTTGTTGATCGGCTCGACCAAATCGCTCTTTGGCGTGAAGATAAAGCCAATATCCTCATTGCCCAACGGGTCGCCCACAATTTTTAGCTTATCGGGGTTGGCGCCAATATACCCCTTGCCACTTTCACCCGAAGCCAAGACCAGATCGACATCCCCGGCGATCAACGCCTGGACGGCCGCGCCAAAATTGTCAAAGAGCTTGATGCGCGGGTCTTGTTCATTGCCATCTAAAATTGTATAGACCGCCGTGAAAAATTGGGTGGTGCCGGCCTGCGAACCGATCAGCAATTTCGCATTCGCCTTGAATTCTGCTGGTGTGGCAAAGCGTGTTTCATCCTTGCGCACCAACATGAAGCTCTGTAAAGTTTTGTAGGGAATCGAGAAATCGACCTGCTGCTTGCGTTCGTCGTTGATCGTGATGCCGTCCATGCCAATGTCAAACTGGCCCCCGTGCACCGCCGCAATCATGCCATCCCAGGCCGAAGTCTTCCAGTCCACCGTGCAATTGAGGCGATGGCAGGCTTCGTTGACCAGGTCATATTCCATGCCTACAGCTTTACCCGTCTGGGGATCGACGTAATCAAACGGGGTAAAGTCATTGGCTGCCACAGCTACCACGCTCCGCCCCTTTAGATCCGCCAAGGCATAGACCGGGGTGCTCTGACTGACCGTCGTGCTGGCGGTCTGGGTGATCGCTGTTTCTGTGATCACGGTCGTTTCCGCCGCTGGTGGGGTTGTCGCCACCGCCGCCGGCGCTTCTGGCGTTGTGACGGGCGCCGCAGGCAGACAGGCGCTCATGCAGAGGGCTGCAATCAAGAAAATCAACGACAGAAATGGATATAACGCTCTCCGTTGGCTGGTCGGCATAAACCTCTCCTTCTTTGTGACGAAACAATTTTCTGGGTCTTGTATGATGCACTAAATGGTAGCACAAAGCGCGCCGTCCAACAACCTGAGCCAAGAGGCGTGGCTATTCTGTCGACCACCTACTAACCCCTGTGTAGCAAACAGCACGGCCACGCGAGCGCATGGCCGTGCTGAAAATTAATGCCGGTTTCTACTGGATTAGACGCAGGCCGTCAACGGCTGCAAGACAGGGTAAAACTGTTGGGCCTCGCGCAATTCAATCATGAAGCGCACATTGCCCGTGAACGGCTCGATGCTGACGGTTGAGCCGCCGACATAACAGCCTAACTTAGCTTCGATCAGGGTCGCCAGGCGTGGATAGACGCGGTCCAAAACCTGGCTGATCTGCCGATGCACCAGTGGCCGTTGGCGCCCATCACGCACCAGATTTTGCTCGGTTTCGGTTAGCGCCTGGCTGATCACCAGCGTCAGGGTGTTGGCCTGGAGGGATGTACAGGCAGAAGCGTTTGTTTTACCGCGCACCCGCGCCCAATGAACAAAACGAGTCTAAACCATCTAGTTACAGATCAAGTACAAACCTAGCAGCAGTAGGCACCCAAGGGATACCCGAACCCGCAGCTGACAGCACAGGGAGTCGCATCAGCGACTGAGAATTTAGTGCCTGCGCCCAAGGGGAGAGCTTCGGTAGAAGCGTCCCCGACTTCCTGGGCTGTTAGCCGAGCATCTTAATGCTCCAAAACTATAATTGACAATTTGGCCTAATCTACGTCATAATCCTCTGTGCGAGTTTAGCTCCCCTTGTCCACCGCTCATTATAATTATCTGCATGGAGTCAATGCATGCTGCTGCCTACCGATCCGGGATCGACGGACTCAGAATTAATTGAACGTTGGCGCGGTGAACCTGCGCCACTCCTCGCTCTGCTCCATGCCTTTCATGATCGAGATGGTTATCTTTCGGAAACCGCGCTGCGCGCCATTGCCCAGAATTTGCGCATGCCGCTGGCGGATCTCTTTGGTACGGTCACTTTTTATCACCATTTTTCGCGCGAACCACAAGGGCTGAATGCCCCGCGGATTTGTACCGGGCCAGTTTGTAGTCTGCGCGGTGGCCGGGAAATGCTGGCGGCTTTAGCGTCCCAAGGCGCAACCGCCATGCCCTGTGCCGGGCGCTGTGATGAACCCGTGCCTGTCTTGCAAGGTCAGCGTGTTTTGGTCGGCACGAAGCTGGACCAGTTGGTGCACAAGGCGACGATCTTGCCGCCACCAAACCCAGGCGGCATCGAAGAATGTGTCTTTGCCGAGATTCGCCAGCCAGGCCGCAACACATTGGCTGGCTATCGGCGGACTGGCGGCTATGAAGGCCTGACGCGCGCTGTCACCACGATGACGCCATCTGCTGTGATCGAGTTTGTCCGCCAGAGTAAGTTGGCGGGACGCGGTGGTGCGGGGTTTCCCACTGGCCAAAAGTGGCAAGCCGTCGCGGATGCCGTCGGCCAGCCAAAGGCGATTGTTTGCAACGCTGATGAGGGCGAACCAGGCTGTTTCAAAGACCGGGCGATTCTAGATTACGATCCCTTTGCCGTGATTGAAGGGATGACGATTGCCGCCTACGCCACGGGCGCCACCCGCGGCTTTATTTATCTACGGTATGAATATCCCGAAATTGCCGCCAGCTTTCAACGCGCGATTGACGCGGCTGTCGCTGCCAACTTGGTGGGCAACAATATCCTGGGCACAGCGTTTCATTTTGCGTTGTACATTCGGCGCGGCGCAGGTGCCTATATTTGTGGCGAAGAAGGCTCACTCTTGAACAGTCTTGAAGGCAAACATCCCTTCCCCCGCAATCGACCCCCTTTCCCTGTGACCCACGGTTTTGAAAATTTACCGACGGCAGTCAATAATGTCGAAACGTTGGCTTCGGTGCCCCAGATCATGCGCCGCAGCCCCGAATGGTATCAAGGGTTGGGGCGCAATGGCCATGCCGGTACGAAGCTCGTCAGCCTCTCGGGTGATGTTCAGCAACCTGGTAACTATGAGGTGCCATTCGGTTTGCCGTTGCGCACGTTGCTTTATGAATGGGCCGGCGGCCCTTTACCCGGTCGCTCGTTGCAGGCCGTGACAATGGCCGGGCTTTCGGGTGGTTTTTTGGCCAAAGATGATCTGGCAACGGTGACGATTGACGAACCAAGCATCCGCAGCAAAGGTTCGATGTTGGGCGCAGCTGGGATGATCGCCTTTGATGATCGCCGCAACATGGTGGAGGTCGCGCATAATGCGATGGAATTTTTTGCCCACGAATCGTGTGGTAAATGTTTTCCTTGTCGCATTGGCACCCAACGCTTGACGGAACGGCTGGCGGGCGCGAGCCCCCAAACTTTACCCATCTGGTTGGCCGAAGTAGATGACATCAGCCAGACCATGAAAGCCGTGAGCGCATGTGGCTTAGGGATGGCCGCGCCGCTGGTGATCGAAAGTCTGGTGCGTTATTTTCCCGAGCAGGTTGCGCAGCATGTGGCTAAGGTGAGTGATTAGAGATTGAGTGATTAGAGATTGGGTGATTAGAGATTGGGAGATTCAAGATTGTTTGTTTTAATAAAGTAATGACGGAGCAAATAATGGAGAAAACCGTGCAAGCGACGATACAACTGGACGGAGAAACAGTCAACTTCGCCACTGGTGAAACCATCTATGAGATTGCCAGCAGAGCGGATAAGTTTATCCCTACCCTCTGTTATGATCCGCGCCTGCAACCATTTGGCGCTTGTCGCTTGTGTGTCGTTGAACTCAAGGGGTCAAAAAATCCGGTGGCCTCTTGCACCCTCAAAGCTACACCAAACATGGAAGTGACGACCACGAGTGAACGAATAGAGAAATTTCGCAAAACGTTGTTGGAACTGGTGACGTCAGAAAACCCGACGATCGCCGTGAGCCCTTTGCGCAGCTACGCTTCCCAGGAATTGAGTTTGCTCGTCGAGCGTTACGCCGCCGACACACAGCGTTTCGCTGGTGAGCATTCTGGTCACAGCCGTCTAGACGACAAGAACCCTTTTCTCCTGCGCGACTACGATTTGTGCATCTCGTGCTACCGGTGTGTCCGCGTCTGCGCCGAACAAGAAGGCGACTATGCCATCAGTGTGATGAATCGGGGGTTCCATACGCAGATCACCACCGAGTTCAATGGCATCCTCAAAGATTCTGCCTGCACCTTTTGCGGCCAGTGTGTGCAGACTTGCCCGACGGGGGCCTTAGGTGACAAAAAGGCGTTGCGGTTTGCCGAGTAAGGGGCCGGTCTTCATTGATGCAACAGAAAGGCGATCATCTAAGTCACGCCTCATCTGCTTCTTGTTGTATGGCGCTTAATTGTGCTAGTAAGAAGTAATCCTCGTTTTGTTGCGCAATCTGCCGCACATGGGCAAAATAGGCGGTTGCTTCGTCCCAGCGTTGCTGAGCCAGACGCACCTGGCCTAAGGTAAAGAGGGCATAGGGATAACTTTGTGGCTCCTCTTGGGCCAGTGTCCGCTCGGCATATTGTTGCGCCTGGGCAAAATTACCTAGTTCAAAGTAGACGTTCGCCAGGTTTGACGTGTTCTGAGCGATCCAATAGGCATTGTGGCGGGCTTCAAAGAAGGCCAGTGCCTGTTGCGCCAACTCACCAGCCGCCCCAAATTGTTTGAATTGCACGTAGACGCCCGCTAGATTGCTCCGCACTTCTTCGGCCCGCACCCGATCGCCACTTTGCTCATAAAAGGCCAATGCTTGTTGATGATAGTGGATCGCATTTTCGGCATCTGCCTGCCGCATCGCCAAGACGCCCAAATTGCGCTGCACCAGCGCGATGCCCGCTTTGTCATCCAACATTTCGGCCATTGACAGTGCTTCCAGATAATGTTGGCGGGCCTCGCTATAATTGCTGCTAGTCTCTTGAATGGCCCCTTCAAAATTTTCCAAACGATAACGCGCCAACAGTGCTTCGCGGCGGGCATTGTGCAACTCGCGTTGTTGGATATAGACCGTTGCGCGTTTGGCGTGCAACCAGGTATTCTGTTGCAGCAGGCGCGCCGCCGCAACCAATCCATCGCCATAGCGCACCAACGCCGCATCCGTTTCACCCAAAGTGCGCAAGGCATCGCCGCCAACCACCGCCGCATCAACGATCCAATCATCGGTCTTCGTTTTGAGCGGTTCTAACTCTTCTAGCGCTTGAACAGATTGGCCGCACAGTTGATAAAGTTGGCTGCGCAACAGATGAAGCGTGTTCGCGGTGGCTTCAGATAGGCGGTGGGCGGAAATCTGTTGAAAAACGGCCAGCGCGGCCGCCGCCTGGCCGCGGCGACATTCCTGATCGGCGTGGGGCTGCCAGATGGCAATGGCCGCCTCCAGTTGCCCAGCAAACTGATAATGATAGGCCGCGGCCGTGTATTCGCCGCGCTTTGCGCGAATCATGCCGGCCTGGCGATGAAGTTCCTCTCGTTCTTCCACCGAAAGCTGGTTATAGATCACTTCACGCAACGTGGGCAGCAAGGCCACCCCACCCTTGCTATCTTCCTGGACTAAACCATCATTGATAAGGCGCTGTAAGTGCAGCGACGAATCAGGGTTACTGGCGCGTAGCGTCTCCTGCACTGAATCCGCGAGCCACGCATCAAGCGGGGCTGCACTGCGAAAGACCGCCAAGGCTTGGAGCAAGGCGCGCTCGGTCTTATCCAAGCGCTGCTGGAGCCGCTGCCAGATTGGTGCCAAGGCTGGTGTTTGCGGCAACTGATCTAAAACGTCATCAAACGTTATTTCTGTCTGTGCCTGGATCGTTCGATAGAGCAGCAAACAGAGCGCCAGCAGCCGTGGGGCCCCCCCTGTATAAGTTTCCACACGGGCGAGCAGTGCCGGCGAAAAGGCCACACCCGCGTGGGTAAGCCAGGTTGCCATCTCAGTGCTAGTCAAGCGTGTCAAAGGATAGACGACATCTGTCGGCAGTACTGCGCGCTGTCCCATGAGTAACAACGGCGCGTGATTGTGCAATCCTTCCAGAAAGGCGAGAAACTGAGTGTGTTGCGCTGATTCGGTCTCGCTATCGAGTGGTCGCAGCAGATCGACTTCATCAAAACAGAGGAGTGGCGGCGCCGTGAGCGCCGCTAGATCGGCGCAGGTTAATTCTAGGGCCAAGTTGGCATCATGAAAGAGACCCCCGTTGGCCATTAACTGAAGCCAGAGTCGCGAGGCACCCTGTTGGTGGAGAAAATTGCCCAAGGCAAAGATCAGGCTCGTCAGTTGATCATTCAGGGTGAGACGAACCGTAAACCAGAAAACGGCCGGCGTTGGCCAACGTTCGGCCAATGCCACCCCCACGGTGGTTTTGCCAATGCCACTCATGCCACAGAGATAGACCGAGCTTCCCATGTAAAGCGTCGCCAAACATTCATCACACACCGCGTCGCGCCCAATCAGCTCGACATTTAGCACGGGCTGTTCTAGGGGTAAGGTCGGCTGCAAACGTAAAAGCAGCATTTCACCCAGCCGTTGAATCGCTTCGCGCAAATGTCGGTCGTAGGTTGCCCGCGCGACATGCAAGATCTCGTCGTAAATTTCCGCCTGATTTCGGGCGCGTGCGAAGGAGTGATGGAAATAGGTGAGGTCTAACAATAAATAATGATAGCGATCGCACAAACCAATGTCTTCTTTGGCCTGGAGTGCAATTTGTAACAGTTGGGCTTGCGTGGTGGGCAAAGGGCCTGCCCAGAGCGCCAGGGCTGCGCTTGCTAATTCTTTGCACAACGCAGAACCACGCCCTCGCGGGGTGATCGCATCGGCATGCCTGTGGAGGGCTTGGCCGAGAAAATAGGGTTGTGCAAAGGGCGAGTGCTCACCAATCCGCGCTGGCTCGTGATAGTGCTCTAGCGCAAATTTTAGCTGTTCAAAAAAAGTGGCTGTGGCATCACTCCGGTGACGATGGTCTGGGCTGCGATTAGTGTGCAACATAAGCGGTATAAATTTGTTGATTACTCAGGACTTCAACAATTCTTACTGTTTTTCTGTAAGCTTACAGTAAGCAAACTCATGCAGGAATCGATACACCGGCAACGATTAATATAGTACATAAGAATAATCGTAGTGAATAAGAAATAAGTATTAGCGTAGACAAGTAGTTCAGTAATAAATCAGTAATAACGTAGATAAGTATGGTAGATAAGTAGTAGAGTATCCAGCGCTGCAAGCTTGCCGTGATTTTTACACCTGACTATTTTGCTGATCACAAAATGGTACTGACACCATTCGTTATTCTCTGGACATGGATTCCGGAAAGGAAAGTTATGATGCAACAGACAGGTATTTCCACACGACGCAAGCGTGGACCTGGCAACATCGGCTCCACAGGCGATTGAATCATTGCCAGCCCAGCGCTTATTTTATTTAGTGTACAACATATTTACGTAATCCTATAATTTATTGGGTTTTTAAGGAGATCTTCGGCTCGTTTAAATAGGTTAGTCTAACAAGACAGAAGTCATTAGCCCGTGTAGTCAGCCAATTTGAGCCTGCTCGAGGCTCAAATCCTAGCGAAATGTAAGCGCCTGCAGGGTAGTTGAGACAAGTATGAGCAATCATCTGGACCTCAACTACGCTACGGCGCTTTTGCGCGCGCCTAAATAATTGAGACATTACACCTCCTTTTTGAGACAGCGCCACGTCTAGATTGTGCTATGCTAGCCATATCCGACAGCAACCACTTGGATACACAACATGGCAACTTACTGGTGAAGGAGGATTTACATGGCACGACAAAATGGTATCTATAATCGCCCGCTAAAACCCCAGACAGAGCGTATCATTCTCCTCTGTCTACGGTCGTTAGGGGCAACCGCCCTCATGATTTGTATACTCTTCTGGATTAGTTTACTTCTTCGATAACTATCTAACGAAGCAGCGTCGCTACGTGACAAGTTGTCGGTACTGCGTGGTGGATAGCCTTACGCTATCCACCACCAAGCCGTCACTTTCACGAGCCAATATTGAAAAATATCGAGCTTACGAACCCACGATTAGGCCGCTTCGTTCACTTTAACCGCGATTTACCTTAATAGATTAAACAATTATAGGCTCAACATGCATCGCTACTTTGCCTTTGCTTCATCGCGCTCGCCTAACCGCCTCCCCATAATGCCCAGAAAAGAGACAGCCTCCGTAAAACAGCTATCCGCTGGTGAACCAACCGCGTGGACAGAGTTGGTTGAGAATTGGAGCCCCTGTCTCTACAACTATCTTATTCATAATGCAGTAAGCGAGACGGAAGCGCCCAAGTTGATGCGTGAGATCTTTGCTGAGCTTGTTCAAGCCTTTGTTGGTTCGCTGCAGGTAGCCAATCTTGCCGTTCTAATCTTTGCCATTACCTTTCACCATGTTCTCCATTACCGCCAGCAACATCATAATCTCGTGGGCAAAAAGCCGCTGCCGGCCAGCACCTCAGATCCGAGAGATGATGCCAAGGCCAGGACTTTCTTTTCTGCCTTTCAACAATTCTCCCCGGATGTACAACAGATCCTGCTCTTATACTATCTCTATGGTATAAGTTTGCCAGAAATTGCTCAGATTTCTGGCCGATCAGAGCGTTCACTGGCAAAAACCCTCTATCATGCCAAAATGTATCTACAATAATCACATACGTTACTTCTGTTACCATAAAAAACGACGCCATGTCGCACCATCCACACATTTTGCCCCGTAGTAAGTTAGTTGCTTGTTGCCAAACCATTTCGCTGACAAGCTATTTCTGCGTAAGCAAATGACTATTCTTGTACCCTTAGGATGGATGGGTAACGGCAACCCAATTGCCTGGGTTGACAATTATGGTATGATTCATGATAATTTCCCCAGTGAAAAGTTGTTTGTGCCAGTAATCTGTATGCTCCCAGGAAGGTGGTCCCATGACCCTCGCGAAAGAGATTCCGCTCCGTACTATTGGTATTCAAAAGACCCGCTCTGTCTGCGGCTATTGTGGCGTGGGTTGTTCGGTCGATATTTTGACCAAAAATGACCGCATCCTTGGTATTCAACCCGCGATGGATGGCCCAGCGAATTTGGGCGCGTTGTGCGTCAAGGGCCAGTTTGCCTTTGATTACGTCAATCACCCCGAGCGTTTGAAACATCCACTGGTGCGCCGGGCGGATGGCAAATTGCATGAAACGAGTTGGGACGAAGCCCTTGCCGTTGCGGCAGAGGGCTTTCGCCACGTCGCTGAAAAGTACGGCCGCCACAGCGTCTATGGGATTGCCTCTGGTCGCACACCCACCGAAGCTGATTATTTGATGCAAAAATTTATTCGCGCCGGCTTTGGTACACACAATATCGACAATTGCAGCCGTGCTTGACACGCCCCCACCGTCGCCGGTCTGGCGACAAGCATTGGGCGTGGCGCGATGTCGAATCCGCTGGCTGATTTAGAGAAGGTCGACGTTTTTCTCTGTATTGGCACCAACATGACTGAATGTCATCCGGTGGCGGCCACGCGTCTCAAAAAATCGTTGGCGCGCGGCGCAAAATTGATCGTCGCCGACCCGCGACGGATCAAGTTGGCAGAAATGGCCGATCTCTATCTGCCTTTGCGCGTTGGCTCGGACGTGGCGCTTTTGCTGGGGATGGCCCATGTGATTGCGCGCGAAAATTTGATCAACCACAAATTCGTGGCGACACGCACCACTGGCCTGGACGTCTTTATAGAACATGTCAAGCAATTTACGCCTGAATGGGCCGCCCAAATTACCGGCGTGCCAGCTAAGGATATTGAAACTGCCGCCATCTGGTATGCCAGCACTGATCGCGGATCGATCTATTACACACTGGGCATTACCGAGCACATCTGCGGTGTGGATAATGTGCAGAGTTTATGCAACCTGGCTTTGATGACCGGCAATTTAGGCCGTGAAGGTGCGGGCATCAACCCATTACGGGGACAGAATAATATCCAAGGCGCGGGCGACGCGGGCGCGGCGCCCACCGAATACACTGGCTATCAAAATGTCAGCGACCCGGCGCATCAGGCCAAGTTCGAGAAACTTTACGGGCGACCGCTAGATTTGGAACCTGGCTTGACCAAAGTCACGGCGCTAGAAATGTGTGGCGAAGGCATTCATGCTATGTTGATCGATGGCGAGAACACCGTGGTCTCCGATCCCGACCGCGTCCACGGGGAACACGCCTTGCGCAGTTTGGATCATCTCGTCGTCATGGACATCTTTTTGACCGAAACGGCCCAACTGGCACATGTTGTCCTCCCAGCGACTTCGTGGGGGGAGACCGATGGCACCTTCGCCAATACCGAGCGCCGCATCCAACGGGTGCGCGCAGCTGTAACGCCGCAGGGCGAAGCGAAACCTGATTGGTGGATCATCAGCCGGTTGGCCGAACGCTTGGGCTTCCCAGGTTTTGAGTATGACTCGGCCAAGGAAGTCTTTAATGAGCTATGCAGTGCCGCGCCGATCTATGCCGGTGTGGATTGGGAGATGGTGGCGCAAGGTCAATACCAGTGGCCTGTGCCCTACAAAGGCCACCCAGGCACGCCACGGCTGCATGAGGAAGGCTTTACCAACGGGCGTGGCATCTTCGCCGTGATCGGTTATCGCGACCCGGCAGAGATGATCGATGCCACGTATCCCGTGTGGCTGACCACCGGGCGGCGACTCCAACACTACCATACGCGCACCCAGACTGGGCGCTCGACCGGTCTAGATTATTTTGTTCCAGAAGAAGTGCTTGAAGTACATCCCGATAATGTCAAAGCGTGGGGCCTAACCGACGGTGGCTGGGCTACGATGGCCAGCCGGCGCGGCGCGATCAAGATTAAAATCAAAGCGACGCCTCGTTCGCCACGTGGGACAGTCTTTGCCAGCTTTGGTTTTAACGACACACCGGTCAATATTCTCACCGGCTCCGGCTATGACCCAGTAACCCAGACCGCGGAGTTGAAGGTTTGCCCGGTGCGGATTGAACCGTTGACGGAATGAAGTGAGAGAATAGACGACAATCCAAGTATTTGATTTTGCTAATTTTTGCGGTTGCAATTTTAAGACGGAACAATGAACAGAGGAGAAATTTCGGGGTTTCCCTGTTCGTTGTTCCGTTTTGTGGTATAATAAAGACCAAAATAAGTTTAGAAATTTGTTGCATGGATAACAAAATGACGCATGTCGACTGATGAAATTTATAAGAGCCTGACCGAAATTGCTAATACGTATGGGATTTTTCAGTGCCAAGCATGTGCCAATGAAATGCAGCAGTGGCTAGTCAATCACAATATTAATGGGGTTTACATCAGAATTAGCACCCATGCCAGTAATTTCATAGTGAGTGAACGTGTAGGCGGTTATACAACCATTACTGAGAATGGCATACACTATGGCATCGAAGTATATGGTCAAGTTTTCGATAATTTGCCCAATACTGGTATTTCTCGACAAGCATGGTTGAATGACTTTGAGTGTATCGGTGATTTTGAAGTTGTAGAAACACCATTCTAGTATATTGATGCTTGAGGAGATTATGAGTGATTATTACGATCTACTCCAACAAATTCAGAAGAAACCTGGTCTGTATATCGGCAATGCTTCTATTAGCAGCCTTTATATGTTCCTGATTGGGTATAATTCCGCCCGTCGTCAATTGAGTATTCCATTATCAGATCAAGAACGAGAATTTCAGGAATTCCAACCCTGGCTCCAAGAAAAATTTAGTATAAAAACATCACAAGCTTGGAGTAAAATTATCTTGTTTTATGCGGTGGATGAACGAGATGCATTCGAGCGTTTTTTTGTCTTATTTCATGAGTTTTTGCATAGCAAACGTGCTCAACTCGGCGCCAATCAGTCTGAAGAAGTGCTTGAAATTGCATAGCAGGTAGTTTGGGATAGGATGTGAAGAAGCGCAACGTGAGTTTCAGCGCGAGTTGACAAAGATGCGCACTCTTTGTCTGAATTTGCTCGAGGAAAAACAGTTGGTCGTCTAACACCCATCAATTTGATCCAGGAGGTGCCCTCGTGGTCGAAGCTAGTTGGAGTTACGTTAGCGGTACAAGTGACAAACCTTTGCTCGGCGTCACCATCGGTGATCTATTTGACCAGATTGTGGCGCGTTTTCCAGAGAATGAAGCGTTGGTTGCGCGCCATCAAGCGGTGCGCTACACCTATCGTGAACTCAAAATGCACGTTGATCAATGTGCAAGGGCGCTGATTGCCCTCGGCGTGCAAAAAGGCGAACGAATGGGCATCTGGGCGCCCAATTGCGCCGAATGGACGATCACGCAATTGGCGACGAGCAAAATTGGCGCCATTTTGGTCAACATCAACCCCAGCTATCGCGTGCATGAACTGCAATATGCGCTTAAGCAGTCTGGTTGCACCTATTTGGTCATTGCGCCCCAGTTCCGCACGTCCGATTATACGGCGATGCTCTATGAGTTGGCACCCGAACTTTCCAGCGTTGAACCCGGTCAACTCCAGACCACGCAAGTGCCTGATCTGCGTCTGGTTATCCGCTTGGGGACAGAGCCGACGCCTGGCATGCTGACCTGGGGTGATTTGCAGATGTTGGGCGACAATATTAGCATGGAGCAACTGCACGAGCGCCAACGCCAGCAAGAATTTGATGATCCCATCAACATTCAATATACGAGCGGCACCACCGGTTATCCCAAGGGCGCCACACTCAGCCATCATAATATCCTCAACAACGGCTATTTTGTCGCCGAAATCATGCACCTAACCGACCAGGATCGGCTGGTGATCCCCGTACCCCTTTATCACTGTTTTGGCATGGTGATGGGCAATTTGGGCTGTATCACCCATGGCGCCACGATGATCTATCCCAGTGAGGGGTTCGATCCCAGGGCTGTGTTGGAAGCCGTTCAGGCCGAACGGGCAACCGCCCTATACGGCGTCCCCACCATGTTTATCGCTGAGTTAGGCCATGCCGACTTCGCCACCTATGACCTGAGCAGTTTGCGCACCGGCGTCATGGCAGGCTCGCCCTGTCCGGTTGAAGTGATGAAGAAAGTGCAAGCGTTGATGAACATGCGGGAGGTCGAGATTTGTTACGGCATGACCGAGACTAGCCCCGTGAGCACACAGACGCGGGTAGGGGCGCCGCTCGACAAGCAGGTGGGCACCGTTGGCCAGATTCACCCGCATGTCGAGGTGAAGATCATCGATCCGGTGACGAATCAAATTGTCCCCGTTGGCGCAACGGGCGAACTTTGTACACGCGGCTACAGCGTGATGCTGGGTTATTGGGATAATGAAGCAGCGACGCGCGGCGCCATTGATGCGGCGCGCTGGATGCATACGGGCGATCTTGCCACGATGGACCCCGAGGGTTATATCAACATTGTCGGGCGCATCAAGGATATGATTATCCGCGGTGGCGAAAATGTTTATCCACGCGAGATCGAAGAATTTCTCTATACACACCCTAAAGTACAGGATATTCAGGTCATTGGTCTGCCTGATGAAAAGTATGGCGAAGAGATCATGGCGTGGGTCAAGTTAAAGCCTGGTCAGACCGCCACCGTTGACGAAATTCGTGACTTCTGCCGGGGCAAAATCGCCTATTATAAAGTCCCGCGTTATGTTAAATTTGTCGATACCTTCCCAATGACCGTCACGGGTAAAATTCAGAAGTTTATCATGCGCAACGAAAGCATTCATGAATTAGGCCTAGAAGCCGCGGCTGCCATGAAGACAGCATAATAAGAACTGATTACAATTTTGGTCTAACCCATATGAGCCGTCTCAATCGAACCAAACGCCGGATCTGGACAGTGGAAAATGGTCAGATGCGCCGCAAAAGTGACTATCTGGCTGGCGAAGAGCCGCTTGAAATTCAGTTAAGCGCAGGTGGCGAACAACGCACCGCGGCGATCACAATGCGCACGCCCGGCCATGATTATGAATTGGCCGCGGGCTTTCTCTACAACGAAGGCATCGTTCAAGATAAATATGATATTATCCAGATGACCTATTGTGTGGATGGCGAACGGGCCTTGCAGGAGTATAACCTGCTCAACGTCAACTTGCGCTCGGCTCGTCTTGCCGATTTACCGCAATTGGATCGCCATTTTTTTACCAATAGCGCGTGTGGCGTCTGTGGCAAAACGGTGCTTGACGATCTGGCCAAACGCGATTTACCCGCACTCCCCAACGATTTTACCGTCGATGCGCCTATCATTACGCGTTTGCCCGACGCGTTGCGGCAGGCGCAGAATCTTTTTGAAAGTACGGGTGGGTTACATGCGGCGGCTTTATTTACACAGGATGGCCAATTGATCGAAGCGCGCGAGGATGTGGGGCGTCACAATGCGCTAGACAAATTGATCGGCTGGGGCTTGCTCAACAAACAACTGCCCTTTGATGATAAGATCATCTTGGTCAGCGGTCGCGCCAGCTATGAACTGCTGCAAAAATGTCGCGTCGCCGGTGCGCCCATCTTCTGCGCGGTCTCTGCACCGAGCAGTTTGGCGGTTGAACTGGCCGAGCAGTTTGGGATTACCCTGATTGGCTTTTTGCGCGGTGAGCGGTTTAACATTTACAACGGCCACGAACGAATTTTGGTTGAGGAACCGGTCGCCAACTTGGCCTAATCCTTCAGCACGGTCGCCTGAATCAAAGGGCTGAGGCTGTTCTATGCCTCGATCAATCCAGTCTTGTCCAGCCGTTCGCCCACCTGGCTGACAATATGGAAAGCAATCTGATGGGGGCTATAACCACCCGGCAGCCGCACGAGCGGCTTGCCATATTTCTCACAAAATGCTTTTACCTCGCCAAAACCATGGCGCGACCAGCGAATGGCCAGGATCACAATGGCCACCTCTGGGCGCGCCACCTCGGGTTCAAAGTCGGCGTATGTTTGATCACGCCCTTCGACCCAGATCAACTCTTTGAGACCAAACGCCTGCGTCAGTGCCTCCGCGGCGAGTGGGCGCCGGTCACCACCGATCAATACGATGGTCTGTCCACGCAGTAATTCAGCGGCGCGCCGTACTTCTTCAATTGGTTCACTGGCGATGATGGCTTCTGGCTTTGTGGGGATCGCAGAGAGGAAACGGTCGATCTCGCGCAGGACGAGCTTAAAGTTTTTGGGTAATTCCAGGGTTTCGGGAATGTCGTCGAGCACGGGCAAGAGCAGATCACGAATTTCACGATTGCTGGGCGGCAAGCCTTCATTGACTAATTCTTCGATAGCTTCCGCAATTTTTTGCCAATCATGGCTGCGCTCCTGGCCGGCATTGTCGTGAATTAGTTTAATATGATAGCGAAGTTTACTGTGGAGCCCCTTTTGGCGTTTGACGCGATGCTTGCCAAAGTGGAATTTTTCTTCAAGCGCTTGAATGCGCTGTTGTAGCTGCGCCCAACTCTTCGGATCCGCCGGGTCATCCTTGCGCATAAAACGATGGATCAAAATTTGCTGCTCGGCGCCGGTTGCTCGCAACCAGTTAAAAAGTTTGAGCTGATCAGAATCGCCGCTGCCGTCCATCCCCGTAATGGCCAGGCGTAAAGCCGATTGCGCTTCTGCTGCCAGGTCGAGCGCTTGTTCAAACATGCCCTCTTCTTGGGCTTCATCTTTCAACAACTGGTCAAGTAAGGCCACAATCGCTGCCGCGCCGTCAAAACAATTCGCGAGCTCGTCATATTGCGTCAAATCGGCTGGCATGGGCTTGTCGCGGTGACACATCCAGAGAAAACAATCGGGCAACATTTTGGCGCGGGCAATAATATCGCGATCACCCGGTTCGATGGCCATATCAAAGTCAGCCCCCTCTTTTAAGAGCCGTTGGCGGGCTGCCGCCCAACGTGCACCTTCTGCCTTGAGTCGGCAGCGTTCCGCGATCAGCGGTAGATCTGCATCGGTGACGGGCAGTGATTGGCGTACAATCGGCGGTTGATAGGTCCGCACAAGCGGTGAGGGCGATGCCGGGCGGGACAACGGCTTGGCCACGCCATCAACGGGTGGCTCGTTGTTGGCGACAGGGTGTTCGGTGTTTGGCTGTTCTAATTCAGGTGTAGACGCTACCGGCAATCCAGGTTCGGCGACGCCATTGGTGGGCAGCGTAGTCTGTCCAAGCATGGTCGCACCCTCTGTGCTGGCCGCGGCTGGCCCACGTTGCTCAGGGCCGTCAGGTTCTTCTGCAAAAGCAAGCACCGATTTTACCAACTGGCGTAAACTTGACCGCAAGGCAGGGTCATTGGCAATTGCAATTTGAAGTTGATCAATGACAGGCTGGAGGACGGCCATTAGATCATGGCTCATTTGAACTTTCTCTTATAACTATAGTAGGCAGACGTGAAATTAGTATATGCGCCAAATCAACTGGCGTCAACCTTACAGGGTTGCGATCGATTTTTTCTGCGCTGAGAACGCTTATTTTGTTCTATGTTTGGTGATTGGTATCCTTTTCCTGCCAACTTGGCTCTTGGTAATAGGCAGCTAATTTTCAACACACAGGCGCAAAGGGATGAATCTTGCTTTGTGCCTGTGTGTCTTTGCGTTACACTTGTTGATCTAGGAGACTCATGGTGAGAAACACTATTGGCGTCAAGGGCGCAAAAGTCAATAACCTCAAGAATATTGATGTGGAAATCCCGCGCGAAAAGCTCGTTGTGTTGACCGGCATCAGTGGCTCTGGCAAGTCATCGTTGGCATTTGAAACCATCTATGCAGAAGGGCAGCGGCGTTTCCTCGAATCACTCTCGGCTTATTCGCGTAAGTATGTCGCCCAATTGAAGAAACCGGATGTCGATTTTATTCACGGTCTGTCGCCTGTCATTTCGATAGAGCAAAAGTCGGTGGGCAAAAACCCGCGCTCGACTGTCGGTACGATGACCGATATTTTTGACTATTTGCGTGTGCTCTATACGACAACCGGGGTGGCCCATTGCCCCTACTGTCGGCAGGAAGTACCGGTCAAGACCATCGCACAGATGGCCGAGCATGTGCTGGCGCTGCCACAGGGGACATTGGTGGAGATCACGGCGCCGGTTTTCAAAATTTATGGGGAAGATTATGCCTATCTCTTTGGCGAAATCCGCAGCAAAGGCTATCGTCGTTTGCGCATCGATCAAGAATTGGTCGATCTGAGCGAAGAATTTGAACTGGACGAGGCGCAAACCTACGACATCCAAGTGGTGATCGACAAGATCATCGTCAAGCCGGCAATCTATAAAAACCTGATGGTTTCGCTGGCGCATGGTTTGAGCCTTGGTGAGGGTTTCCTCTGCTTCCGGATCTTGAATGCGCAAAAAGCCAAGACAGAGCGTGCTTTCTATCAAAATTTTGCTTGCCCAGAACATTACGTGACGGGCGGCGAGATGGAGCCGATCTATTTTTCGTTTAATGAAGCGCTTGGCGCCTGCCCCACCTGTCTAGGGCTGGGCACCTATTTACACGTCCATCCCGATTTATTGGTGCCAGATAAGACGCGCAGCGTGAAGGGCGGTGCGTTTATCCACGAAGCCTTTCACTACGACAAGAATGCCTGGGCGACGCGCCTGCTCTACAGCGTGGCGCAACACTATGGCTTCAGCTTGGATGTTCCCTTTCAGGAATTGTCAGCAGACGCCGTCGCACTGATCTTGTATGGCACCAAGGGCGAACGTTTTCCGGTGGTCTTGCCAGAAGGCGCGACCAAGGGCGATGAACATGTGGACAAACTCTTTCGTTTTGACGGCATTATCAACGAGATCGAACGGCGCTACCGTCACTATCGGCAACAGAAAGTTGCTCATACTTGGATGGAAGAATATTTGAAGAAGGTGATGGTAGAGAAAGCCTGTCCCGATTGCCAAGGCGCTAAGCTAAAGCAGCAACGACTCCTGATTACCCTGGGTGGCAAACATATCATCGAAGTTGGTGAGCTGACCTTTAGCGAACTCAAAGAATTTCTGGTGAATCTACCACCACTCCCCCGCCAACGCCAGGCCGGCGAACAGATTGTGCACGAGATCATTGCGCGGGTTAACTTACTCCTAGACATTGGCCTGGATTACATGAGCTTAAATCGGCGAGCTTCCACGCTCTCCGGTGGCGAATCGCAACGGATTCGGCTTTCGGTGCAGATTGGCTCCGAGTTGATGGGTATGTTGTACGTACTGGATGAGCCAAGCATCGGTCTGCATCCACGCGACAACCGCAAGATGATCCACACCTTGCAACGCCTGCGCGACATTGGCAACACCGTTATTGTCGTCGAGCATGATGAAGAGACGATGCGCGCCGCCGACCAGATTATCGAAATTGGTCCTGGTCCTGGTGTACACGGTGGCAATGTTGTAGCACAAGGTAGTCTTGCCGAGATATTGCAGAACAGCAACTCATTGACCGGCCAATATTTGAGTGGCGCCCGCCAGATCACCCGACCAGGCCAACGGCGCAGTTCCAATGGTCAGTTACTCGTGGTGCGCGGCGCTAGTCAGAACAATTTGCAAGAAATTGATGTGGCGATCCCACTGGGTCTATTCGTGTGCATCACTGGGGTCTCTGGCTCGGGCAAGAGTACGTTTGTCAATGAAATTTTGTACAAGAAGCTCTACTCGATCTTTCACGACAGCCGTGTCTTAGCCGGCGCGCATCGGGCCATCGAAGGTGTTGAACATCTCCGCGATATCATCAATATTGATCAGACGCCAATCGGCCGGACACCCACGTCTAATCCTGCCACCTATATTGGCGTCTATGATGCGATCCGCCAGCTTTTTGCGCGCGTGCCAGAAAGCCAAGCTCGTGGCTATACTATCGGCCAGTTTAGTTTTAATGTGAAAGGCGGGCGTTGCGAAGAGTGTCAAGGGCATGGGTTGATTACCACCTCGTTGCAATTTATGGCCGATATAGAAATGCCTTGTCAGAGATGCAAAGGCGCTCGTTATAATGCAGAGACATTGGAGATCACCTATCGCAGCAAAAATATTGCGCAGGTGCTCGAACTATCGGTGGAGGAGGCCACTTGCTTCTTCCAAGATGTGCCGATCATTGCCCATAAATTAGGTGTACTGAACCAACTCGGCATGGGGTATCTCAAACTCGGCCAATCTTCCACCACAATTTCAGGCGGTGAAGCCCAACGTGTAAAGCTGGCGCACGAACTGGGCAAGGTCAAGCGCAGTGGCCGCAACCTCTATATTCTTGACGAGCCAACCACCGGTCTACACCTGGCCGACATTCAAAGGCTGCTCGATAGTCTGAATCATTTGGTCGATGCTGGTAATAGTGTATTGGTGATCGAGCATCACCTCGACGTGATCAAGACTGCCGACTGGGTGATCGATCTTGGCCCGGAGGGTGGCAAGAAGGGTGGTTACATTGTTGCGCAGGGCACCCCAGAGGAAATTGTCCAGTGTGCCTGTTCGTATACAGGTCAGTTTTTGCGCAAGGTGTTGGCGTAGGTTAAGGTAACTACGCAGCTTTTAGACGGGCCTTTGCAACAAATGGCACGAATGAAGACGAAGTAAAAGCTTACAACTTCGGGTTATTTGTTGCAAAGGCTCAGTCGTCACAGTTTGGCGACAAATTATACGTTTCGCTAGTTTCTACGGTGCAAACAAGGCCGCTAGCACCGCTAAAACCTTTTCCTGAACTGGTCCGTCAATGCGACCAAGGCGTTTGACTAATCGCTGTTTGTCGACAGTGCGCAGCTGGTCGAGCACAATCTGCCCATCTTTTCCCTGAAATCGACAGGCTACGCGGGAAGGATAAGTATGGCCTAGGGTAGTCATAGGGGCCAGGATAACAGTGTCAATGGCGCGATTCATCTCGTCTGGCGACACGACTAAACAGGGTCGTGTTTTTTGAATCTCATGACCAAGTGTTGGGTCGAGTGCTACAAGATATACATCGAAGCGGGAGATTACCATGCCCACTCACTGTTATCCCATTGACTGAGGCTAAGCGCATCATCGTCCAGCAATTGATCGTCACCCCGTTCGGCCATCAGACGAAATTGTTCCTCCCAGCCCTGGCGGGCATGTTGCACTGGCCGGATTACCAGCGTACGCTGCTCTACTGCGATTTCAACATCGCTTCCAAAGCCAAGTTGATCAAGCAGCAATTTGGGAATGCGAATGCCTTGAGAATTGCCAATCTTAACGATTCGGGTCTTGATTGCCGTCTCCATAGATGCCTCCTGGCTGATAGATGATACAATGTAGGTACATTGTATCTACGGGTGAGCCTATTGTCAAGTGGTGATGAAGAATTTGGCAACGCTAGGCGATTGCTCACTGTTCTATCGCTTGTACTTTTACTACGCAACCTGATTTATGATAAGCTACCTATATGCCAACCACCGCTTCTGCACCGGGTAAAATAATTTTATTGGGTGAACATGCCGTTGTCTATGGCCGGCCGGCCATTGCTGTGCCGGTCTGGGAGACCGTGGCAACGGCGACGATCATGGATTTGCCCGCGGGTCGTCATTGTGTGATCGCCGCCCCCGATATTGGCTTGCATACCTCGTTAATCGAGACGCCAGCGTCATTCGCCTTAGCCCTCGTTGTGCGCCTGACGCTGGCGCGGCTGAATTTGTCCCCAGACCCCAACTGGCAGATCGAAGTCTCCAGCACTATTCCAATCGCCAGCGGCTTGGGCAGCGGCGCGGCGTTAAGCACGGCCCTGGTGCGGGCGATCTATGCGCATGTTGGACAACCTGTGACACCCACGTTGCTCAGCGAACTCGTTTTTGAGAGTGAGCGCCTCTATCATGGCACCCCTAGTGGCATCGACAATACAGTAATCGCCTATGGCTTGCCACTGTGGTTTGTCAAAGGCCAGTTACCGGCCATTTTTACACCGCGCCAACCTTTTACACTGGCCATTGCCGATAGCGGGATTGCTGCGCCGACCAAAACGACTGTGGGTGATGTACGCCAGGGTTGGCAGGCTGACTCTGTGGGGTATGAAAGGCGCTTTGATGCGATTGCGCGGTTGACTTGGACGGCGCGCCAGGTAATTGAAGCGGGTGATATTGCCGAACTTGGCGCTTTGTTTGACCGTAACCAAGCCTTGTTGGCCGAATTGGGCGTGAGTTCACCGCCATTGGAAAGATTAATCGAAGCTGCCAAAGCCGCCGGGGCATTGGGCGCAAAGCTAAGTGGTGGTGGGCGGGGTGGTAATGTGATTGCGCTTGTAGCGCCAGAGAAAGTGATGGCTGTGCAGCAGGCTCTAATGGCAAACGGGGCAAAAAATGTGATTGTGACGACCGTTAAGGCGTAAGCCGTTCCGGATCGCGTAAATAGACCAAGACCCCCGCGACAATGGTGGCAACCACCGCAAATTGAGCGTCGAGCACGACCAGATCTGCACGGTAGTTCGGCGTAATTGATCCTACCTCATGGTCCAACCCCAGGGCCTGGGCCGCTGTACGGCTAGATACCGGCCACGCCTCAGCTAATGACAGGCCGGTTGCCGCCATAAAATTGATCAGCCCACGCTCCATCGTCAATGTACTGCCTGCTAACGTGCCATCCGGCAGGCGACATTGGCCATCTTTGACAATCACCACTTGGCCACCTAGATCATAATTCCCATCGGCTAAGCCTGTTGCTCGCATGGCATCGGTGATCAAGATCGTGCGAGATATACCCTTGCATCGCGCCAGAATTTTCATCGCTGCAGGGTGAACATGAAAATTGTCGCTGATCAATTGGGCATAGATCGCATCGTTGCTCAACACGGCGCCCAGTGTGCCAGGATGACGCTGGTGCAAACCGCTCATCGCATTATAGGTGTGGGTGGCCTGGCTCACACCGGCGGCAATCGCCGCTTCACACTCTTCGTACGTGGCGTTGGTATGGCCCAACACAACTTTGACATTGTGCTGCAACGCTTCGGTGATGAGCTGCTCGGCGCCTGGCTCCTCTGGCGCTAATGTGATCATTCGGATGGGGCCAGTTGCCAGCAATTCACTAAATTCAGCCAGGTTGGGTTTGCGGATATAAGTCGCTGGTTGGGCGCCGGGAAATTTGGGACTGATGTAGGGCCCTTCCAGATGGACACCCAGCATGCGCGCCCCCGCCGTGGCTGGTGGTTGAGCCAGGGCGGTCGTGATGGCCGCGACGGCCTGGATGGTATTGCGGTGTGGCGCGGTCATCGTGGTCGGCATAAAAGCCGTGACGCCATGTTGAGCAAAAAAGTGGGCCAACGCAGCCAACGCGGCTGGGTTGGCGTCCATGACATCATGTCCGGCGCTTCCATGGACATGAATGTCGATGAAGCCAGGCAAGATGACACAGCCACTGGCGTCTAGGCGTGGCGTTGGTTGGGTGGATAAGTGGCCTGGGGCGGCCAGATCTACGCCAGAAATTCGGCCATTGTGAATGCCAATCTGCGCGACGGTAAAGCCTGGTGTGGTGGTCTGCAAGCTAGGGGCTGACCCCACGGCTGGGACAAATTCGGCTGGGATGGCACCGTTGTGGATGGTTAGGCTTCGAATATTTTGCATTTTCGGCAACAGGGCGAACGCAAAGACTGGATGTGCATTTAGGCCACGAACCGAATCAGTGAGGGCCTAGGCTGTCCGACGTACTAGCTCTCCCGGCCAACCGGTTCGCTCAACGGTTGTTATTTGTGATTATTGACGCTGGTCGGTGCTGGCGACTCAGGGGCAGCCGGTAGCCAGATGGTGAACGTGCTGCCTTTGCCATGCTCACTCTGCACTTCTAATTTGCCGCCATGTAAACGGGCTACATGATAGACCAACGCCAGACTCAGCCCAGCGCCCGGTTGGGTGCGATTATCACGATCAAATTGCTCAAAAGGTCTGGCGAATTGTTGAACCATCTCTGGTGGGATGCCGGCGCTTTCATCGCGGACGCGGAACCCGACATAGGTGGCAACGGCTTCGACAGAAAGCCAGATATGCTTTGAATCGGCCCGCCGGTAGCGAATTGCGTTATCGATCAGACGTTTCAGTGCTTCGCGCAACAATTCTTCGTCACCATTGATCACGGCCTCACTGTTTTGCTCTAGGATCTCAATGGTCATATTCACTTCCGCCAATTGTTGACGAAATGTATTGGTGACATTGCGCAAGAGGTTGATTGCGCGTAAGCTTTCTAGATTGTGGCTTCCAAGTGTGCGATTTTGCAATTCGGCCAGCATCAAGAAACTTTCGATCAAGCGTTGCAAACGCCGGCCACCGTCCAGAATTGCCGAAGTAGACGAGCGCAATTCATCAAGGTTGACGTCCTTGTCAGTGACGTCCATCAAAAACTCGGCATAGCCCAGCACAAAGGTAAGTGGCGTGCGAAATTCATGTTGCAGCAGGCCCACAATCCGGTTGCGCAAGGCATCCATCTGCTGCTGCATTTCATCTTTCATAATCTGGCGCCGGCGCAACGCATTGTTGATCGCAACCACTAGATTTCGGCTATCGACAGGCTTCGTCAAATAATCTTCGATGCCAATTTCTTTGGCCAGGCGCTGGTCGGCCATCGATGTACGGGCTGTCAAAAAGATAAATGGCAACGTACGCAATTGAAGATCAGCACGAGCATGCTTCAATAGGGTGTAGCCATCCATCGATGGCATCATGATATCGCATAGGATTGCATCCGGTATCTCCCATTTAAGGCGTTCTAATGCTTCTGAGCCGTTGGTTGCTGAAGTTACTTTGAAACCATAAGACTCCAAGATTTCACAAATTGCGGTATTCAAATCTGGGTTATCTTCGACTACCAGAATCGATGCGCTATTTGGTGTTTCGGTTACCATCCTATTCTGTTGCTCCTTGTCGCTTACGTTTTCGGTAAAACCAGGCTCATCTGTGAAACGTGTGCAAATGGCCACACTGAGATTTCGAATATAATAACGTTCCATTCCATTGTCTAAGAAAACAATATTATGAAACGTTCGGCCTATGTCTATCTGGTATATGGGGTCATCTTGTTATCCGTTAAACTCAGGTTTCAGCATAATGACGGCGAGTGGTGGCAGATTTAGTGGGGCGGAATAAGGACAATTCTGCCAGGCCATTGGCTCGGCCACGATCGGCGCACCGTTACCGACGCCGCTCCCCCCAAACTGTGACCAATCACTGTTGATAATTTCGGTGTACTTCCCTTGGCTCGGCAACCCAACGCGATAATGTAAGCGTGGCACGGGTGTAAAGTTGCAGACGATAACAATCTGCTCGGGCGGCGCCACACTACGGCGAACAAAACTGAGGATCGATTGGTCGGCATCGTTAAAATCGATCCACTGAAAACCTTCCCAGCTAAAATCTACTTGATGAAGCGCCGCTTCTTCCAGGTAGAGATGGTTGATCTCAGCGACAAATCTTTGCATTTGTTGGTGCAGCGGCGCGTCTAGCAGATGCCAATCCAGACTCCGCTCTTCGTTCCATTCGCTCCATTGGCCAAACTCATCACCCATAAAGAGCAATTTTTTGCCAGGATGCCCCGTCATGTAGCCATAGAGCGCCCGCAAATTAGCAAATTTCTGCCACAGATCCCCCGGCATTTTATCCAACATCGAGTGTTTCAAATGCACCACTTCATCGTGGCTAAAGGGCAGCACAAAGTTTTCGGTGAAGGCGTAGATCAGGCTGAACGTAACCTGACCCTGGTGAAAATGGCGGTGGATCGGATCGTTTTGGATATAATCAAGCGTGTCATGCATCCACCCCATGTTCCATTTCAGATCAAAGCCCAGGCCCCCTGTATAGGTTGGCCGGGTGACCATGGGCCAGGAAGTGCTCTCTTCGGCAATGGTCAAAATACCTGGCGCCTCGGCGTGCGTTAGCTCATTAAAGCGTCGGATAAAGTCAATTGCTTCTAGGTTTTCTCGGCCCCCATAGCGGTTAGGCAGCCAAGCTTTGCCTTCGCGACTATAATCTAGATAAAGCATCGAGGCCACAGCATCGACCCGTAGCCCGTCGAGATGGTATTTTTTTAACCAGAAAATCGCGCTACTGATCAGGAAATTACGCACCTCGTTGCGGCCAAAATTGAAGATCTTCGTCCCCCAATCCACATGCTCGCCCAAGCGCGGGTCAGAATGCTCATAGAGGTGCGTACCGTCAAAGAAGGCAAGCCCATGTGCATCTTTGGGAAAATGCGCCGGCACCCAATCTAAGATGACGCCGATCTGATTTTGGTGGCAATAATCGACGAAATACTGAAAGTCATCTGGCGTGCCAAAGCGGCTGGTCGGCGCAAAATATCCTGTCGTTTGATAACCCCACGAGCCGTCAAAAGGGTGTTCAGTGATCGGCAAAAGTTCCAGGTGGGTATAGCCCATTTGTTGCGCATAGGCCACAAGTTGATGCGCAAGATCGCGATAACTGAGATACCCATTGTTTTCTGGTACACGCCGCCAACTGCCCAAATGAACTTCGTAAATATTAAGTGGCTTATCTAAGGCCTGCCGTTCGGCGCGGGTGGCGATCCATTCCGCATCTTGCCAACTGTATTTGTCGATATCCCAAATGCGCGAGCTTGTGGCGGGCCGAACTTCACTGTAAAAGCTATAGGGATCGGCTTTATCAATTTCGTAGCTTAGCAAGCGCGACTTGAGCGCATATTTATATTCCGTGCCTTCGGGCAAATTTGGGATAAAAATTTCCCATAGGCCGAATTTGTTGTGCAGTTGCATCGCATGGGTACGGTTGTCCCAGCCATTAAATGGCCCAATCACACTGACGCGCTGCGCATTGGGCGCCCACATCGCAAAATTGACACCCTGAACATCGTCGACGACGCGGTTATGGGCGCCTAATTTGTCATAACTGTAAAAAAAATTGCCCTCATTGTGCAAGTACATATCGTACTCGGTCAGGTAGAACGGGAAACGATAGGGGTCTTCTAATTCGTGGGCTTGGCCGGCTGGATCAATCACCAGCAGGCGATAGGCGAATGGTTTTGAGTGCTTCGTGAGCAGGGCTTCAAAAAAGCCCGCTTCATCAATCCGGTGCATGGGGTAGCGCTGGTTTGTGGCTGGATCTAAGACAAAAACTTGCTCGTCCAACGGGCGGAAGGCACGAATCGCCAGACATTCTTTGCCCGCAACGGTGACGGCATGCGGCCCAAGCACATCATAGGGTGCACCATGATAAGCCCCAATAATGGCTGCGACATCGGCTGGGTCTACGGTTGGCTGGTCTGATATTGACGGGCTGATCGGATGGGAAGTCGCCATTTTTATTCTCCTGCCACTCTCAATATTTTGCCATGATATTTGGATTTAAGTCCCACCGAATTCATTTGGTGGTTGGCCTGCGAAACTGGTTTTAACAGATTGAAAGTATCGTTGTTACGCAATGGCCCGTTGCAAGCCCGGTAGCAAATATTCGCGCGCCACCACTTCCCAACTCATCCCTTGCGCAACAGCCTGACCCCGTTCTAGCAAAATTTGCATCATGCGCTCATCTTTGGGTAAACGGTCAAAGATCATGTTTGCCGTGGCCACACTATTGGTGCTCTCGATCCAGTCCCGCATCCCGCCATCAATGTGCAACGCGTCATGCGGGCTGTGTAATATATACCCTTGCGGCAAACTTACATAATCTGCGATCACTAGATTGGGTAAATTGTCTAACCCTGCAGCGGCGCTTTCCGCAAAACCGACACAACCACAGACATTGCTGACACAACACAGCGCGCCATAACTCAACGGCTCCACCTGGGCAATGCCAAACGGTTCATAAATGCTCTGCCCGAATTCCAAGTCGCTACCCTTGCGAATGTCGATAAATTCCATCTCCGCCGGCATCCGGCTGCCGCAACGATCTTGGCTCCAACCAAACTGATTGACGAAGACCGCTTGGCTATTGGTCGCGCGCCGGTTGAATGGCTCAACCCCCTGAAAATAAAAAGCAACTTCCTGGTCGATCAAGTCACCGTTATCGCCACGGTGCTGCACCGGCCAGCTATATTGGGCTTCCCAGGCGTGAACCCACTCTGGGCGCCGGCCAGCCGGATTGCTCGTGCTCACGGTAAAGAGCACTGCGCGTTTGCCTGCCTGGCGTAATAAGCCATCTAAATGTTCCATGACCCGCAGATCGCGCCATAACGCTTTCGAGAGCACCATGCGCGTGACATGCGTAAAGATGTAGTCGGGCACATAACCGAGTAAATTTTCACAATATTTTTGCAAGCGCTGTTTCGATTCGAGCTTTTCCGCCAACGGAATAGTGGCAGCCGGAATCCCATTATAGACCAGGTCGATGTTGATCTGGTTGAAGGCGCCGCCGAGAAAGCGCAATTCTTCCAGCACCAGATTGCCCACCGCAAAAATATTGTCACACCGGGTGGCTAACTTGATAATGACATGTTTGAAAAAATGGTCTTGGTTGCCAAAGATGGTCTCTAGATCTTGCTGCCAGGCGCGCGCCTTGGCCAGCGCGTTGTAAAAACGGGTGTCGTGACCGCTGTGCTCCTCGATCAAGACGCGCGCTGTGGCCATTTCATGGGCATAGAAAACGGTTCGCCATTGGGTCGGTTCGGCTAACTGCGCGGCAAAGACAACCGGCATGCCCAACCACTCGTGGGCAATGATCACTTTTTCGCGTGCGCCTAAGCCGGCGTCAGCCCCAATTGCTTTCATGGCTGCGAAGAGGGGCATCGCGATATTAAAATATTGGTTAAATTCGGGATTCCAGCTATAGCGACCACTGTTGAGGCCGTAATGTTGCCAGAGGTAATACTGAAACCGCTCGACCTCTTGGCGGTTTGGGTTGGTGGCATCGACCAGGATCACGTCGTGTTCATAATCGCCAAAACGGCGCACACCATAAAGAATGGCAATGGCAAACGTTTGCTCGATTTGTTGCAGCGCCGCCCGTTGCACCTCTGGCACGTTATTAAAAATACCATGCAAGCTGCTATAACGAATGGTCAGCCGATTGCGGGGGTGGACAAGCCGTTCCATTTCCACGCTATCCGCGGCATTCAGGGGGCCAACCAAAACTGTGCGCCGAACTTGCTGATTATAGGCATGGGCGCTTAGCAAGCCATCTAAAACGGCCCCAATCCCGCCTAGTTTTACCCCGGCTTCATGGGTGGCATGTACAACCAATGGTATTTGTTCAGGCATAGTAGCCTCCCGTTTCGTCCAGTGAAATCGGCGGAAATAATGTGTAGTACAGATGGCCTACAATTTATAGGCAGCAGTCTGATATGATATTTATTATGATACTATCATATAACAAAACCGATTGAAAGTAATCCGTCATTTGTCTGGTTTATCTAGGGTAAATTTAGCATTCGAAAACAGAAGTTCTGAAGCTTCATCGTAACGGATTTCGCTTGTTCGAATAGTTTCTGGCGACCACGAAGCTAACCTGGCGAAAATGACTATGCTACCTAGGTCTTATTGTAGGACGCTGTAAAGTAAGGCTTTAAGGAGAAGCTAGGCCCGCGGGTGCCATTCACGAGCCGCACGCGGCGTGCGCTCTGCTCGATTGACCAAAAGATTTAGGGTGTATAGCGGGTCAATCCACCCGTTTTACCGCCGACCCAGACTTTGCCAGCTTGATCGACGAGGAGGGCTGAAATTTGGCGAGCTGGTGCCCGACCGCTGGCTGGCAGTTGTGTCCAAGCTCGACTATCAAAATATAATAGTCCGTTTCCATCGGTGCCGACCCAGAGTTTGCCATCCGGTCTGGCCACGATCGCGGTGATCGGAAAATCAGCGGCTTCGCTGATCGTGGCTGCGACGCCGTCGCGTACCCGCGCCAGGCCGCGTTGGGTGCCAACCAGCAAAAGGCCATCCGCATCATTTGCCAAGGCCGTGATTACCTTGCTCGGCAAACCCAACTTGGCCGCGTCGAAAACTTGCAGTTGATTTTTTTCAAATTGGAAAAGCCCGCCACCATTTGTGCCAATCCACATTTTGTCGCCATCGGCCAGCAATGCGGTTACATCATCGTTGGGCAGTCCCGTTTGTTTGTTCAGGCTAAAGAATGTGCTGCCATTCCAGACGCTTAATCCGTTCTTCGTCCCAAACCAGACGCGTTGCTGATTATCTACGGCAATTGCCTGAACCGTGCCATTGGCCAGACCATCTGGCGCGGTATAGACAGCCCAGTTATCGCCGTTGAAATAGCTTGCACCCAGCGCCCCAAACCAGATGCCACCGGCCTGATCTGGTTGCAGCACCCCGGTCTCGGTGACCACCAAACCACTATTGGCCGTTGTGAAAAGTTGGCGCGCCCTGTCGCCTTCCGCATTTAACTGTTGAATGCCGCCCTCGGTGGCCACCCAAATAGAGCCATCTTTGGTCTGCGCCAGCGCATGCACTTGATTGCCCATCAGCATTTCATCGGGCATGGTCAACAGCTGCCAACTGCTGCCGTCATAACGGCTAATGCCGCTGCCATCTGTTGCATAATATACATTTTCTGCCGCATCAAGCATCAAATCGGTCAGCGTACCGCGCGCCATGCTTTGGGTTGTATCATCAACGCTGCTAAAGAAATCTAGACATTGCACGTTCACTGGATCAAAGTGACAGATTTCGCCTTTACTGGAGCCAATCCAGAGTGTACCGTCCGCAGCAATCGCTAAGCCATTCATATCGCCCGTTGGGAAACGCGAGGCCAGAACAGAAAGTTGGCTGTAGACCGTCCACGTCTCGCCGCTCACTTGATAGATGGCATCGCGCGCGCCGAGCCAAACCGTGCCCTTTTTATCAATGGTGATGGCCGTAATCTGGTTGCTCTCTAATGGACTATTTGTGCCGTTAAAAAACTTAGCACCTTGCGGGGTTAGTACGGAGATGCCAGCCCCCGAAGAGACCCAAATTGCATCTCGGTTGCCAAAGACAGCCATCGCTTGCACAACATTATTTTGCAAGCCACTGTTTTGGTTGACATACGTCCAGGCGCCAGTTCGCGCATCAAAAATATCCAGCCCGTGCTGTCGATAGCCGACAATCAAAAAACTATTATCGACACTGCATACCAAGGTGCTTACATCATCAAAACTCATGGTGCTATTGCTGCTATTCAACATTTTCCAGTGGCCGCTTTGGGGATCAAAAATTTGTAACCCTTGATCGCTGCCAAAAACGATGCCCAGCCCAGGCAACGGACAGGCCACGACTGCTGTCGCCTGGTTCGCCGCCAGCCCATCCAGCGTCGTAAACTTGACAAAGGTATCGTTCTTCAAATTCCAAGCCAGGACACCACCCTGAGTCGCCGCCCAAAGTGTATCTTTGTAAATGACTAAATCGTTGGTCTTATTGGCGTTAGAATACGTTTGCCAACCGGCTGGCTGGCTGCCCTGCGCGGTTGGCGTCGGGATCAGCGCCGCCAGTGCCGCTTGCGTTGGCGTAACGGCGGGTGTTGCGGCCAGCGTATGGCTAGCTGACAAGGTCGCCGCGGCTTTTGCTGGGGTCGGCGTGGCGGCTGTGGCTTGACGTGTAGTCGATGTAAGAAGCGGCGCAAATAATTTGACGGAAGCAAGCACCGCTTCGTAACGGGCGACGGTCGTGGTCTGCCATTGGGTGGCCGGAGCAACGCCCACCATCACAAAGAGCTGATCCGCGCCGGGTTGGGCCATGACAATGCGCCCAGCAAAATGTTTGGCTGCGTCAATACTAGTCAGGTCAACCGTATAGCCAGGTCTGTCGTCCACCGTAATCGAGCGGCGGGCGCCAATGCGAAAGTTATCTTTTTGAGCATAGAAATTTACATATTGATCAAAGATATCTTCAAGTGTCTGGGCTGTTTGGGTGGCGAATTGGCCTGGCGGGCCACCACTCAACAAGAAAGCGTCGTCCGCGCCGCTATTTTGGGGTAGCATATTGACCGAGCCGGCTTGCACCTCAGCTGTGTAATCGGTTAATGGCTGGAAGGAGAAGCCACCGGCATCGACATTGCGCCGCGTGGCGAGTTCAATTGGCTGGTCATCAGGCACCTGGCTAAGCACAGGAGAGGTCAGCATTGTCGTTGTAGCCAGCGTCGGTGTTTCGGACTTGAACGTGGTCGGCGTGCGCGTCGGCACTAGGATTGGCGCTGTCGTTGGGTTGTTGCGCAGGGCCAACCGCACGACCAGCGCCAATCCAGCCAAAAGCAAAATCGTCACAGCCACCGAAATCAGGCGGAACGACGTAGATTGCACGCCAGAAAACTCCTTCATATGCATGAGAATCGCGAAGACGCCTAAACAACCAGATTGGCCTGGTTGCTGGTTCGCTGTTAGATTCAGATAGCCAGGTCGAAAAATGAACCTCGATGATTGGGCCTGAAATGGATCCGATGAACGATTTCAGGTTGATAATAGTGTAACATTATACTGTTTACGCCGCAAGGCAATGTGGAGAAGGCGACATAATATTTAGGCCATTATCTCACGCCCATATAGGATGGCAACACGTGGCAGCAAACTCCAGTTGATGTATAGTAGGCAGAGGCCAGCAAGAAACTAACGCAGAGCTGGCAAGAAAAAATGAACTCTCTATTTACAAGAGAGTTCAGCATAGGATGCCACATAGCATGGTTGATTTTCTCTGCGCCTTTGCGCCTCTGCGTTAAAATTTTAACCCTATGCACTTAAAGTTTTGTCTCTTTTTGCTGCGCACTCGGTGTTGGATTTGCGGAGAGTTCTTCTGGCAGATCATTCTCCCCCCGTGGGTTGTAGCGCATTTCAGCCGTTAACACCCACAGGGCGACAAGCAGCAAAACGATGACTAAGATAAATTGTGTTGATGGCAACATCCGATCCTTTCGCCTTTGCTGCCACGCGTTGTTCCTAAGCAAGCCAACCATGCAGCACCCGACTCTATGAAGTTAAACGGATTTTTAGGTGAAAGGTTACGTTTGGTTTTGGATAATAAAAAATTATAGGCAAATAGGCTTGATCTCACGAAAAACCACCAAGATCCGCGCTGTACCTAATGTAAAAAAGAGTGCTTGACCAAATTAATATTGTATTGTACTATAAATTTCGAGCCGATTCTCATTCTTCATCCCAATCCCATTGCCGACAGACCTGTTAATCTGCTATCTTCTCCACTTCTTATATTCGAGTCATATTCGAGGAGTTCGGTATCCGTATCTCGCCGATTGATCCTGCTACTATCTCCAGCGCGCTGGGATAAAATAGAGGATAAAGAGCATTCAAAGAATGTTTGTTCCCAGTTCCGAAAACAAGCATTTTGACTCTGTCTGGCCACTTGTCTCGATCTTTCTTGGTGCTACTTTGCGCGTCTAGGCTCGATCCTTATCTTGTAAACGTGGTGTAACCCTTTGTAACCATAGTGTAACCCTTTGTAGCCATAGTGTAATTGGACCACCCATAACAACTTCGGTGGCTAGCCCTCTCTCACCTTTGCTGGGGCCCGATCGCAATCCTGAAATTTAGTCCCTACCATTGCCCCACACATCGCTACAACGTCCACCATACAAT
>JAPLGZ010000240.1 GCA_026389895.1 Chloroflexota bacterium | reverse complement strand
ACTTGTATGCCCAACTCAAAGATGCCCACCCCGTGCGCGATTGGACGCGCATCGACCGCCTGCAATATAGCGCCCACCATATTGTCGGTGACCGTTGCGCTTTGCTGGCGCACGCGGCTGGCTTTATCGACCCGCTCTATTCCAAAGGGCTCTACATCACCCACGCCAGCATCTTTCTGGTGGCTGATCTGCTGCTCAAGGCCAAACAGACGGGCGATTACTCCGCCAACGCCTTTGCAGCGTTGGAGACAATGACGCTCAATTATATTGATATGCACGACCGGCTGGTGGCAAGTTCGTATAAGGCCTGGCATAACTTCAAGCTCTGGAACGCCTACGAAGTGCTCTGGTTATTGGGGGCCTACCTGGAATACGTGCGGCTTATTATCAACCGCTATCGCGCCAAAAATCGCGCAGAATATCTGGATCTAATGCGACCTCACCGCTTGGCGGGGGGGGGGTTTGAACACTTCTTTGCGCTACAACAACAGATCGATGCGCTGATCGATGCCGTCAACCCCGAAGACGAAACAGACGTAGACCGCACTGTCGCCGAAATCAAAGCACTATTTGACCAGTTTCCGTGGCTCTCCTCCGCCATCCGCGATCTGTTGGACGGCAAGAACCATTTACCCAACAACAAACTGCGCCTGAATCTGCTCAAGTCGCGCAGTGGTTTCTTTGGCGATGGCGACTATCGCCAACATTTCTTTGGCGATCAATCCCCACTGATTCTGTTGCGCAAAGCGATGGACGATCAACTGCGTTACTCAACCCCGGCGCTGAAATTGCGCCGCCACACCTTTGCCCGGTTGGCGCAACAGAGACGCCCATGAGCAAAAACGGACTCTCACCAGCGCCACTTGTCTTGATCACCGGCGCCACCAGCGGCCTTGGGCTTGCTTTGGCCCACCACTATCAGCGCACGGGTGCGCGCCTGGTGCTCGTTGGACGCAAGCCGCTCGCAGCGCTCGACTCGGCGCTCTTCACCCCCGCCACCTACTGCCAAAGCGATCTCAGCCAGCCCGACGCGGCCTTGGAGATTGGCGAGTGGCTGGTGCAACACGATGTTCAACACCTGGAGCTGTTGATCCACAATGCGGGTCTCGGCTATTACGGTGCGCTGGCCACCCAACCACCCACCAGTATCGAGACGCTCATTCAGGTGAATCTCAAAACGCCGCTCGCCCTCACGCATAGACTATTCCCGCAACTTGCGCTAGGGCATGGCAAAGTGGTCTTTATCAGTTCTGTGGCGGCGGCCTTGCCTGTACCAGACTATGCGGTGTATGGGGCGACCAAAGCGGCCCTCGACGGACTGGCGCGTAATTTGCGGGTGGAGCTGGCCGGGCGAATTGCCGTACAGGTGATTCACCCCGGCGCGATTCGTACAGAAATGCATGCCAAAAGCGGCATACCAGCCGGACAATTGTCGACCGAACGCTTCCCCACCGCGGCCCAGGTGGCGGCACAAACCGTGCGCGCCATCGCCACTCAACGGGCGGAGATTACGTTGGGGGCCAGCAATCGATTGGTCATGTTCGCTGGTCACTGGGCAGGTGGTCTCTTGGAGACGTTCGCCAGCCGGAGGCGCGCATGAAACATGTTGTCATCACTGGCGCGGCGGATGGGATTGGCCGGGCGCTGGCGTTTCGCTTTGGCCAAGCGGGCTACACGATCACGAATCTGGATGTGGATGTTGCACGCGCCGCGGAGACAACGCAAGCGTTGGCCGCGCGTGGCGTTGAGGCGTACTTCATCCAGACTGATTTGAGTGACGCAGCCAGTCGCGCCGTGGCCATGCAGGCTTTAGCGCAACGGCCACTGGTGGATGTCTTCATCCACAACGCGGGCATCAGTGCCGCGGGCAAGTTTGAAGCGCTGGCCTTGGCGCCGCAGTTAAAGGTCGTCGATGTAAACTTGCTGGCCCCGCTTGAGCTTACCCGCGCGTTGCTCGCGGATGAAAGGCTGGCGCCAGCCGCGTCGCTGGTCTTTATAGCCTCGCTTTCAGTCTATGCTGGCTATCCAGGAGCGGCGGTCTATGGGGCTAGCAAAGATGGCATTGCGGCGTACGCCCGCAGTTTGCGCGCCGCGTTCAAACCGCAAGGCATCCATGTGCTTACCGTCTACCCTGGCCCGACGCGCACTGCGCATGCTCGGCGCTACAGCCCAGACAATTCGCGCGAACATCGCCGCATGGCGCCGGAAGAGCTTGCCGAGCTGATCTTCACCAGTGTACAACGGCGCAAAACGCAACTGATCCCAGGCGCTGGGAATGCCCTCTTTGCGCTGCTGGGCAAGCTCTTCCCAGCCTTGACGGAGCAGCTATTAAAGAAGACGTTATTTAATAAAATGACATAATTGTGTTCTTCCTACGGCTGCGATCACGCGCCAGATTTAGCAGGCGGTTTGGCAAGACGATAGCGCAGATAGGCAAAAGTTTCACGGCCGAGGTGGCTCAATGTCTCGCGCATAAAAAAGTCCGTAACCTTCAAAATACCGCTTGAATAGGTAGGATAGGGATAGACCAGCCGGTAAAGCTTATAAAGCGAAATTTTCTGGGTGATCGCCAACGTAAAAAACGAAATCATCTCCGAGGCGCGTGGCCCGACAATGGTGGTGTGGACAATCTGGCCGGTCAGCCGCACAGCATCAACGATGATAAAGCCATTTTCCACCCCGTCTGTATAACCACGATCCGTGTCGGTCTTAAAATCTACGCGAATACGGCGGATCGCTTGGGGATGATACTTTTCGGCCAGCTGTTGTGGGGTGAGTCCGACCGCCGCCACTTCTGGATCACTAAAGGTGGCATTGGGAAAGAGTGGTTCGGTTTTGGCAAGCGGCAAGATTGGAAAAGCGATGCGCTGGACCACCCGCCGGCCTTGCGCATTGGCGGAGTGGGTAAACGCAGAAGTCGGCGTTACGTCGCCAATCGCATAGATGCCTTTCACATTGGTCTCACCAAACGAATTCACCAGCACGCCCTGGCGGGGATCACTCTTCACGCCGGCTTTCTCTAGGTTGAGTTTCTCCAAGTTGCGCACCCGCCCAACCGCTAGCAAGACTTTATCTACACCCTTGACCAGGATTTCATGCTGGCCTGCTTGCAGGGTCAGGGTTCTGGTCACTTCGTCATACGCTTTCGCCGTTGCCCCATAATGCGCCGTGATGCCGTGCCGAGCCAACTCGGCCTGGATTGCGGCGGACGCTTCGGGGATTGCGCGACTGAGCGGGCGTGTATCGCGCGCAAAGAGCGTGACCTGGATGCCCAGTTTGTGGAAGGCGAACGCCATCTCTAGCGCAATCACGCCGACGCCTGCGATGGCCAGGTGTTTTGGTGCGTCGCGCAGATCAAATAAACTCTCGTTGGTCAAAGTGCGCACCGCAGGCAAACCGGGAATATCCATCCAACGAGGACGCGCCCCCGTCGCGATGACAATGTGGTCGGCGCCCAGGGCGCGGGTGCCGCCATCTAATAGACTGACAAGGATCTGATGCGGTGTGATGAACGAGGCCCAGCCTTGGATGAAGGTGACATTCGGGGTGTGCAACACTTCCTCGGTCTCTTTATCGCGCAGTGCATCACGCTTGCGAATCACCTCGCGCAACACGTCATCTGGGTTCATCCCTGGTTTGAACTCGCGCGCCAGGTGAATGAGCGTCTTGGAGGGCACGCAGCCAACGTTGGTGCAGTCACCGCCAACGTGATTGCCCTCAACAAAGGCAACTTTATGCCCTAGACTTGCCAAGCCCACAGCGACCGTCATCCCACCCGAACCAGCACCAATGACGATCGTATGAAAATTCATTATTGGAGAATTCCCTGGGGTCATCTGTCTATCCTTTTGTTTAGTTGATCAACCAAGCGAAATGGCACAGCCGCTAGTCTACGTCGGCTGTTTGCGTTCGGCTTTCCCGCTTTTTAAACAAGCGCGAGAGCGCAATACTGACGATAAAGATAGCCACCGAAAAGGCGAGCGTGGCCGGATTCAATGCCGGTAGCCCCCCGTCGAAATGCTCGATCGACGCCCCAAAACCGACGAAAGCAATCGTGCCGGGAATGGAGCCAAGCGCTGTGGCCAGAATAAAAGGTGGATAGTGGATGCGTAAGACGCCACTGAGATAACTGACTGCGTCGTAGGGCAGAAAGATAAAACGCATGACCATAACTGTATCGAAGCTATGGGCGCGCATCCGGCGCGCATAGCGCTGAATCCAGCTATCCGAGCCATCGTCCTTCAGCAAGGTTTGCCCGAAATAGCGGCCGATCAAGTACGCAATCGTCGCCGAGGTATTACTGGCCACCAAGGTGTAAAGCACCCCCCAGATCGGCCCAAAGACGAAACCGCCAGCCAGGGTCAGCACCGTGGAAGGGAATAGGATCAGAGGGCGAACCGCATACAACGCGATATAGACGAGCGGCCCCCAGAAGCCAGTCTGCATAAAAGCCACCAGACGCTGCACAACCTGCAACGGCGAGAGCGCGTTGACGGTGGCATACCACTGGTAGCCGATGAGCAGGGCCAACCAGAAGGCCAATGCAATGAGTCTTTGTGCATGGGCTTGGAGCCAATTTTGCGATGTTGATATTTTTATGTTTGCCATGCCATTTTCTTGGGGTGACGGCCTTTAGGCCAACTGATAGGTCAGCAAACCATCGCGGCGGGCGGTGGTTACCAGCCCATATTGCACCAATCGTTCCAGATGCCCTTGAAAGGGGTTAACCAAATAGACGCTGGCGGCTGAAGGCCATTCCCCCAACACAGACCCCAATTGCTCGGTCAATTCGCGCATCGTGGGTGGCGTGGCCGCTTGCCCGATGGCTTGCAACAACGCCTGATCAACCCGGTCAACATAGGCCCGGCTTTCGGCCAAAAATTCGTGCACGCCCGCGCCTTTATAGATCGGATAATGGCTCGTCAAGATCATCTTCGGCTGCATGCCGGCAAAACGATTCATGCTGGCCACATAGGTATCGACAAAGCGATAGGTGGGCGGGAAGGCAGGCTTGCCATCCTTGCGCAACACCGCATTCCAGAGCGTCGCGTCAAAGATGATCAACGTCTGGCTGCGTGGATCATGAATCGTCAAATGGCCGCGGCTATGACCGGGCGTGTGCAAAATTTCGACGAACCAATCTTTGCCCAAACGAATTCTCTCGCCACCACTCAAGGCAATGTCGATGGGCACATGGCGCGAGGCATCACGGATCGCCTGCTTGCCCTCTTCACTCTCGTCAATGCCATGATCGACAGCAAATTCGCTGTAACGATCGCGGATCATCACGTCAATGTCCTCGACCATGGCCTGGTCGAGATAATGGCACATAAATATCGCATTCGGGGCGAGTTCTTTGGCCGAGGCGTTGCCAGCCGTATGGTCATAATCGGCATGGCTGTTGAGCACATAACGAATTTTACTGGCGGGCACGCCGATCTGGTCCAGATAGGGCGCGACATACTGATCGGGCATCTTGTCCATGCCCGTATCTAGCAGCATTGTACATTCGTCGCCGACCAACAAATACATGGCGACAAAGCGATCACCGAGGGGGGCTTCGATCCGGTGAATACCTGGTGCAACTTCCATGAGGTTCCTCCTTTAGTTATTGTAGTTTTTCATGATGCGTGATGCGTGATGCGTGAAATATGCATATCATCTCACTCATCACGCATCACGCATCACTCATCACGCTTCATCCATGCGCCCGCTGCGACGTAGCAGGCGCACGATAGACCACATTCAAATGCGGCGTCTCCAAACGTTGGTGATCTTGGATGCGTGAAGTCAGGCAACTCTCCAGCGCGCCGCTCACAATCAACGTGCGTTCTGCCGGATAGGGCGCCTGATTGGTCAGGATCATCTCTTCAATCTTCGCCACCAGACAGGCTGAGTAGGTGACGTTGGGCACGGGCGTCAATAAGAACTGCGTGGAGACGGGTGTTGTGGCTCCTTGCAATTGCGCAGCAAAACAAAAGTCTTTGATCGCGCCGTTGAGCATCAACAAGGTGGCGCGCAGGCCATCATTGTACTCGATCAGATAGGCCATTGGGTTTTCTACCAACCGTTTAAGTTCGCCACTGCCTAACAGATCCTGAGTGCGGCCATCTACATCGGGGAGTCCACAGGGCGAATCGCTACGCGAAAGCGCGGCCTCCAGCAACGCCTTCGACCAGCGCCCTTCTTCGCCAGCCGACCAGACAGCTTCACCTTCGATCAATTGCACGGCGCGGATGCCGGTTTCGCCGCCCTTGCGCCGTTCCACCATACATTGCATTGCCTCTAAGGCGTGATAATCCATCGGATCAGAGATGCCGACGCCGATCATCAGTGCTTCCTCGATCTCACAGTCAAGTGGCAATTCTAGATCAGGCAAACGCCAGGTTACGGGCAGCGATGACCCGGCCAAAAGCGGAAAATTGAGCCGGTGCGCATCGGCCACCATCTCCTGTGCTTTGGTAAAGCTGTAGGAGAGATGTTTGTCATTGTAAATTGGCACAGCGCGCTGGTCCTCCTCAAAAACCTTTGTACAGGCCTTGAAAAATTCGTGGCGCGGGTACAATTTTTGGCCTTTTTCATTCGCGGGATAATCGCCATGTTCGACGATTAACAAGACAGCATCGACTGCCAGTTGCTCGCCACCACAGCGCAACGCTTCGGCAATTGTCGGATAGACGGCAAAGCCAAACTCGCGCGCCCGATCCGTGCTCTGATCACCCACGGGTCGCTGGTCTACATAGAGTGAGACGATCTCCATATCTGGCCGACGCCACTGGCCATCCACGGGATAACCAACCAGGAAACGGTCACAAAAGTGTTGGGCGTGCGAGAGATAGCGGTAGATCGAAGCGATCACGGCGATGCGTTTGGGCCGCGTTTGGACGGGTGCGGCGGGTGCTGGGCTTTGGGCTTTCGGCGCAACGGGCGTGGACACGGCGGCATCCCAATAGGTCGAAGTAACCGTGGGTTGATAGGCAACATTCAGGTGTGAGGTCTCGATCCGCTGTTGATTTTGAAACAGGCTTTCGACGCCCGCCTCCACCAAGCCGCTGGTTAGTAATGTGCGCTCGAGTGGATAGGTCGCTTTGCCGGTGAGAAACATCTGCTCGACATGATTTACTTGCGGTGAGAAGAAATTCGCCAACGTCGTGCGCGCTGGCGGCATGGGCAAGTACATCTGCACGGAAAAGGGCTCTGCTTGCTCAGCCAGATGGGCGGCAACGTTAAAATCTTGCACCAGCCCGTTGAGGAGAATCATCGTAGATTTGAGCCCGTCCGCATGTTCATATTGATAGGCGATCGGGTCTTTGACCAACTCATGCATTTCGTCATAGGTGGGGAAAAGATGGTTGAAGCCCGGTCGCGACGGCGTGAGGGTGTGGCTACGACTCAGCGCGCTTTCAAAGAGTTCACGCGACCAGCGTTCGGCGTAATGGGCTTCCCAAAATTGTTCGCCGCGATAGGCTTGCAGCCAACGCACCCCACTTTCACCGCCAGCGCGTCGTTCGACGATACATTGGAGTGCTTCTAGGGCGTGGAAATCGTAGCTATCGACGCCACCATAGCCAATACAGAGCGCCTCGTGGAGCTTTGCGCCCAGCGGCAGATCAACGGATGGCGTGCGCCAGGTGACGGGCAGCGAGGAGCCTGCCATAAAGGCAAAATTCATCTGCTGGGCTATATCGTACATCTCTTTGGCCCACGCCCAGTTCCACGACAGATGTTTGTCGTTGAAGATCGGCGCAGTACGGCCAGTCGTGCGATAGACGGCGACAATCTGCTTGAAAAGTTCGTAGCGCGGGTAGAGCCTTTGGCCTTTTTCCGTGGTGGCATATTTCCCATGCTCGCCAATGAGCAAGACACCATCGACGGCCAACGTATCGGTGCCTAAGGTCAGGGCATCAGCCACCGTGGGATAGATCTTCATCTCCGGAAAACGGGTGGCGCGGTCACGACTCAAATCATCTTCACCAACCTGATCCACATAGAGTGAGATCAGATCCATCGGTGGGCGATGATGGCCATTGTTCCAGCCATAGCCTTCGAGAAAACGATCCACGAAGTGCTGGGTGTGCGAATATTTATGAAAAATCGTGCTGATGCACGCAATTTTGGGTCGTTGATTCATGCTTCACCTGCTAATATCTTATGTGCCATTTTTCCCACGTTGTCCCAATATTCGTTACTTCTAATATAGGCAGGCTGCCCAGTGACAATGAATAATGTCTTTCCGACCCTTTGAAAGAATGCATAAAACTTATCGTATATGGGGACTCGCATATTTTCCTCAAATTTACAACCTGACAATTCCTCCCACATACGGATATACTCGCTACCAAAGCTATAAAATGTTACAACCTTGGGTGCATATTCCACAATTCGGTTTCGGATTGCCGCAACCCGTTTGACTCGAAGGGCTGATTTATAACTTTCTCTTGTGCGCAGAAAATCTAGTTCACTCCATGCGTCGTATTCCCAACGACTGACATCTGGCGAAGGCAATGGGAAAACGTCTAAGAGGCAATTATTGGAGGTCGACTGTCCCCAACTGTGTGCTTGATAATCTTTAATAGCTTCTTTCTCGTATGTACGAGATGGATCTTCAATATTCAACAACATTCTGATTAACTTACGCCAAGTCGGCTGCGTTTTTATATTTCCCTCGAAGTATTCTGCATAGCTACCCTGTTGAATCACCCCTCCCCGGCTTTTAAAGCTATCAAGGGCTTTATGAAACTTGTAGTTATCAACCAATTCAGATGCACCAAGCGCAAGCCATTGTGTAAGCCGTTGCTCAACTTCCTCAATCGAATTTCCACCACCCTCCTCCATACCGATGAACCAATATTTAGAATCATATCGTCCATAGCCAAAAAATTCATCCATCCGTCGAAGCAAGATTTCATCTTTTAATTTTGTCATTGTTTAGCTCACTCATTCCTACATTTAAGCTTATGTAGTTGGAACATAGATACGCTTCGCAATTTCTGCTTTGGCCATGTCGTCGCGCATGTAGGCGTATTCATCCCATTGTTTAATGTTCGTCGCGCCACAGTGGTTGCCGTCGCGATCCACGGCGACAATATTCATCATATTATCTTCCCAGCCAGGAGGGGCCGGTGGCAAATCGCGCAAGGCCTGTTGGCAGGCTTCCACCAAGGACAGGCCCATCTGCATCAGGAGGACCACGGTGTGGGCCGTGCTGCCGCGGATGGCGAGTTCCCCATAGCCTGTGCAGGCCGCTGCGCCATGCCGGTTGTCACAGTAATTGCCCGCGCCAATGATGGGGGAATCACCCAGGCGACCGGGGTATTTCCAGGCCCAACCGCTTGTACTCACCCCCGACGCGATATTGCCCTGGCCATCAATGGCGATCACATCAACCGTGCCAGCGATGCGCTGTGGGTCGCGGGTTAACGCCACCCAAGCGGTCATTTCGCGACGCTGGAAGAGGGCCGCCATTTTGGCAGGCGGCACATTGGCCTGCACACGGGCGATCCATTCTTGGGCGGCAATGTCGGTCAAGGTTTCGGCCCGCTCAAAACCCATCTCGGCGGCGAAATCAGCGGCGCCCTGGCCAGTCAGAAAGACATGGGGCAAGCTGTCCATCACACGCCGCGCCACCGAGATCGGATGTGGATAGCCGCGCAATGCCCCAACCGCGCCCGACGAACGATTACGGCCGTCCATCAGGCTGGCATCCAATTCCACTTCACCAAGCAGATTGGGCCAACCACCCACCCCCACACTGTGATCCTCCAAATTGCTTTCGACCAGGCGGATCGCGGCTTCGACGGCGTCCAGGGCAGATCCCCCTTGTTTCAGAATTTGCATCGCGGGGGGCAAAGCTTCAAGCGCATTTTCACTGCCAATTAATAGCATAAAATATCCCTTGTTTTGAGAATTAGGAATTTGAGCTTCAAGATACCATAACTCAACTGATCTAGAAAAGCGGCTACACAGAGCACACAAAGGGGGGCACTCTAGAGTGCATAGCGTATTCAAATCAGGCTTTGCTTTTTCTCTGTGCGCCTCTGTGTGCTCTGTGTAACGATTTTGCTATCTGCCCTAAATAGAATAAAAAGGCAGTCGAGGTTGAACCCAACTGCCTTTTTGACTACCTACCCTTCAATCCTAAGCCGGTTTGGCAGCCGCCAGTTTCAACGGCCCCCAATGGTGTGGACAAAGCCATTCGCCGCGACGGCGCGTTGGAAAATTTCTTCATCCAGCGTCAAACCAAAACCAGGGAGATCGGGCACAGCCACGTGGCCGGCGTTGATCGTATAACCAGCGGCGCCCAAACCCGGCGTGGTGGCTTCATCCCATTCCACATAGGTGAAGTGACGCATGGCGCTCGCCAGATGACAGGCTGCGTAGTTGCCATAGTGGCCGCCATAATGATGCGGCGCCGAACGGACACCCCAGGCATCCAGTTGTTTGCCAAGCGCCAGCCACGGCGTAAAGCCATAACCGAAAATATCATACTGGATGACGTTGATCAACCCCTCTTGCGCCCAATCGAGCAAAGTGGGTGAGGCCTGACCTTCGCCATCGGCAATCAGGACGGACAAATTTTGCGCCTTCAACCAGGCTTGTAAATCGAGATAGAGGACACGATCTTCGTGAAAGGCTTCTTCCATCCAAAAGATGTTACAAGCGGCAGTCTCGGCCAAGACGCGCTTGGTTAAATTGAGGTTATACCCGTTGTTGGCATCGATCATGATTGTTGCTTGAGATCCCACCGCCTCACGCACGGCATGGATCACGGCAATGTCGCGCTGGGTGCCCTGTTCTAAAGGGAGATGGCGAGCGCCGCGTCCGACCTTGATCTTGAATGCCGTGTGGCCGCGGGCCAGCCCATCGCGTGCTTCGGCGGCAATTAATTCGGCGGCAGCTTGGTCTGAGGCAAGGTCCAGATCATCAATGTAAAGTGAAGTGTCATAACAGGGCGCACGCAACGGCTGCTCGACCGTCAACCCATTGATGGCGGCGGTCAGTTTGTAGACCGGTTGACCGGTTAATTGCCCGGCCAGGTCCCAGAGTGGATAATCGAAGAGCAACCAATCGGTCGCGGTGCCGTGTGCCAGGGAGAAGAGATCACTCAACCGTTGGCCTGGCAAAGTCGCCGCCTGGGCCGGTGTCGCGCGACAGACGCCAAAACCGCTGAAGCCCTCTTCGGTGGTAATGCGAGCAATCGGCACCCGTACAAGGCTGCCATGATCACCCAAACGCGCATTACTGCCCGCGTTGCGGGGCCGTTGCCCTTCCAGGCGCGCCCATTCAATCGAAACGATGCGTGGGTTATTCATCTGATCCTTTACTTTGATTAGCTTGCGTGCAACATTTTATAGCGCGCGGATTTACGCAAATCCACGTCCATTTTTCCCCAAACGTAAAAGGCTAGACAGGTTGAATCGCGTAGGCGGCAAGAATTTCGTTATGTTTGAAGGCCAACGGTAAAGCTTGGGCTTCGCTGACTGTAAACCAGCCGATTTCGGACACCTCACCAACTTGGGCCTGAAGCTGACCGACACCCGGCCCGACAAAAACAAGCACAACCGCGTGAATCTGGTGTTCGGGAATAATTTCATCAAAATAATTAAAGAATTGGGCCGAGAAATCTAAGCCAGTCTCTTCTTGCACCTCACGAATCGCGGCGGCCCGCGCCGGCTCATCCTGGTCGATATGACCGCCGGGTAGACACCAGAAATTGTTATAGGGATCGTGGTTGCGGCGTGTCAGGAGGATTTTGCTCTGGTTATGTTCAGCCCCGGTAATAATCGCGGCGACGGTTGTTTCGGGCATTTGTATAGCTTCCTTTCTAAGGTTTGCCGGTGTGCAATGAATCGATCCAATCGACTTCTTCGGGCCGTTCGACCACTGGAATGTCCAAGTTGACCACGATTGGTTCCTGGTCGCTGCGCACGATCACGCAGAAAAGTGGTTGATCGGGCAAGGCATTGATCTCTTGGTGCGGGGCAAAGGGGGCAATATAGATAAAGTCACCGGGTCCGGCTTCGGCGACAAATTCCAACTGGTCGCCCCAGCGCATACGGGCGCGGCCATTGACCACATAGATTACGCTCTCCAACGCACCGTGGTGATGTGCGCCGGTCTTCGCATTCGGGTGAATGGTCACCGTGCCCGCCCAGAGTTTGTTGGCGCCCGCCGTGGCCTGGGTGATCGCGGCGGCGCGGGTCATGCCGGGTGTTTGGGCAGTGTTCAGATCAAGTTGGTCGCTACGCACAACACGCACACCGCGCTCGCGCCAGTTGGGGGTAGGTTCGTTTGACATTTAATTACTCCATTCCAGGCTAGATTAGCCTTACGTAAAATAACGCGCGGCCCACTCTGGCCGCTGCATTATGGACGTCGATTGGTCTCCTGTTTAAGCCAGTAGCGGATCCCTTTATGGGCCAATGGCTCATCGGCATAACGCGGGATCACATGCAAGTGGGCATGAAAGACCGTCTGCCCGGCCACGCCGCCACTATTCCAGCCGATATTGTAACCATCCGGTCTATACTGCGCATCCAGCCACCCTTTGACCTGCTGCAACAGTTCATAGGTGGCCGTCCATTCGGCTGGGGTCAGATCAAAGACGGTTTCTCGGTGCGCCCTGGGAATAATCAGGCCAGAACCAATCAGCACCGGTTGGTCGTCCTGGATAAATAGACAATGGGCGTTCTCCAGCCTAATCTCTTCAGGCTTGAGCGCTGTTGGGCAGAAAGGACAGTTCATCCGATTATTGCTGCGCCTCCGCCCACGCCTTCAGTGGAATGTCCTCATCTTCAGGCCGCCAGTAGCGCGAAACCGGATGCACCAAGGGATCCGGGCCATTGTACTCATGCGAACCAGTCCCCAATTCGCCCAATAGCTGGCGTTGGACCGGCGTACAACCGGCCAGCACGGCTGGTTCTTGATGATCATAATCAGATGGGCGAATCCAGCGCGGCTGATAGCCGTAGTAGAGGCATTTGCGCGCATGGTCAGACAAATTCGGCGTGACGCAGTGTAGGAGCGCCGTGCGCCAGATTAAGGCTGTGCCAGGGCGTACGTTGACTTCGACGATATCTTGGGGATCGACGATGACATTTCCGTCGGCGTCTTTTTGCGGCCGCTTATGGCTGCCGCGCACGACACAGATCGCGCCACTGTTGTGCTGGGTCAGATCGGTGAGGTAGTAGCCGATCTTCATCTCCATATAGGGCACTACCCCTTCCACCAGCGGCCAGCCGAAGTTGGGCGCGTCCGAGTGCCAGGGAAAGAAACTATCGCGCGCGCCTAATGGTTTTTGTGCCACTTCTGGCAATACTGGTGGGCGCACATCTAAATGAGAGGTGCGCAGTTGAATGTTATAACCGAGCAGATCCACAACCAGGGGTAATAATTTGGGATGATCGATCAAACGCCGAAAAACTGGATCGAGTGCGACCACATTGCGCCATTGAAAGGCCTCATGCGGCCCTAAATTGCGTTCGACGCTGTATTTGGCATACAAGGCATCGATCACCGTGGTCAATTCGCTAATCTCGGCGGGCGTCAGGGCATCTTCCAACAAAAAGAACCCATCTTCATCAAATTGACGGCGTTGCTCCGCAGAGAGTTGTAGGGTGTTACTCATCACAATTCCTTCCGTTAATCCTCATATGTGGCCCAGATGAACCGGTATTGAACATAACTCACCGCCACCATGCTCATAAAAAAGATCGCAGCCATCGCGCGACCGTAACCTTCGTGGCTGTAGGCACTTGACGTGTTAGGCCCATTCAAAACATTATCCGTCGGGGCATCCTGTTGATGGCGAAATTGGGGTGCTCGGCTACAGCCTGGTTTGGTAGCAATCGCTCACCAGGGTAAACCGCCCCAAAGCACAAATTGTCTTATCATATACTGAACCAGCGACAGGCTGCAACTAACAAAAAAAGACGAACAAACGCGAGTGCATTGCACGTCGCCCCCACAACCTGGCCAATAAACTCAGTGCCCGCCTTTCCGGGAAGGTTAACGCCTCCGCTTCAAGATCGTTGGGGTCAAATTCTCAATCTGCTCATCAAGGGGGAAATAGGGTCGTTGTAATTGTTTATACTGGACATGGCGAATCGTCGGTGGCGTGGGACCGGGCGTATCCAGCACAAAGATCGCCTTGGCGATGTTGCCATACGCTTGCCGATAGTTCATCGGGTTTTTCGCAACGATAAACGTAGCAGACGCTGGATCCATTTGCACCGCGCGCCATTGTTCATCCATCCAATCATAGGTGGAATGTGTGGTCACCAGCACCTGGATCGCGCCAATGGTGAGCACGACAGAAGGGCCCATGTTACCTTCGATGTTGTCCCAAATACCGCCCACATAACGAAACCGGCCATCGCTCAGGTGGGTCACTTGACCGGTGACTGTGATCGGTTCACCCCAACGCGGATCAAGCTGATGCCCCAGCGTGACCGTCACCGGCGCGCCTAGGCCGGCGGTGTGGCACTGCGCCGCGGCGGCTGGATCCACGACCGGCACGAACGCCGTTGCTGTGATGTTAGCGGCGAGCAGGGCCTTCAGCGTTGCTACACTATCACCCGCCGCACCGCCACCGGCACAATCGGATGTTTCAACTAAAATCACCGGTCCGCCTGAAATTTGTAAACCTTGTGCAAGGGCCGATGCTGGGGTGTACAGGACCGGTTCTAATTCGAAGCGGCGCGCCCAATACGCAGCCGCCAGTTCACCCGCGATCGTTTCTGCTTGGGCGTAATCATTGTCGGTGATCACCAGTGGACCACTGCCCATGGCGGGTTGATCCAAATAGGGATGGACGAGAAAAAGACTGGTGGAGAGGACATGCGGATAGCCTTCGGCGGCTTTGGTCTGGCGCATAAGGTGGGCAAAGGGATCATCGCCTTCGGTCGACCCATGAATACCACCCGTGAGCACTGGGACTTTGGCCATCGCCATCGTTGGCCGGCAGCGTCCTTCCACTGTATCAAGTAACAATTTTGCCCCACGGGCGCCGGTTGTAAAGGCATCGCGATGCGGATAGGTTTCCCAAGCCACCAGGGCATCCGCAAAATGAACCATCTCTTGGGTCACATGGGCATGCAGATCCAGCGTTGCGACAATGGGGACATCCGCCCCGACAAGCGCACGCACTGCCTTGATCAGATCGCCTTCCAGGTCGCCCACGTCTTCAGCGGCAGCCGCGCCATGCAAGGGCAGCAGTACACCATCCACCGGCAGAGCGGCCTGCAGCCTAACTAACAAGTCAGTTTTGAGTTGGCGGTAACAGTCACGGGTCAGATAGCCGCCGGGACAAGTGCTGGCGTAGAGTAAGCCAATCGGCTCAGCTTGGCGTTCATGCAATACTTGGAGCATGCCGCCAACGACCCCACCAGGCAAGGCCAAAATCGCCGCGCCATAGTGCAACTCATAACGTTCAAACCAAGAAATGTCGATCGGCATACCGCCCAATTGGTTACATTCGGTAAAGATTGAGCCGATGGCGATGCGTGGTGCGCCCATCACGGGACCTCCGGTTGTGATTTGCTGGGATAGACAAATAGGGGGATAGCTTAAACAAGAGGAGCCGTAAGCTATTTTGCTATGGTACGGATCTGGCATGGGTTTGTCAAACCGCAAAAATAAATACGGACACGCCGTTGGCGTGCCCATACAAAGCAGATTCAGTTTGCCGCCGCCATGCTAATTCGGGGCGGTGGCACTTCCGGGAAGCGGTCATCACCAGTTTCGTTAACCCTGAACGGTCTGACTGCTTCCCGGAAGTGCGGTAATGGAGATATTTTGCCCCAATTACCGCGTAAACAAATTCATGTCAATATGTTCCCAACTGGGGCTGGGAATTACCTCGCCCTTGATGGTGCCAGCTTTGACGGCATCCATCACGGTTTGCACTTCCGAACCTGCCCCTAGCGTTGTCTTTTCCAGGTAGTCTACATCACCGCTCAAAAGCTGGGCGACAGCCTGGTTGGTGTCGGGGATAAACTGGACAACGATCTTCTTGACGCCAGTCCCGTCTGCATAATGGGGATTGGCCTCTAACGTCATGCTCTGACCTTTGACCCACTCGGCGATCACGAAAGGACCAAAACTCAATGGCTTTTCGGCAATCTCGGGCAAGGTGGCCCATTGCTCGGCGGGGACATCTTTGAGCAAGCGACCATCGCTTAGTTTCTCTTGGCTGGGATAGAGCTGCGCATTGCCTTGCGGGGCGATGAAATAAGTGGCGGGCTGGGCGCCGGGCACATAGGTAACTGTCCATTCCAAGTGGTCCGTGTAATCAATCTTGGCGATCTGGTCACAGGTAATAAAGCTCACCGCGCCCGATTTACGATCACAACTGATCTTGTCAGCCAGTTTCACGTCTTCAATGGAGCCGGGCGTGCCATCGCTCCAGGTATACGGTTTTAATTTATAGGTGACCTTGAGTTGTGGCAACTTGAGCGCACTAGTGCCATCATAAGTGATAATCTTGCCCTCGGAGATCAACTTGACCCCTTTGGCTAACTTTACCAATTCACCATCGGCGCTGTAGATCTGGTCATCCACTTTGACATCTACCATCGCATTGGTCGCCTGACCATTTTCGACGGTGGGCAAGCCATCCTGCAAGACCGGTTGGAAATCATAGTTATATTGGGAATACAACATCCCAATGCCCATCTCGGCCATCTGCGCTTGCACCGCCGCGCTTTCTACCAGGGTAAACATCGAAGCCGGTTCTTGCGACATACCGACTACGATGGTGTCTGCGCCATCGGCGAGCTTCCACTGCGCAGCGCTGGCGGTGCCATACTCGGTGGGATCCACCTTAAGCCCTTCCAGGCGTTTGCTCCAGGCTTCGGCCTCGGCACGTTGGAAGAGTGGGATCGAGACCATGTCTTCGGCAAAGTGCTTCTCTACCGTGTCATAGGCAGCAATGCGATCCTCGCGTTTTAAGGTGTTATTGGCTAAGATGATGGCATTGCTGGCATCCTGGTTGCACCAGCCCATATAATTCTGACCTTGCCAGTTATTGCTCGGTTCGGGAATCTGGTTACAGGCATAAAGCGTCTGCCCACCGGGATCAGCGGTGCCGGTCCAGCCAAAACCACCTAATTCAAAGTCACGATGTTGGAGCCCTGTTGTATTGCCAAAAAACCAAGAAGCCGGCACATGTTGGCGGATCAAGAGAACCCCACATTCAGCCAAATTCTGTTCGACAACCGCCGCCCACGTTTGGCGGAATTGGGCATTGGTTGTCGTCAATTTGAACGTGAGTGTGTCGCCGTTGGCATTCACGCGAAAGCTGCCATCGCCGGGTTGTGCGCCTTCTGGCAATTTCCAGCCTGCCTCATCCAACAGTTGGCCCCCTTTTTGGGCATCATGCGGATAGTCCATATACGGGCCTTTGTAGGCCCAGTGCGACTTGGGCAAGAAACTATCCATATGCAGTTGGGGTTTGAGATCGTCCGTTACATAGGGGAAGACCGCACCGATTAGGGCGTCGCGATCGATGCACGTGGCCAAGGCGCGGCGCACACGGATGTCGGTTAGAATCGGGTGCGGCTTAACAAAATCGCCCGTGCCACCCGTTGCGGCTGGGACGGCGGCGGTTGTATCAGCCGGCGCCGGTGCACTCGTCTGCGGAGCGCTACAGGCGCCCCAAAGCAGGGCGACAAACATGAGCAGGGTCAAAGCAAAAGATTTTTTCATACACTTCTCCTTTATTTGCGTGATAAGGTTTGACAACGATCGTGGTTAGGTTGGTGGTACGCAAGCAAACAAGTTTTTCCGCTCACTACATCAGGTGGGAGCGGCGCATATGAATAAGACAACAACAAAGTAAGGGATCTTTCCTGGTCACCAAAAGATAAGCCCAAGGAGGCAGGCTCCTTGGGCTTATTTATATCTTTCCTATATCTTTGGAGAAAGTAGATCGCAGCCTAGAATGACACATCTGGGCCGCTGATCGAAATGGTGTAGTTGCAGGTGCTATCGGTAAGGAAGCAGTGAAAGTGGGCATCACCGCTCCCGGGCTGGTGGATTGTTTACTTAGCGACGCGGGTCGTCAATAGCTTGAGCAACGGATCGGTCAAAAATTTCATCATATTTTGACCACCGCGTCGGCCTTGGCCACCCTGCGCCGCAAATTGCGCCCGGCGTGTGGCCTGGGCGCTGGGATCTTGGTTGGCAAATCCGGCGCGCCGCGTGGCAATGGCATCAGCCGAAAGCCCCTGTTGGCCCCCCTGTCCTTGCCCGAATGTCGGCATCTGGATGCCTTGGCTTTGCGCCCAACTTTGCAGCTCGGTGCGCGTTAGTTTCATGGCCGCAATCGCCTGCATCTGCGCGGGCGTCATTGTGCTTTCGATCTGTTTGTAGACCGCGTTGATCTCCGTGGGATTTTGAATAGCGTCACTCTCGGTCGCCTGCCAGAGCGGCAAAAGTTTCGCCGCCTGGTCAGCCGTCACAGCGTTGTTTGTTCCTTCCAACTTCATGGTTCCCAGTGCCGCCTGCATCGTAACCGACAGTGCGCCGTCATAATCACGTTTGAGATAGGCGCTGGTCACTTGCTGAAAACCCTGGCCGCCTGCTGTATTTGTGCCCGCGGCGGGCGCAGCGGCAGCCGCAGAGGTGGTGCTGCCGCCACAGGCGCTCAGGATAGAAACCGCCACTAAAAGCAGGCCAATGATCATTTTTTTCATAGTTGACTCCGGATTGTATGAAATAGGATAAGCTAGATTGGTGGTAGCGAGTGCGCTGCACTCGCAGGTTGCTGACTCAGATTACGCCGATATTCGATGCGTAGGGGCATGCGGTCGATGGCGGGTACCAGTAAATTTTACCCCTGATCTGTCTTCGCCATCGATTGCGTGCCCGTCCTCGTTGATGAGCATTGATCGCACAGCTGGGCACGCAATCGACGGCGAAGGGGATTGGCGGGGTTTTCCCGAAATGGGGTGCGCCGCCGACCGCATGCCCCTACGCATCGCCTTATATTGGCGGAATGCAGATTATTGATCACTCCCGCCGCAGCGCGTCAATGGGGTCGAGTTTGGCGGCTTGCGTGGCGGGATAATAACCAAAAAAGATGCCGACGATTGCGGCGGCGGCAAAGGCGAGCGGCAGCGATAAGGGGACAATTTGCGTGCGCATGCCGCCCAATGCAGCAAAAGCGTAGCTGCCCACAATCCCCAAGAGCACGCCAACCAGTCCGCCAGCCAAGCTTAGCATCACGGCCTCGAATAAAAATTGACGTTGCACATCTAACGGGCGCGCGCCGAGTGCCTGCCGCAACCCAATTTCGCGCGTGCGTTCGGTGACATTCACCAGCATAATATTCATGATGCCAATGCCGCCGACTACCAGCGAAACCGCGGCCACCCAAGCGAGTAGACTGCGAAAGGTCGCCGTCGTTGAGGCGCGGGCATCGATGATGTCTTGCTGCGTACGCACGCCAAAGTCGGCTTCGCTGGGATCTACCTTATGACGCTGTGCCAGAAAATCGGTGATCTCATTCGAGACGGTTGTCATCAGCGCAGGATTAGACGCCTTGGCATAGATGATGCGTACAGGATGGCCCCCTACACGATTTTGTGAAAACTTCTTAAAGACGACCATCGCCGGCACATAGACACGCCCGTCATTGTCCTGACCGTTGACCGTGCCCTGCTGTGTCATGACGCCGACAATAGTAAAGTGGATCGAGCCGATTTTAATATCTTGGCCAACCGGATCCTCACCGGGGAAGAGATCGCTGGCAATCCCAGAGCCGAGCACGGTCACGCGCTGGGCTGTCGTATTTTCGTCGTCGGTGAAGAAGCGGCCCTCGCCCAGACTATAATCGCGCACCGTCAGATAATCGGGCGTCACGCCGACAACAGAGACACCGGTTTCGCTGGTATTGCTCGGGCCGCCCGCCACGGGTTGGTTGGTGGTCTGCTCGACACTGACGCCGCTGATGCCATCCAGTTGGGCAGCTTCCAGGGCGAGCGCGTCTTCATAGGTTAAAGATTGGGTCGGTGCGCCGCCAGCAAACTGGCCTGGCCCACCGCCGCCAGGCCCACGCACACCGCCAAAGGCCCGAAACGGGGTGATCATAATTAAGTTAGCGCCCAAAGTGCCGATCTGGTCGGCGATGGCGGCTTCGGCGCCCGAACTTACCGCGAGCATGATGATCACCGCCGCCACGCCGATAATGATGCCCAATGTCGTCAGAAAGGAACGGAGTTTATTCAGAACCAACCCTTCCCACGCTTCAGCAATGGTGTTGAGCAGGCTCATGCCCTGCGAATCTTTAATCTGAGCTTCTGAGCGTTTTTGCGAACGAACGCCCGGTTGTTGAAGCGCATCACTCAGCATGTTGCACCACTCCTTGTGGTTGGGATCTTGGCGTCCGTTGCTCGTTGACAATCTCGCCGTCGCGCACTGTGATCACCCGTTCGGCATGCGCGGCGCGTTCTGGTTCGTGGGTTACCATCACAATGGTGGCCCCTTGGCGATGGAGTTCGTGCAGGATATTCATAATCTCCTCACTCGCACGGCTGTCCAAGTTGCCGGTCGGCTCATCGGCCATAATAATCGACGGGTTGTTGATCAGGGCGCGCGCAATGGCCACCCGTTGTTGCTGCCCGCCCGACAATTTGTTGGGCGAATGATTCATGCGATTGCCCAGGCCGACCGATTCCAGGATCTTTGTGGCACGCGCTCGCCGCTCGGCTTCTGGCAGATATTGATAACCGTTGTACTTCATCGGCAACAAGACATTTTTGAGGGCGCTCAGGCGCGGCAGTAAATTAAAGGACTGAAAGACAAACCCGATCTTGCGGTTGCGAACACCGGCCAATTTAACCTTGTCGAGACGGCTCACATCTTCGCCATCTAGAATGTACAGACCACTGGTCAGACGATCCAAACAGCCTAGAATATTCATTAAGGTCTATTTGCCCGAACCCGATGGGCCCATGATCGCCACAAACTCACCGCGCGGAACCTGCAAGTTGATCTCCTTTAAGGCCTTCACGGCGGTCTCACCTTCGCCGTATATTTTTGTCACCCGGACCAGTTCGATTACATAGTCGCTCATCGCTTATCTCCCTGCCCCCGCATTGGCGCCACCTTGGCGAGCACCCCCACCTTGCGCCCCAGCGGCGCCACCGGTTCGTGTCGTCCCAGTTTGCGTTGCCCCCGTGGTGCGGGCAGAGGCAATGCTAACTTGCTCGCCAGCCTTCACGCCGTCTAGAATCTGCGCGTTGATCGCATCGCGTAGCCCGACCTTCACCGGGCGCATTTCTAAATCGCCATTGGCTGGTTTTACAAAAACAGCGAACTGGCCAGGCGTCAACTGGCGCAAAGCTTGCACGGGCACCAGTAACGCATTGCGCGCTTCGCCCGAAATCACTTCAACATCGGCGCTCATGTTGTAGAGGAGTTGAACCGGATGCTCCGTTTGCTCGACGCTGGCCCAGACCTGGACGGTGTTCGAGCCGTTGACCGTCACCAAGGCGGGGTCGATGCGCACGATTTTGCCTGTAAAGGTCATGGTGTCGTAGGCGCCAAAGGTAACATTCACCGTGTTGCCCACGGCCACTTTGCCCGCGTCACTCTCATCAATCCAGAAGCGCACTTGCGGCGTTTGATCCACCGTAATCGCCGAGCCAGTGCTGGCCTGCTGGCCAATCGTCACATCGGCAGCCGTGACAGTGCCCGTAATCGGCGAAGTGATCACGGTGTTGGCGAGGTCGAGCATTTTGGCGCGCAGACTATCCTCGGCTTGTTGCACGGCTAATTGGGCCAGTTCAACATCTTGGGGATCACCACCTTTGGTCAGGCTGTCCAAGCTAGCCTGGGCCGCGGCCACCTTAGCCTTGTCAGCTTCGATGGTATTGGCATCTGGATGGGTGAGTTGCGTGAGGGTGTCTTGCGCCGTGCTGATTTTTGCGCGGGCTGCCGAGATCGCATCAGCAGCCGGGCCTTCCGCGTTCAAATCGTAATCCGCCTTTGACTTTTCATAGGCAATCGTCGCGTTCTGGAGGTTGGCCGATTCTGTCGTCGCCCCAACATCCCCACGCCACGCAATTTTGTTATAGGCTGATTGCGCTTGAGAGAGCGCCACTTCGGCCGACTTTAGATCGGCCTGCAGTGAAGTCTGTTTGTTCGGGTCGACCGCCCCCACCAGGATGCTATAAGCCTGCTGGGCGCTCAGCAGATCGGCTTGGGCAGCCGCCACTTGGCTGGCTGCGGGCTGGGTCAATTTGGTTAGATCCGCTTGGGCCGAGGCCAATGTTGCCTTAGCCTCGGCAATGCTGGCAGCCGTCGGTTGGGTCAATTTGGCCAATTGCAACTGGGCCTGGCGCAGCGTAACCCCCGCCTCCACAACATTATAGCGAGCCGTCGTGTCATCTAACGTCGCCAGCACCGTGCCCACTTTTACTTGATCGCCTGGTTGCACACCAACCGATTTCACAACGCCGCTTGTGCCAAAGCCCAGTTTAAGTTCTTGGCTGGCTAACAAATTGCCAACCCCATCCACCCGAATGATCAGATCTCCTGTGGTCACTGGGGCGGTGGTCACTTGATTTTCCTGCGCAGTTTGGGTTTCTGCACGGGTAAAGCCACCCGTATAGTAATAGTACCCAGCCGCCGCCCCACCGCCCAGAATCAGGATTAATAAAATAGCCCAAAATAATGGTTTCCGAAACATAGGAGATACTTTCTTTACGTATTGTAGCTTTAACGTTTGCTTGACTTATCACCAGCTTAGGATGACAAACCGGTACGCACACGAATATAAGCTAAATTTGTGTAGAAAATATGTAGAGTGGATGAGGCGAAAATTAGGCTGTTTGCGACAGAGGTAAGGTGAAGGTGAACTTTGCGCCTGCGCCTGGCGTACTTTCGGCCCAGATCTGACCACCATGACGCTCGATGATCGAGCGCGCTATCGCCAAGCCTAAACCGGAGCCGCCATCTTGGCGATGACGGGCTTTGTCGCCCCGATAGAAGCGGTGAAAGATCGCCGCTAATTCTTCTGGCGCAATTCCCGCACCACTATCTTGAACAGCAATCTGGAGTTGTTCGTCGCGTCTGGCCGATACCACAATGCAGCCGCCCATCGGGGTGTAGCGCAACGCATTGCTCAATAAGTTACTCAACACTTGGAGAATTCGATCAGAATCAACCGGGACAATGGGCAGATTGGGCGCGGCCTCGAGCGTGAGGTGAATCTCTTTCTGGAGGGCATACGGTGTGTAGGCAGTGACAGCTTGTTCAAGCAAGGCGTGGAGGGGCGTCAGTTGAATATTCATCGGCAATTCGCCAGCTTCAGTCAGAGACAAGATACGCAGATCTTCAACCAAGCGACGCAAACGTTCAGCTTCATCTTGGATCACATGAAAGGTTTCCGCACTGGCCGGCAGCACACCATCACTCAGCCCTTCGGCATGGCCGAGAATAATACTAATTGGGGTGCGTAATTCGTGGGCAATATCAGCGGTCATCTGGCGGCGCAAATGTTGCCATTGGGCCAACGAAGCGTTCATTTGATTAAAGGAGCGCGCCAATTCACCGAGTTCATCGTTAGAGCGGATCGCCACCTGTTGGTTCAGATCACCCTGCGCCACAGCACGAGTGGCCGCGGTGATCTCCTGCAACGGATGGGTTAAGCGGCGGGCCAGAAAAATGCCCAGGATCAGTGAAATGGCCGTGGCGCCAATCGCCCCATAGAGCAACGACTGATTGACGCGCCCAAGGAAACGATTGTGCAATGGCCACTGATTCTCAAAGCTAAAAAGTGAGCCAGGCGCGTTGGCCGACGCGACCGGATTGCTCAGATCAACGATTAAGCGGCCAACCGTTTGGTCATTAACTTTGATCGGCACGCCTTTGTGGATCAGTTCCTGCGGTGCAATGTCATTGAGGCCATGCCCGGCCCCCTGCACAACAACCTTGCCCTGGGTGTCTACGACGAAAAAGATCCGTTCGGCAGGTGGCGCCGTCTGATTGGCAATTGTGACAACGCGCACACCGCGCAAGACGGTGCTGGCGCCCTGCCAGGAATTCTTATTCTGATAATAGTCGGACAGCCGCGCCACAAGCGTCTGCTCGGTTTGGGTGGATAGAAAGTTCTGGAATTCATAGGTGGTAATCACGCGGGCAAAGAGCGCGATCAGGGAAATTCCAAAGAGGTTGACCACCAGAAAGGCCAGCACGATCTTCCAGGAGAGCGAATGGAACCAGGATTTCTGCCCGTTTTTGGGGGTCCAATAATGCGCCATGTTCATGGTAACTTTCCCCGCTACTCGGGGAGAAAACGATAGCCGACGCCATAGACAGTCTCAATATAGTGCGGCTGACGCGGGTCATCCTCTAATTTTGCGCGTAAATTCTTAACATGCAGGTCAATGATCCGATCATTAATTTCATAGACACTAGTGCGCAGACTGTCTAGCAGATTGGCGCGCGAGAAGACCCGGCCTGGATTCGAGATCAGGGTGTCCAGCAGATCAAATTCAGTTCTGGTTAAGTCGATGCGACGCCCTTGGAGATAGACCGTACGACTGCTGCGCTCCACACGGATGGCGCCACTGAGCACTAGGCCAAGCGCGGACTCGCCTATTTCAGCGCGCCGCAAAGCTGCGCGCACGCGCGCCATCAATTCATGCATCCCAAACGGCTTGGTGACATAGTCGTCAGCGCCCAGATCAAGTCCCATAACTTTATCTTCTTCTTCCACCTTGGCTGTCAACAAAATGATCGGTGTTCGGCTCTCCTGCTTATACAGGCGCATAAATTCGAGGCCGCTCATTTCGGGCATCATTATATCGAGCAAAATGAGATCCGGCTTTTCCTGGCGCGCCAATAGCAGCGCTTCGCGACCATCGGCGGCAGCCATCACGCGATAGCCACCTTGGCGCAGATAGGCGCTGATCATCGAAATAATGCGAGCTTCGTCGTCAACGATCATTACCGTTTGCATCATGTTTATCTTGAAATAAGTTCATGGTACGCAACAGGTTCAATCTAGCAGAGAGTTGTGTAGGAAATATGTGCTTAGGAGCCTCACCGCTTATGCCTCACCCCCGGAGGGTCTCCTGAACGCGCCCAAGGGCGGGTGCCCACAGGGCGCGGCTGTTTCAGGAGAGGGGGGCGCTTCAGTAGAAGCGACGACCAACAGATGGTTCCAACTCCCCTCTCCTGAACTCAGCCCTTCGATTCAGGAGAGGGGGACGCTTCAGTAGAAGCGGGGGGAGAGGCACCCCAAAAAGAGAGACCTGAAGCTGCGCTCCAGGTCTCTGCCACTCTAGCCAATCACCACGTTCACCAGTTTATCGGGCACGACGATGACCCTGCGGATCGTCTTGCCTTCCAGCCATTTCTGCACAGTCTCTAACGCCAGCGCTTGTTGTTCCAAAGCGTTGGAAGCGGTGCCTGGCGTCACCATCAAGCGTTCACGAATCTTGCCGTTGATCTGCACAACCACCTCAACTTCGTCTTCGCGGGCCTTTTCGGCGTCGCCTTGGGGCCAGCTTTGCAGATGCACGCTGGCGGTGTGCCCCAGATGATGCCACAGCTCTTCGCTAATATGGGGGAAGATCGGCGCCATCAATTTCAGCACCGTCTCCAGCGTTTCGCGCCAGGCATCCGTGCCCACCACGGCAGAATCTTTGAATTTATACAAGCTGTTATTCAACTCCATCAACGCGGCGATCGCCGTGTTAAAGCGGAAGTTGGTCAAGTCTTCGGTCACTTTGATGATCGTCTGGTGCAGGCGGCGCTCCAACGTGCGCAATTCGTCAGACGTGGGGATCGCCATCATCTGGTGCGAATCCGGCTCATCGACCATGACATTCCAGACGCGCTGCAAGAAACGGGAGATGCCCTCGATCGCGCTCGGGTTCCACGGCCCGCCCATGTCCCACGGGCCCAGGAACATCAAGTAGCCGCGCACCGTGTCGGCGCCATATTTGTCCACATACTCATCTGGGTTGACCACGTTGCCACGACTTTTGGACATCTTTTCGCCGTCCGGTCCCAATACCATGCCTTGGTTGAACAGGCGTTTCATTGGTTCATCAAAATCTATGATCTCCAGATCGCGCAGGGCCTTGGTAAAGAACCGCGTATACAACAGATGCATGGTGGCGTGTTCGATGCCGCCGGTATATTGATCGACCGGCAACCAATAATTGCCAGTCTTTTCGTCCCACGGCATATCATCGCGATGGATCGGTTCGCCAGTTTTCCAGTTGGGCGAAATATACGCGTACTGATACCAACTGGAGCACATGAACGTATCCATCGTGTCGGTCTCGCGCTCGGCGGGGCCACCACAGGTGGGGCAAGTGACAAAGCGGAAACCGGCATGATATTTCAGCGGGCTTTCGCCAGTCGGCTTGAACTCGGCGTCATCGGGCAGCAATACGGGCAGTTCCTCATAGGGGACTGGCACTGTACCGCATTTTTCACAAAAGATGATCGGGATCGGTGCGCCCCACATGCGCTGGCGACTGATCAGCCAATCGCGCAAGCGATAATTTACGGCCAACTTGCCCTTGTTCTGCTCTTCCAGCCATTTGGTCACTGTCTTGGCACCCAAACTGACCGGTGTGCCATCAAAAGGCCCGCTGTTGATCAAGACGCCTTCACTCTTAGAAACGTACGCCTCTTCCAGAGGTTCGGTTTCGCCGTTCGGCCCACCAATCACGCGGCGGATTTCCAGGCCGAATTTCTGCGCAAAGGAAAAATCACGCTCGTCGTGACCGGGCACCGCCATGATCGCACCGGTGCCATAATTCATCATGACATAGTCGGCGATCCAGATCGGGATACGTTCGTCATTGACCGGATTGATCGCATAACCGCCGGTGAAGACGCCGGTCTTTTCCTTGTCCACGGCGCCGCGCTGGATCTCATCCATGCGCGATGTCTCTTCTTGATAGGCTTCTACCTGCGCGCGTTGTGCGTCGGTCGTGATCTTGTCGACCAATGGATGTTCCGGTGCCAAGACCATAAATGTCGCCCCCCACAGCGTGTCAGGCCGCGTGGTGAAAATTGTCAACGGATCGCCCTGTTCGGTGTGGAAGGTGACTTCTGCGCCTTCGCTGCGCCCGATCCAGTTCGTCTGCATGGTCTTGACGCGCTCTGGCCAGTCAATCTTGTCCAACCCATCGATCAACTCGTCGGCATATTGGGTGATGCGAAACTTCCATTGGTTCAAACTCTTCTTGATCACGGGCGTGCCACAGCGTTCGCAGTGGCGATCATCGCCCCACACTTGCTCGCGCGCCAACGTTGTGTTACACGTCGGGCAAAAATCTACCGGCGAAAATTCTCGATAGGCCAAGCCGCGCTCGTAGAAACGCAGAAAGAACCACTGCGTCCACTTATAATAGTCGGGATCACAGGAGATCGCCTCATGATCCCACGACCACATGGCGCCCATGCGACGCAATTGGTCGCGCATGCGCTCGATGTTGGCATATGTCCAAATCTTTGGGTGAATGTTGCGCTTGATCGCTGCATTTTCGGCAGGCAGACCAAAGGCGTCAAAACCAATCGGAAAGAAGACATTGTAGCCGTTCATGCGCTTAAAGCGCGCCGCCGCATCACTGGGCGTAAACGCATACCAGTGGCCGGTGTGCAGATCGCCAGAGGGATAGGGCAGCATGGTCAAGGCATACCATTTGGGCTTGGTCGGGTCTTCGACCGTCTTATACAGACCCTGGTCTTCCCAAGCGGTGTGCCATTTTGTTTCAATCGTTTGGGGGGTATATTTTTCAGACATCCTGTTGCTCCTGTCGGTGGATGATGATGAATTCGTCATGCATGCTGCGTAAAACATAAAACGCGAAACGAACACGCCGCAGAGCATGGGTTACGTCGATGACGCAACGCATACTTGTTGTACGTGTTCTTTTCACGTTTGGAAATTCGCCCGCAACCAAGCTGTTGGCGCGGGCTATCTAAGCGCGAGGATTCCACCGACTGTTCGAGCAGTGGTGACAAAACAGAAGATAATCTTGTGGTTGTTCAAATGATTACGCA
>JAPLGZ010000035.1 GCA_026389895.1 Chloroflexota bacterium | reverse complement strand
GCCATTCTCAGCGGGCACAGCGTCGGCGAACTGGTGGCCGCGTGTGTGGCCGGGGTCTTTAGTTTGGCCGATGGCTTGAAACTGGTGGCGGCGCGGGGGCGTTTGATGGGCGCACTCCCACCAGATGGCGCCATGGTGGCGCTGCAAGCCGCAGCAGCGCGCGTGCAACAGGCCATCACCCCCTATGCGCAGGTCGTCGCGATAGCGGCGGTCAATGGCCCGGATAGTGTGGTCATCTCGGGCCAACGCGCCGCGGTGCAGGCGATTACCGAACACCTGGCCGCCGAAGGCGTCAAGAGCCACCCGCTCACGGTCTCGCATGCCTTCCACTCGCCGCTGATGGAGCCGATGCTGGCCGACTTTGCCCAGGTGGCGGCGACCATGGCTTATCATCCTCCCCAGTTGCCCCTCATCGCCAACGTCACGGGGCAGTTGGCGGGGGCGGAAATCGCCACACCTGCCTATTGGGTGCGCCAGGTGCGCGAAACCGTCCGCTTTGCCGAGGGGGTGGCGACCCTGCACGCCCAGGGCATTGACAGCTTTCTCGAAATCGGTCCCCAGCCGGTGTTGGTCGGGCTGGCGCAGCAAGCCCTGGCCCACGCCCCAACGGCTGACCGTCCGGCGCTCTATTTGCCCAGTTTGCGCGCCCAGCAGCACGACTGGCAACAGATCCTGACGAGTTTGGGCCGGTTGTACGAGCGTGGCGCCGCCATTGACTGGGTCGCCTTTGACCAGGATTATGCGCGGCGCAAGGTGGCGCTCCCCACCTATCCTTTCCAACGCAAACGCTACTGGCTGCCGCGCGTGGAAACGGCGCGACAAAATCATCAGCCATTGCCAGCGCCCAATCAGAGAGCGGCAAGCTTCAGCGAAAAGGGGCTGCCTATCCCGGATGGACCTTACCAACTAGAAATTGCTGAGCGCGGCCTGTTGGATCAGCTATACTTAAAGCCAGTGTCTCGACGCCGACCGGCTCCCGATGAAGTAGAAATTCAGGTGCAAGCGAGTGGACTCAGTTTTCGCGATATCCTGGATGCGCTAGGGCTGTATCCTGGTGATGCGGGTCCGTTGGGTGCCGAATGTGCGGGTAGTGTTGTGGCGGTGGGCGCAGATGTGACCCAATTTGCCGTTGGCGATGCCATATTGGCCCTCACATCTGGCAGTTTTAGTCGTTATGTTACAGTATCCACGACGAAAGTAATGCATAATCTAGCCACGCTCAGTGCCGTGGAAGCAGCGACCATTCCAGCGGCCTTCTTGACGGCCTATTATGGGCTACATAAGCTTGCGCAAATCAAAGCAGGCGATCGGGTGCTGATTCATGCGGCGGCGGGTGGCGTGGGTATGGCGGCAGTCCAACTCGCCAAACAAAGCGGCGCAGAGATTTTTGCGACCGCCAGTCCCGGTAAATGGCCAGCGCTTCGTGCATTAGGCGTCACCCGGCTTTACAATTCGCGTACGCTCGATTTTGCGGCGCAAGTGCTGGCCGATACGGCAGGTCAAGGCATCCATATACTGTTAAATTCGCTGACCAGCCCTGGTTTTATAGAAGCCAATCTCACCACCCTGGCGTCAGGTGGTTATTGGTTGGAGCTGAGCAAACGGAACGTGTGGAGTAGCGCCCAGATTGCGGCCGTACGCCCAGATATTACCTATACGCCTTTCGATTTCAGCGAAGTCGCTAATCAACAGCCACTGCTCGCGCAAAAGCTGTTCACCACAGTTATGGCCTTGTTTAAACAAGGCCAACTGAAGCCACTGCCCTATCAGGCTTTCCCAATCCAGGAAGCCGTTCGGGCGTTTCGTACCATGCAGCAAGCGAAACAGATTGGCAAGATCGTGCTGGTCGCGCCCACACGTGAGCTTGGCGACAGTGCGAACAGACCAGGAGCAGTTAGTAGCTTGGAGGATCCGATGCAAACACCCGTCGCGAACGATCATGCAGCAGAAGAAGATCACCAGAGGACGAATGCGCCATCCCCCGCGCAGGCGCTACCCAGCGCGACTGATCTGCCAACGCTGCTGCAATGGATTCAACAATTGAGCCAGCAGGGTACAGCTGAGATTAATCTACAAATTGATGAAATTAAAGGACTGCATTTACGGATTACCCCTAAAACCACCGATAAGGCCGATGGGGCGCGGGCAATGGCACCTACGTCACAGGCGCATCAACCAGCAGAGCCACCCCTGCCGCGCGCCCCATCAGAGAGCGCTTTGACGCCCCCACCGCCCAAGCGGCAGTTAACACCGTTGACGACGCTGGCAGCGCAATCGCCCAATAATCCTGTTGCCGCGCCGCAAGCCACGAAAGGGGAGCAAGCCGTGGCCCCTTTGCCGACGCCAGCGCCGAAAATTGTGGATGTCGCGACAATCGTGCGCACCCTCAAACAATTATTGGCCGATATCTTATACTTTGAGGATATCAACCAAATTAATCAACGGGATAAACTTACGGACCAGGGCATGGATTCGGTTACCGGGGTTGAGTTTATCAACAAGATCAATCGAGCTTTTTCGTTGCAATTAAAGGCGGTTCTGATCTACGACTATTCAACGATCGAAGATCTGTCAACCTACATTGCAGCGCAACTCCAGCAGACAGTCCCCGCATTGGCCACCAATGGTTTGTCACAACCCGCGCCGGCAACAGCCGAGCAAAATGGCGCCGCGCCGGCCACTTCAAACCAAACAGAGATCCATGAAATTCTCAGGCGCGTGGCCAAAGGTGAATTGACGACCCAAGCTGGCCATGCCCAGATCGAGCAGATCAAAGCCGCCCGTCAGCCATTGCCGCCCCCCCTACCACAAGGCCCGCCGGACAAAAAAGCGGCGATTTTTAACGTACTAAAAGCCTATATGGTTGAAATTTTACCCCAGTTGGCGGAAGGGGCCATTGAACAGACCAGCACCTTTGATGATCTAGGTTTTGATTCGGTCGAACAAGCCGAAATTCTGGTCAAAACAATGGAAAGTTTAGGCTTAAACGGGGCGCGGATTGATTTTGCGCACGCCAAAACCATCGACGCGCTGGCGGAACAACTTGCGATCAAGGCTGGACAAAAAGCCAGCATTGAAAGATGAGTCAGTTATCACCCCTGGTCATTACGGGCGTTGGCATTGCAACGGCAATTGGCCAGGGCAAAGCAAATTTTATCGAAGCCCTGCTCGCGGGAAAAACCGCGTTTGGCTATCTGCAACGACCGGGCCGAGAGGCAGCGCCCCCATTCATTGGTGCCGAGATTGCCACCCTGGCGACCGCGGCCCTGCAGCCCGAACACAACCGGATGTTGCGCAGCGCTTCGCTGAGCACACAGCTTGCCTTGCTGGTGGCTTTAGAGGCATGGCAAGATGCACAGCTAGATCGAGCCCAGGTGCATCCGGAACGGATTGGGGTCGTTGTCGGCGGTTCTAATGTTCAGCAGCGTGAACAGGTACAGACTTGGCAACGCCACGCCGCCAATCCCCAATTTGTGAGCCCCAGCTATGGGTTGGCGCTGTGGGACAGTGATCTGGTGGGGGGTTTGTCACAAGCGCTGCAAATTCGGGGGGAAGGGCACAGTGTAGGGGCGGCTTCGGCCAGTGGCGCAATGGCCATTATCCAGGCCGCCAGACAGATTCAGAGTGGACGCACGGATGTCTGTTTAGCCGTCGGCGCACTCTTTGATCTCTCAAGTTGGGAGTGCCAGGGGTTGCGCAATCTGGGCGCAATGGGCAGCACACGTTTTCAGGATCAGCCAGAAGCCGCTTGCCGGCCATTTGATCGTGAAAGTGATGGCTTTATTTATGGCGAAGGTTGTGGCGTGATCGTTTTAGAACGGGCAGAACACGCCCAGCGGCGCGGCGCGCAGGTGGTTGGACGCTTACTCGGCTGGGGCAGTGGCCTAGATGGCAACCGCCAGGCCAATCCAAATCAAGCGGGTGAAATGCAGGCGATGGGGACCGCATTGCAGATGGCTGGCCTCCGCGCAGACCAGATCAACTATGTCAATACCCATGGCACAAGCTCGCCGTTGGGTGACAAAACCGAAGTAGCCGCGCTCAAAGCGGTCGGCTTAGCCCATGCGCCGCTCAATGCAACAAAGTCGCTCACAGGCCATACACTAACGGCGGCCGGTGTGATCGAAACCATTGCGACGATCTTACAAATGCAAGCGGGCCACCTGCATCCCACCCACAATCTGGTCGATCCGATTGACCCAGATTTACCCTGGATCAGGCAAAGTGCCGTGGCGGCTACGGTTGACTATGCCTTGAGCAACAGTTTTGGTTTTGGCGGCATCAACACAACATTGGTGTTGGGCCGGGATGCACAGTGCTAAACAGACGAATCAAACTTGCGCGCAGGCAAGGGAAAAAACCTTTATGATCTCGGTCGGCATCGAAGCACTTAATGTTTATGGTGGGATTGCGAAACTTGATCTCAAGTTGCTGGCGGCGGCCCGTGCGCTAGACCCAAACCGCTTTGAAAAATTGCTCATGCTAGAGAAGACAGTGGCCTTGCCCTCTGAAGATGCCGTTTCATACGCCGTGAATGCGGCCCAACCCTTGATCGCCGCCATGAGCGCGCAAGAGAAAGCGCAGATCGAACTGCTGATCGTCTGCACAGAATCAGGCATCGATTTTGGCAAATCAGTCAGCACCTATGTGCACGATTATTTGCAGCTTGGGCGTCATTGTCGTCTCTTTGAAATCAAACAGGCCTGCTATTCAGGCGCCGCTGGCCTGCAAATGGCCGTGAACTTTGTCTTATCCCAAACCGCCCCCAACGCCAAGGCATTGGTCATTGCCACCGATCTTGCGCGCTTTCTGCCGAGTGGCGAAGGCGCAGTAACCGAAGAAGATTGGGCCTATGCCGAGCCTAGTTCGGGCGCGGGCGCGGTTGCCTTCTTGGTGAGCGACCAACCCCAGCTCTTGCAGATCGATGTCGGTTGCAATGGCTATTACAGCTATGAAGTCATGGATGCCGCCCGCCCTGTCACCGATTCGGAATATGGCGATGCAGATTTGTCGTTGCTCTCCTATTTGGATTGCTGTGAACAGGCCTATCGCCATTATGTGGCCAAGGTAGACCACGTAGATTATCAGGCTACGTTTAATTATCTGGCCTTTCACACCCCTTTTGGCGGCATGGTTCGGGGTGCGCATCAGATGATGATGCGTAAATTTAACCCGGCGCACCCCGAACAGATTCAGGCTGATTTTCAAGCGCGTGTTGCGCCAGGCTTACGGTACTGTCAGCAAGTGGGCAATATTATGGGGGCAACGCTTTTTCTCGCGCTGGCGGGGATTATCGATTCTGGTCTGATCCAATCCCCCCAGCGGATCGGCTTGTTTTCCTATGGTTCCGGCTGTAGTTCCGAATTTTTCAGCGGGGTTATCCCCCCCCAAGCACCACCCCTGCTGGCCGAAAAACAGATCGCCAATCACTTGGCCAACCGTACTTCGCTAACGCTTGCCCAATATGAACAGATCCTCCAAGGCAATCATGCGGTTGTCTTCGGCACGCGCAATGTCCAGTTGGATGGCAACATGATCCCTGAAATACGCCAAAAGATTCAAGGAAATGGGTTGCTGATGTTGCGCGAAATTAAGAACTATCATCGCCAATATGAGTGGGTATAGAATAATGGCCTACCAAACTTTGCGCGTACGCAAGCAACCCGGTGTCCGGTTTGTGCAACTCTATCGCCCCGAAGCGCAGAACGCCCTGAACATGGCGCTCATCGGTGAACTGCGAGAGATCCTCCATGGGCTTGAGGATGAGCCAAGCGTCAACGTTGTTGTGTTAGAAGGCCTACCCGATGTTTTCTGTAGCGGGATGGATTTTCAGGAATATATCAATCTGGATGGGGATGACGAGCGGCGGATGGCGGACACGTTTACCCTCTTCAGACAGTTTTCAGAAAGTTCAAAGATTATTGTCGCCAAGGTGCAGGGCAAGGTCAATGCGGGGGGCATGGGTCTGGTGGCGGCCAGCGATCTGGTAATTGCCGATAGCACGGCCTTTTTTGCCTTGCCAGAATTGCTCTTCGGTCTGCTGCCCGCCATGGTATTGCCATTTTTGATCCGACGGGTAGGCCAGCAAAGGGCTAAGTTGCTGGCCCTTTCCACCCAACCCATCAGCGCAATTGAAGCGCACAGATGGGGGTTGGTCGATCTTTATGGCGCCGATCCGGATCAGTTGTTGCTGCCTTATCTGCAACGCTGGCGACGGTTATCGGCTTCGTCGATTCGGACGCTCAAAGCCTATATGAATCAATTACAACCGCTTGATCACGCGACACAAACCCTGGCGGTCAAAACCACCACGGCCGCGATGATGGATGTTGAGGTCAAAGCAGGCATTCGTCGTTATGTAGAAGATGGGAGTGCGCCATGGCAGAAATAACACCAGAGCAGAGTACGAATGATGTGGTGCATTTGGCCCAACTAGGCGATGGTGTTGGCGAAATTACGATGCGCGACACGGTCACCAAAAATGGCTCTTCACCAGAAATCATCCAGGGCCTGACCGATAGTTTTCGTTGTGTCGGCGCGGACGACGCTTATAAAGTGGTGATTCTCACCGGCTATGGCAACTATTTTTTATCTGGTGGGACAAAAGAAGATTTGCAGCAATTGCAAAGCGGTAGGCGATCAACGGCCATGTTCATTGATCTGGTGCGGCTGATCGTCGATTGCCCGATTCCAGTGATTGCCGCGATGCAAGGGCATGGGATTGGCGGTGGTTTTGTCTTGGGGTTACACGCCGACCTGGTGATCTTGGCAAGAGAAAGCATCTATACGACCAATTTCTTAAAGTACGGTGGCACCCCAGGGGTCGGCGCGACCATCGTTGTCCCGGCCAAACTTGGCCCACTCTTGGGCCATGAGATGCTATTCACAGCCCGCAACTATAGCGGCGGCGAATTGGCCCAGCGTGGTGTGACCTGCCCGGTGCTACCACGGCCAGAGGTGCTACCCTATGCGCGGCAGATGGCCCAAACGATTGCCGACGCCCCGCGCGCCTCGTTGGTCAACTTGAAGCAGCTGCTCACTGCCCCCTGGCGCGCCACATTCTACGCCCAATTGGCCAATGAAATGGCAATTTTTGCAACAACGATGCAACAGCCCGAGATTGCAGAACGGATCGAAACCAGATTTGGACAATAGGAAAGCGCATCAAAGGATGAGTAACCAAGCGATGGGATGGCAGGAACAGATTTTGGCCCAGCTCCAGGCGGGTGCAATCTCGATCGAAACCGCCGAACAGCTATTGATGAATGGTCAGGAGAATTACGCGCCAACGCCGCCACTCCGCCAGCAAGAGATCAAAACGACCGACATTGCCATCATCGGGATGGCCTGTCGCTTTCCAGGCGCCCCGGATTGGCGCACCTTGTGGGAAAATTTGCAACAGGGGGTCGATAGCATCATTGATATTCCGCCAGACAGATGGCCGGCGACGGGCTGGTATGATGCCAATCCCAAGCAGCCCCATACGGCTTATATACGCGCGGGCGGCTTTTTAGAAGCGGTGGATCAATTTGATGCGGCCTTTTTCCAGATCGCAGGGCCAGAGGCTGAAATTATCGACCCGCAGCAGCGCGTCTTTCTAGAAGAAGCCTACCATGCCATCGAAGATGCCGGGTATGCGCCCACGCAATTGAAAGGTAAAAATTGTGGCGTTTTTGTGGGCGTGGCGCAATCTGGCTATGCCCAGCTATTGGCTGAGGCCGGGCTCTTTACCTCGCGTTTTGTGGTGACCGGGCTTGACTCCTCGGTTTTGGCCGCGCGCATTGCCTATTTTCTGGATCTGCAAGGGCCCGCGATCGCGGTGGATACGGCTTGTTCCTCTTCGCTGACGGCGATCCATATGGCCTGCGAAAGCATTCGTTCTGGCGAAAGCGACCTGGCCTTAGCGGGCGGTGTCACGTTGTGGTTAACGCCAAGCAACTATATTCAAACCAGCCAATTTCAAATGCTCTCACCAGAAGCCCGGTGTAAGACTTTTGATGCGGCGGCATCCGGTTTTGTGGCTGGCGAAGGGTGCGGCGTCCTATTGCTAAAAAATGCCGCCCAGGCCATGCAAGACGGCGATCAGCTCTATGCCATCATAAAAGGCTCCGGCATCAACCAAGATGGCAGCACCAACGGCATTACGGCGCCCAGCATGCGCTCACAAGTCAGGTTGGAAAAGAACCTTTATACAAAACTGGGCATCAATCCAGCAACAATCGGCTATGTCGAAGCGCATGGCACAGCAACCGCGTTGGGCGATCCAATTGAAGTGGGCGCCTTAACCGAAGCTTTTGCCCAATTTACGCCCCGTAAACAATTTTGTGCAATCGGTTCGATTAAAACCAATATCGGTCACACCATCATGGCGGCGGGCGTCGCTGGGGTGATTAAGGCTGCGCTCTCGCTTCGGTATGCGCAATTGGTGCCATCGCTCCATTTCAAGCAACCGAACCCCCATATTGATTTTGCCAACAGCCCATTTTATGTCAGTACGCGTTGTCAAGCGTGGGCAGCGCCTGATGATCACCCGAGGCGCGCCGCCGTCAGTTCTTTTGGCATTAGTGGTACGAATGCCCACATGCTCCTAGAGGAAGCCCCGCCAACGGCCGTGGCTGGCAATGTGGTGGACCGCCCCTACCAGGTGTTAACCTTGGCGGCGAAAACAGCGGAGGCGCTGCAGGCGTATGCCCAACGCTACCAGGCCTTTCTGGCCGCCCAGCCCCCCCAGACGCTGGGCGATCTCTGTTATACCAGCCATGTGGGGCGCAGCCATTTTGCCCACCGCCTGAGCCTGGTGGCCGATACGCCAGCGACGCTGCAAGCCCAGTTAGCCGGGTATGGCCCCCCCCAAACCAGCGCGCAGTCCGCCCCGCCCAAGGTGGCCTTTCTCTTCACCGGCCAAGGCGCCCAATACGTCGGCGTGGGGCGCGAGCTTTATACCACCAGCCCCACCTTCCGCGCCACGCTGGACCACTGTGATCAATTACTGCAAGACCAGTTGGGCGAATCGCTGCTGGCCATCCTCTATCCGGCAACCGCCCAAACCCAGGCAGCCGCGCTGCATGACACGACGTACACGCAACCGGCGCTCTTTGCCCTGGAATATGCGCTGGCGATGTTGTGGCAGGCGTGGGGTATTCAACCCGCCATTCTCAGCGGGCACAGCGTCGGCGAACTGGTGGCCGCGTGTGTGGCCGGGGTCTTTAGTTTGGCCGATGGCTTGAAACTGGTGGCGGCGCGGGGGCGTTTGATGGGCGCACTCCCCCCAGAGGGCACGATGGTGGCGCTGCAAGCCGCAGCAGCGCGCGTGCAACAGGCCATCGCCCCCTATACCGAGCAAGTCGCGATAGCAGCGGTCAATGGCCCGGACAGTGTGGTTATCTCGGGTCAACGCGCCGCGGTGCGGGCGATTACGGCACACCTGGCCGCCGAAGGCGTCAAGAGCCACCCGCTCACGGTCTCGCATGCCTTCCACTCGCCGCTGATGGAGCCGATGCTGGCCGACTTTGCCCAGGTGGCGGCGACCATGGCTTATCATCCCCCCCAGTTGCCCCTCATCGCCAACGTCACGGGGCAGTTGGCGGGGGCGGAGATCGCCACACCTGCCTATTGGGTGCGCCAGGTGCGCGAAACCGTCCGCTTTGGCGAGGGAATGGCGACC
>JAPLGZ010000254.1 GCA_026389895.1 Chloroflexota bacterium | reverse complement strand
GACCAGGAATCGGCTCACTGCTGTAGGCAATCGTGTTGGTGAGGTCGGTGGTATTGCTGATGGTGTTCGTAGTGGCTGTGTTGGTGATCGTCTGCTGACCGTTGTTGATAATTGGTAAGAAGATCGTGCCTTCGATGCGATGGGAGGCCGAGGCACCCGCCAACTGATTGGGATCGACGGCTGTACAATTGCTCAACGATAACGTCAGCATAACGAGTAAAGCGAATCCGCTAGCTACCCAACTGCCTCGGGACATTTTTAAGGTTTGCATGACCTTCATGGTATCTCTCCTTGCCTTGAACTGCTTGAAGTTTGCTGTATTCAGGATAAAGGGGGGGCGTGTCACTGGGCGTGTCGTTCGGCTTATGATTGCGTCGCGAGAATGAAAGATGTCTGTTCCCTGAGTCGCGGTTATCCAGGGAGAAAAATTACCCGGCGGTGACAGAGAAAAAACCTTTTTCTGTCGCCGCCGGGTAAGGGGTTTTTATGCGGGGATACAGCCTGATCCGCGGCGCCGGTTACACTGGGCCTTTTCTCCGGGATGGCGCGCAACCTATCAAGCCATCGTAGGTTGCAGATCGAGCAATTTGTCTAAATTGTCTGCTTGCGAAGTGGGCGCTGGCTCAATGGGGTCGGTGGTTTTACCGGCTAAACGAATGTTGGCGATGCTAAGCAGCAGACCGCTATAGCTAAACAGAATGGAATAGACCAAATCGAAATGGAGGAGCAGGGTCGTGCCAATATCGATCACGTCTAGCAGGATCGGGGCGACTAAGCTGAAACTTTGTTTGCCCACAAACTGTGCGGCCAAGGTAAAAAGCGGGGCCAGGCGTTCAATATGCTGCCCTGGCAACATGATCTGTGCGCTCTCATTGGCCGTCGCCCCGTCACCCATGGCGATCGCCACCAGCGCTTGTTGCATCGCCGCCGCATCTGCCGTGCCATTGCCCACATAGCAGATCATTTTTCCACCAAGCTGTAACTGTTCAATCAACGCGGCGCGCCCTTCGGCGGTTGGCTCCATAAAATAGTCGTCGCCACCCAGTTCCGCTACTAACTTTTGGGTGGCGGTCTCGTCGCCTGCACTTAATAGGTGAATCGCAAACTTTTGTTTGAAAATAGCTTGTAATGGCCAGGCCCGTTGTCGCAACTGTGCAAAGAGCAACTTGGCTTGCGCATGGGTGGCGGGGCGCCGCAGTACACGTTCATCTATGATCAGCGTATTCACCAAGTTTAGCCGTTCCAACACGCGCCCATCCTTGATCAAAATTCCTTGTTCGGCAGCCAGGGCGACAAAATTTTGCACGGCCAGTGGTCCTAATTTGTTCATGTAGGCGCCCATACTGGTGGTAAGAAAGGCCGCGGCATGGTTGGCGCCCAAGAAGGGCCAAGTCAGTGCAAAGGTGCCCCACATGAGTGGTGCCATACCTGCGCCACTGGTTTCGCCAATCTGTTGGAAGAGGGTCTTATTGGTGCTGGCCTGTGTCAATTGGGTGTGCAGATCGGTGGTCTGTGAAGCGCGGATTGGTGTCTCGGCCAGGACATAAAGCTGACCAGAACGCACGATCGTTGTTGCTAGGACACTGTCGCCGACTTGTTTGCGCACGGCTTGTAACTCACCTGTGGCCAGGCGCTGGTCAACCCAAGCCGAACCATAGATGACCCGTCCTGGCTGCGCAATGGCCTCGCCAGCGGCGATTACCAGCACGTCGCCCGGCATGATGGTCTCTGGCGCGGTGGCGACTTCCACCCCGTTGACAAAAACCCAGGGTTTGGTGGGCGGTTGGCCCAAGAGGGTGGTCAATTGTTGTTCGAACTTTGTATCCTCTTGCGCTGACCATTTTTTACTGACCGATTGTAAACAAGCATTCAGGGCTGTCACGAAATGAAAGCCCATGACCGTGCAGACGGTAATGCGCGTTGCATCGAGCACGGGTGACGTGAACTGGCGGGCTTTGAGTGAACGCCAGGCTTCTTGGTAGGTAGGGACAAAGAGATAGAGGGCGATCGGCACCCCGATCAGGCCAACGGCTGGTTGCACAAACATGCCCACCGTCGTCAAGCCAAGTGAAACCGAGGAAAGAACCAAACCCTGGTTGGCTTGTTGCTGGGCGGCTATGGGGGCCCGGCGTTCGGTCTTGACGGGGATCGCGCGCGATGAAGATGCCCGTTGTAGTAGACGTTTGGCGGAATCGCGGATCGACTGGCGCATACCATACACTTTGGTGCCGGCATATAACGTGCCACCAGCAGCCAGGCCAAAGAGACTCATAATCATTAGAAAGCACTCCTTCGCACTGCGGTTGATAATAATTCTAGGGAAAGTATAGCTGATCAGCAGGGCTGCGCGTGAATTAAGAATGCCTTAATAAACAATCGACATAACTACCAAGCAACTCATCTTTACCAGGGCTGCCCTTAAGGTAAGAGAATTTTGCACCGATGCGCTTTTTTATCAGGGGAACTGAAGCCCCTTGGGTGCGGAAGATGGTATTTCCCCTCTTTATAGTTTGCTTGGATGGCTGTGGAGTGTCACAATAGCGATACTTAAAATAAGTAGATGACGCTATACTATACCCATCGAACAACATTGCTAAACAAGTTGTCCAAGCTGCACAGCGAAACCGAATTATTGGCAAAACGAAGTGGAGAAGAAGATGATTGCTGCTGTGGTTGCTGTCGTTATTCCTTTGATCTTCTTGGGGATCGTTCACCGGTTGGATCTGTATGCTTCGGGCAGTTTTCGTACGGTCTTAACCTGCATGGCCTGGGGCGCGGTGGCCTTTTGTGCGGCTTATCTAACGAATAACGCATTGCTGCGTGTTGTCAGTTATGGTCTATTGGTTACCTTGGTGGCGCCCGTGGTTGAAGAAGTCCTCAAGTCGCTGATCTTGGTCTAGTATGTGCGCCGGCCAGATTTTACCTATTTTGTGGATGGGGCGATCTACGGATTTGCGGTTGGATCGGCCTTTGGGATGCTAGAAAATCTACTCTACGTCAGCCGTGTAGGCACCACAAGCGGGCTGGCGTTGGCTTTGACCCGCGCGTTTTCAACTTCACTGATGCATGGCAGCGCCAGCGCTTTGGTGGGGGTAGCGCTGGGGCGCTTACGTTTTGGCCGTGGGTTGACACGCCTCATCGCCGTGGTGCTGGGCTGGGCCGCTGCCATTACATTGCATATCGCCTTTAATAATTTGATCAGCCAGCGCTGGGGTATTTTGACAGTCTTGTTGGCGGTTTTGGTTGGTGTCGGTGGGGTTGTGCTGAATGCGGGCTTTATTCGCTGGGGTTTGCACGAGGAGCGCCGCTGGCTACGCGACACCCTGGGGCGTGAGACGGGGGTCTCGGCGGGTGAATCGGCGGTGGTGCAGCAATTGGCCACACTCAATCGTCTGCTCGCGCCAGTGAGCGAGCGCTTTGGTTTGGAAAAACGCCAACAAGTAGAAACGTTTTTACGTTTGCAGGCGCAACTTGGTCTGAAGCGTAAGGTAGAAGAGATGACGCCAGATCTGCGGCTGCGCAGCGAGATGGCGGCACAAGTCGCCGCTTTGCGTCTGGAAGTGGACGAACTCCGCCGCGCCATTGGCGTCTATTGCATGACCTATGTCCGCTCGATTTTACCCCCCGAAACAGAGCCGCTCTGGAGTCGGCTCAACGCTACGTTGGCGAAACCAGCGCTACCGCCCTCTGGTATCAATTTATGGCACAATCTTGGCAGTAAGATAGGAGACCAAGCTGATCAATGAATGGCGCGCAAAACTCGGTTTCTGGGCAGGCTGCTGCCCAGGCCAATGCTCGTTTAATCGTACGCTTTTTGGGGCCAATTCAGTTACAACTGGATGAGCAGAATCTGACGGCGGAGATCGGGGCTAAACCACTCGCGTTGTTGGCCTATCTCGCCGTTGCTGCGCCGCACCCGGTTGCACGTGAGCGGCTGGTGGGCATTCTATGGGCCGATAAAGCGGAAGACGCCGCCCGCTATCGGCTGCGGCATATGCTCTGGAATCTGCGCCGCACGCTGGGTAAAGATCAACTTCAGGCTGATGATACGCTTTGTTGGTTTGCCACCGAAGGATTGTGGATCGACGTGGCCGAGTTTCAGCGTGGTTGTCTGGCATTGGGCATTGACAAACCGCGCGCAACGCCGTCACCAGCCGATATCCCCACCTTGCAAGCGTTGGTTGACTTATACCGTGGTGATTTTTTCGACCGCCTTATCGTGCGTGAGGCGCCGCTCTTTGAAGAATGGAATCTCGCCGAGCGGGAGCGTTTGCAATTGCTCTATCTCGAAGTTTTGTGGCGACTGGCACAGGCCCAACAGGCGGTCGGCGACGAAGCGAGTTGTGCCCAAACGCTCACTCGGTTGATTGAAGCGGACCCCTTGCGCGAGCGCAGCTATCGGGCGTTGATGGCGGCCTACCAGCGCCAGGGTGATCGCGCCGCAGCCTTGCGCGTCTATGAACAGTGCAAACTCTACCTGGCCCGCGAATTGGCTGTGCCGCCATCGCCAGAGACTGAGCAATTACGCCAGAGCATTGTCAAAGGCACCTTGAACACCGCACCCGCCTTGCTTGAAGCGGCTGGTCGTGCGCTGAAGGCAGGCCGTTATGCCGAAGCGCTGCGGGCTTGCGCCGCCGCCGAGGCCCTGGCCGGTGATCCCAATCTGCACAACGAGATCGTCCTGCTGCGTGTGGAAATTGCGTTGGCCCGCGGCCGCAACGATGAAGCGCTCTCCCTGGTCCAGGCTGCTCGGCAGGCGCTTCGCCATCTGATTGGTCAATAGACGGCCAACCAAATGGCAGAAGACCTGGCTGCGATGGGTGTGCCAAATTTCAGCGACATGGCCACTGACACGCGCGGTGACACGCCACTGTTATAGCTTGTCATCATGAACACGACACAGAGAGGTGTACCATGAATCAACCCATTAACCCACCCCCCATCATTCCTGCGGATGAAACAACGCATTCGTTTGTCATTCGGCTCTGGCAAGAGACCCCTGGCCAGTGGCGTGGCGCCGTGCGCCATGTACAAGGCGAATCACGGTTGGCCTTTACCCGCTTAGATCAGGCCATGCGCTGGATCGAGCGAACGATTGAAATCGAGCAACCCTCCACAGAAGCAACGCGGACGCGTCAAGAAGCCACGGGCTGGCGCACCTGGTGGGCGAACTTGTCCCGTGGCGGGCAGACACCAACTTGGGCCGCGGCGGGGGTGTTGGCTATGTTAATGCTCGTGATCATCCTGACGACGCAAGAGATGCCAGGATCGTTGGCTGGCACCGCCATCGGGACGGGTGTTGGCTATGGTGGGCTACTGCCTTTCTTGGCCTGCTTGGTCCTTGGCGGTCTGGCGGTTGTGCTATGGGTGCGTTCAACGCCTAAAGGTAGATAGTCGACGGTCGATCGTAGACAACCTTTTGCCCATGAGGTGGCTAGGCGCCTGCCTGCCCTCCGCCGCGGGATTGATCTCCGCACTGAAATCTCCAAAATTCTGGAATGCAGTCGTTATCCTGAACATAGTAGACTTTGGTCCTGTTTTGGGGTAACATGGCAGGTGTAAGGTGCCAACAACGAATACAATGCCTTAAACAAGATGCGTCCAACCGGCGCAGAAAGGAAGCGGGTGGCGTGGCCAAAGGTCTGTTCGGGCGACTACAACAAGAACTTGATGTACGTGCGCACACCGCCGGCCTCACCATGGCCGATATTCTTGAACTGCCGCATGACGAGCGGCAACTCATCAATTGGATGATGCGCGCCGGTGATGTTGGTTTAACAGATGTCGCCAAGCAGTTCGGGCAAGAGGACGCGATTATGCAGGCGCGGCTTGGGGCGTTGATCGAAAAGGGTTTTGTGCGTGAAACGGTGATCCACGGTGTAAACTTCTATCAGGTGCGTATGGCACCACGCCGGAAGCGCCAACTGCCAGAAAATCTTTGGCAAGCGTTGGATAAGATCATTGATCACAAGGATGAGGGCTGACCCTATGCTATGCTTTCATTGCGAACAACCGGCGCGTGGCGTCTGCCGTTTCTGCGGGCGGGCCTTGTGCAAAGAGCATATGACAAACCGCATGCCATACATTATTACAATTTATGTGGGTGAACAGAATGTGCCGAAGGCGATTGTCGTGGGTGATGCGTTGTGGTGCAACGTCTGTAAACCACAACCCGAGCCGATTGAGATGCCGGAGATTTATTAGAGCGGTAGGGCGCGGGCGATAAGTCGTCTTTTACACGCAGGGGAGAACAAAAAGCGGCGTTTTCCTGTCGGGGTATGCCCCTACGTCAACAAAAATGGTTCTCAAATCAATTTGAGATAGCTCATTGGGTCTCGTTGTAGCGTCACTGAAAAAAGGTTAACTGCAAAGGGCGCCGAGAAATTTTCTCGGCGCCCTTTGCGATCTCTGCGGTTAAAAGATTTTACGCCGCACCTAAAACTGGGAATTACTGACTCATATTACGCCGGTGCCCGTGCAGGGATTAAGGATACGAGATATGGCTAATCCCATATCCCGTATCCTTAATCCCTGCGTACCATGACTTACTTACTTTCATTTAGCGACGAATGAGCGGCATATAGATCACGCTGTCGTCATTGAGGATGGTCAATGGCGCACTGGCCGGCGTACCCAAGGTCGCTTTCGATGGATTGCCCAGGGCCAGATTGATGATCTCGTCTTGTTCGTAGGTATTGTCTTGCGTGATCATGATGGTAAATGTTTGGCTGGTCTGGCCAGGGGCAAAGGTGAGCTTGCCGCTGGCACTGGCATAATCTTGGCCCGCTTTGGCTGTGCCATCGCTGGTCGAATAGTTGACCGTTACAGCGGCGGCGGTGGCTGAAGTCAGGCTGACCGTAATGGTGGCCGTCCCAACTCCTTCGCTAACGTTGTAGGCCGCGTTGCTAAATTGCACCTGTGGAATGATATCGTCATCCAGAATGGTCAAGACCGCTTGATTCCCAGCGCCCAGCGTGGCGTTGGTGGGGGTGTCAAGCGTCAAGTTGACGGTTTTACTCGGCTCCGCCACAGTGTCGTTGATAATGGCTACGGTAAACGTCGCGCTGATTTGCCCTGCTGGAATAATCAACGTGTCATCGACGCCCACGTAATCCACTCCTTCAATGGCGGTGCCGTCACTGCTGCTGTAGTGTACCGCCACGGCGCGACCTGCCACGGTGCTGAGTTGCACGGTCACAGTCGTCGTCGGCACATTCTCGGCGACAAGCAATGTGTTGGTTGCGAACTGCACCGATGGCAAGGCATCATTATCCGTGATAGTTGCAGTGGTCTGCGCCGGGTCGCCCAAGGTGGCGTTCGTGGCGTTGCTCAGGGTCAGATTCACCGTTTCGTTGGCTTCGCTCAGTGTATCTTCGTTAATTGTCACCGGAATAATTTTGCTGGTTTCACCAGGGACAAAGGTCAAGACCGTATTGATACTCGTGTAATCAGTGGCTGTGGCTGTGCCATCGCTGGTTGCATAGTTGACTGTAATTGGGAAGGCGGAAGGATTACTCAGCTTCACCGTTGTGTTGATGGTTCCCGCGGCTTCCGCACCTGTATAGGGCGCTGCGTCGAACTGGATCACCGGGGTGGCGCTGGTATCCTTAATGGTTACGATCGCTGTATCGCCGGGAACGCCTAACACGGCATTCCCAGTCGGGTTGCTCAAACTCAAGTTGATCGTCTCATCTGGCTCATCAATGTTGTCATTGGTGACGGGCAGATCGAAGCTCTTGCTGGTCTCGCCCGGCGCAAAAGTCAGCGTAGTGGGGGCTAACGTATAATCTTGACCTACGGTGGCTGTGCCACCATTGACGGCGTAGTCTACCGTAACCGTGGCGGTAGTCGGATGGCTCAGCGAAACGTTAATCACGACCTTGCCTGCGGGATCATTTTCACTCACCACGTAACTGCTGGGGGTGAATTGCGCCGCCACTGGCCCTTCATCGTCAATGATCGTCAAAGTGGCCGTCAATGGCGTCGTGAGGTTGGCATTCACCGGATTACTGAGCGCCAGATTGACGGTTTCGTTGCCTTCGGTTGTGAGGTCATCGAGCAGACCTACTGGAAACGTTTTGACGGTTGCGCCGGGCTCAAAAATTACTGTATTGACAATCGCCGTGTAATCCTGGCCGGCGGTTGCGCTGCCGTCGCTGGTGGTATAAGTGACCGTGATGGGCTGTGATGATGGCGACGCGAGCGAGACTGTAATCAGCGCGCTGACGCCGTTTTCTAGTTGGCTGAAGGTTGGCCGGGCAAACTGCACCAGGGCTAAATCCGTAAAGAAGGTCCACTGCTCGACCACTGTGTTGGGAATCGTGTTTTTGAAGGCATCCAACTGCAAACCGGTGGTATCTTTGAGATCATTCGTCAGCTTAACCGTGAATGTGGTGCTCGCTTTTAACAGCTTATTCGGCGTGAACGTGACTGTACGCGTGCTGCTGTTGTAACTCAACGTGCCCGTGACGGGTGTGACGCCGTCTAGCACCATAAAGCTGTTGCTGCTTAAGGTCGCAACGTCCATCGGCTTGCTGAAGGTTGCCGTTATCACGCTGGTGATTACAACTGGTGAAATGGTTGGCCCATAAGCCGTGACCACAGGTGGTGGATTGCCGAGGGTGTTATGCACATACATGCGGCTATTCAGATCCGAAGCCAGCACGACCAAACCGGTGAGGTTGTTCACATTTTGCTTGGTTGAGCTTGGGTCGCGCAGGGTGTTGTGGGTGCCCGATGCATCCAAAATAAAGGGTGCGCCGCAGTTGCCCACTGGGAATTGACCTAGCGTCGCTAGATTGGCTGGCGCGGCTGGAATGTTGAGCGATTTGTAGCAAATCTTGTCACCATCCGGCAACCCTGATACAAACAAGTTGAGCACGTTATCACTGGCATTCGCCGGGTCGCCTTCATCGAGCATCAAGAGTGGCCGTGAATCGTTATCGGCAGTTGTACTATACTTACGATAGATAAATGTGCCATCCACGTCGCGCGCCAGCAGCCCCATTTGTGGCGAACCGGGTTGGCTGGGAACAAGGCCCCGATTTTCGAATTTGATAGCGGCAAAAAGCTGCCCTGAAGTAGCGGTGCGCAGCGCCTTAATGTTCATGTGATCATTGGCTTTGCTGTCGGGCGTCGTATTCCCCAACAGGTTAAGCCCTGATTGGATTGTCCAATCCGTGCCTTTGTTATAGCTAGTATTGCTATCTAGATGCCAGGCGAAATTCAGATGATTGGTGCCTGTATACTGGTTGCTCCAGAGGATGCCCACCTTGTTACCGCCGTTATCGCGGAAGGCGACAATGGCAGAGATATCATCTTTGGAGACGCGGCCCTCGGTTGTAAATGCACCAGGATTTTGGAAATCGGTCATCGCGATGGGTGTGCCCCAATTGAGATCATTGTTCGGCGTTGTGGTGGCGTTAATATAGACTTTATAAAAATTGGGGTCGTCTTGCGTCTTGCGCGAGATATAAGTGATCCAGAGGCGCCCTGTTGAGTCTTTGGTCAAGACCATGGCTTCCGTCTTGTCCTGCGAAATAACCACTGGAAAGCCACTGTCGATGGTATAGCTATGGGTCGCGCCAATGTAGCTGTAGCGATACAGGCGTGCGAAATTTAATGGATTGGTCGTACCCGCAGCGTTTTGATGCGCAAAGTGCGAGGCAATATAAAGTTTGTTGGTGGTGGCATCCCACAGCACATCACCGCGACTATCTTGGCGATTATCAATGGCGACGCCCGTATCTTCCCAAGTTTGCGTGCCCCAATTGAGCCGATAGATGTGATAGCCATTGGCAGCTNNNNGTGATAGCCATTGGCAGCTGGATTGAAGAGACTACCCCACCAAAAGCCATCATTCCACCACAATTTGCTTTCTGGTTTTGATTCCGTGGGCGTACGATCAGGGTTATCAGGGTTCAAGCCATAGTTATAATCCAAGTAGCCAGCGCCTGGCAGGGGAAATTGTTGTGCGTAAGCGGTTCGTGGGATGCTCACCAAGCATAAAAAGGTCAATAATGTCGCAAAACCTACCACCATGAGCAATCGACAACGCGGCATTGGGGACTGAGCAAAAATCTTCATTCAACTGTTTTCCTTTCATCTTCTACAAAATCAACGACGCAGTGTGCAACATTCCGTTGATGGCAGCTATCGCCGATGGCAGCTATCGCCCAGGACGAATGCCCAGCGTGGCTGCTCTATGGCACGCTGCCGCTAGCTGCGACGATCGCGCCGCGCATCAACTTTGTTGCTTGTTTGGAGGAGAAATCGGCACTTTTGCAGCAGTGAAGAGAGCCGGCCTATTTCCATTCCGGTTTTTCTACTTTTGGCGGCAAAAAGCTACTAGTCTGTAACGACCAAAGGGAGACACAAAACAATGCATTGTTGCTTGGTCCGACACTTTGAGTATAGCTAGATGGGGTGGATAAATCTATACACTTTCGCTAAAGATTGCTTACCATTTCCTTGCTGAATATCCAGTATTATCTGCACTAATCGCCAGAAATAGCATCCAGGTGCGAGGCGCTTCTGGCTATTTATTGAGTTTAGAGTAAAGCTTCGGTTCGTGGCAAGCAAAATCCACAGTTGAAGCTTACGCTGCCTCTCTATACAAAGATAAGGCGGCGTAAGCTTCAATCGTCTACAAAATCGGCTATACGTGGCTGGAGAATAGGCGCAGACTCATTCAAATTAGGGGCAAAATGGGGTGTATCGCTGCATCAGTAGGGAAAGGCTGGCCTGATCGTGTTCGCGACAAATGTATCATAGGCTTTGTGCAATTGGGTGCAGATGGGGCCGGGCTGACCACTACCGATGGTCTGGCCAGCCATGTTGACCACGGGCAACAGGCCGCGCGCCGAACTGCTAATAGCGGCTTCGGTTAATTGGGGAATTTCGGCCACGTGGATGGCTGCCAAACTGAGCGGCAGCCCTAATTGCTCGATCAGGGTGAGAAGGATCTTGCGGGTGACGCCTTCTAGCACGCCTGTCCCGGCTGTATGAATAACCCCCTGATGCACAGCATAGAAATTTGAGCTAAGCCCTTCTAGAATTTGCCCTTGCGCATCCGTCATGACGTATTCGTAGACCGCGCTCTCGTCGGCATGGGGCGTAGTCTCTGTATACCCCTTGCGCACTTCGGCAAAGGCCGCCGTTTTGACCAGTGGCTGGCTTCGGGTGATCCCTTCTGCCAAACCAAGGGTGACCCCAGTTTGGTACAAGGTGGCGGGTGGCGGTTGAAAAGGCATCAACCCAATCAAGACGCGGCTATCCGTGCCCAAGTGACGGGCCGGTTCGGCTAAAATATCGATGCGCACGCGTGTCTCTGGCCAAGGCGCATTGGTGCAAACCTGCTGTAACACCTGGCGGAGATTCCGTTCATCGAATTCGTAAGGCCAACCGAGCAATTTCATCGAGCGAACCGTGCGAGCCAGGTGATCTTCCAGATCGAGAAACTGATCGTGCGCAAAGGTCCGCATGGATGAATAAACCCCCAGGGCCAACCCGTGCAACAGGTCTGCCAGGTCGGTGGCGTCGGTGGCCACGGGCAAAGATTGTGGGCCCGCTTTGGTGACAGCAAAGAGTTGTAAATGATTCATGTAGGTACACTCACTTTAATTAATGGTTTAGTTCGCTTTGATGATCGTGGTTTGCCGTTCTATCTGCAAAACCATCGCCAAGCTACCGGTATCTGGGTTGATTATAATATAATGATGACCTGTGCCACGTAACGCAGCCACCTTTAGGAGAATAAGCAATGACCAACATTGTGAGCCATGAAATTCATTTGAAAACCCGCCCGGTCGGTCTGCCGACCGCCGAAAATTTTGCGGTTGTCAGCGTATCCCTGCCCGATCCGATCCCTGGCCAGGTTTTAGTCCGCAATATTTATCTGTCGGTTGATCCGTATATGCGCGGGCGGATGATTGATCGCAAAAGTTATTCACCACCGTTCCGCCTGGACGAGGCGTTGACTGGTGGTTGTGTCGGCCAGGTTGTGCAGTCAAACGATGGGCCATTTCAGGTCGGTGATTATGTTTTGGGCATGCAGGGCTGGCGCGAATATTATCTTTCCGACGGCAAAGGATTGTCGCGCATCGATCCAACCTTGGCGCCGATCCAGGCCTTTCTCGGCGTGGTGGGTATGCCAGGGATGACGGCCTATGTAGGTTTGTTGGATATCGGTCATCCCAAAGCTGGGGAAACCGTCTTCGTTTCGGCGGCGGCGGGCGCCGTGGGGGCGATTGTCGGGCAGATTGCGAAGCGCAAAGGCTGTCGTGTTGTCGGCAGCGCTGGCTCGGACGATAAGGTGGCCTGGCTGCTCAATGAAGCTAAATTTGATGCCGCCTTTAACTACAAAAAAGTCGATGATTTACGGTTTACGTTGGCGAATTATTGCCCAAATGGTCTGGATCTCTATTTTGACAATGTTGGCGGTGATCACTTGGAGGCTGCGATTGATCGGATGAACAACTTTGGGCGAATTGTCGCCTGCGGCATGATTGCCCAATATAATGCAACCGAGGCTGCCTCGGCGCCGCATAATTTAAGCTCCGTTGTCAGCAAGCGGCTGCGCATGCAAGGGTTTATCGTCTCTGACCATTATGACCGACATGCCCAATTCTTAGCCGACATGCGCGAATGGATTGCCAAGGGGCATATTACCTGGCAGGAGACGATCTATGAAGGCATCGAAAATGCGCCCAAGGCCTTTATCAGTCTGTTTACCGGTCAAAATTTTGGTAAGATGTTGGTGAAAGTTGGGTAGCTGGTAGATCAAGGAGGTACTACGAATGCCTGCTGCCTATCAGCCTGTCATCATCTTCTACCACTCTCTACTTAGCATCAAGAAGGGTCATTATCATGCACCAGGAACAACGCCAACGAACGAACGCCTTGCTCGAATCCAAAGCGATCAAACGCGCCCTCTTTGCCAATCTGAACAGCGTCAAATGGCTTACTGGTTTTGCGCCGCCAATCCAGACCGGCCCCAATCTATTTGCGGGGGGACCCCCACTGATTTGGTATGAGGATGGTCACTACACCTTGATCGTTTTGGACGGCCAAGCCGGGGAAGCGGCTGGTTTGGCTCAAGATCCCGATTGTACGGTGATTACGTATCTGGGATATACGATCCAGCAACCGGTGGCCGGGGCCACCCATTTGCGCGCGGCTTTGCAGGAAGTGGTGAGCAAACAGCCAGGAACGCGCGGCAAGATTGGCGTTGAAATGGCGGATCTGCCCGTTTCGCTCGCCCAGGTTTTGCAAGAAACGATCCATGACGGCGTGGAAAATGTGGCGATTGATCAATGGCTGGTGCCCCTGCGCATGATCAAAACGCCCGAAGAATTGGCGAAACTGCGTGAAAACTTTGCCTTGACAGATGTTGGCCATGCCGCGGCGCGTAAAGCCATCCAGCCAGGCCAACGTGAGATTGATCTCTGGACCGAAATTCACAGTGCGGTTCAGCAAAAGGCTGGCCGGCGTATGCCGCTGGGCAATGATTGTGTGGTCGGGTATCGCCCGGCCAACATTGGCGGCTGGCCGGGCGAGCTGGAAATCCGCGCCCATGATTCCGTGATCGTTGATCTGAGCACGTTGGCGCATGGGTATTGGAGTGACAGTTGTGCCACTTATTATGCGGGTGAACCGACCGCCGAGCAGGTTGCGCTGCATCATACGATCGAACAGGCGCTGGAATATAGCATTGGTCTGGTGCGGCCTGGGGTGGCGGCCAAGACCATTGATCAGAAGACGCGCCAGTTTATTAGTGACGCCGGTTATCCGGTCTACCCGCATCATACTGGCCACGGCGTGGGGGTGACTGGCCACGAAGAGCCGCGCATGATTTTATTCACAATAACTAAGTAGAGCGGTCAACCGGTAGACGCGGCGGATGCCGCGCGACCGGTTGACCGCTCTACGGCACCGTTAAAGCATCTACGAACAAAGGAATTTTATGATCAAAGTCGCAGCCATTGATTTGGATGATACCCTCTTGTGTAACGATGGCACGGTTACGCTGCGAACCTTGCAGACTTTGCGGGCCTGGCGGGCGCAAGGCAACCATATTATCATTGCCACGGGCCGCCCGCGCCGCACCGTGGGGACGGTCTTGCCGCTGGAATTACAGGATGCGCCGCTCATTTCTTACAATGGCGCTGAAATTCATATCAATGGCGAGAAAATTTATGATAATTTGATCTCTGCGGCGGCGACGCTTGAGATCGTTACGCGTTTGCTAGACGCCGTACCCCATGCCGAGATCGGCCTAGAGATCGACAATGTACTCTATCTAAATCGCCCATCCACACGAGCGCGTTTACACACGGTGGCTAACTTGTTAGAGATCGCCACCCAACCAGCCGCCAAGGTATTGGTCTTTGGCGATGAATTGTCTGGCGTGGAAGCCATTACGACGAGTTTGCCGCCTGGCGCGCAGGCGCTCTATTCGAGCCGTTATCGCTTTTTGCAAATCTTGGCGCAGAATGTCGATAAGGCGGAGGCATTACGCTTTTTGTTGCCGCAATGGGGCTTAACGCCTGAGCAGATGGTTGCGTTTGGCGACGACACCAATGATGTCGAAATGGTGCGGATCAGCGGGCTTGGGGTGGCAATGTCCAACGCCGTGCCAGAAGTGCTGGCCGTGGCGGATCGCATTACCACCACAAACGAAGAAGACGGCGTGGCGATCGTGCTAGAAGAATTGTTGGGAATGTAGGCTCTGATAGCCCCGCCTACGGATGTTTGCTTGACCAATCCCGTCGAGGCATAGGGTCGGGCAAACACCCGTTCAGCGAATCGGTCGATCTCGCTTTTGTCCGATTGCGTGCCTGTCTTCGTCAAGGAGCATAATTGCCAAACGGGGCACGCAATCGGGCAAGCTTTACCTGATCCTTTGGATAAGTTTCCCTGCCTCAGCCTTCAAAACCAAGCGAAAACATGCTTTCTAGATCATGTCTGGAAAAGGCCCGGAAGGCGATCAACGTCTCAGTCTTTTGAATACCGGTGACTTTGAGCAACTGGTTGGTCACTAGTTCTGCCATTTGCTCATTGGTTTTAACCCGGATGATGGCGACTAAGTCATAACGCCCGCCGACAGAGTAGACCTCCGCGACACCTTCCAGATCGGCCAGTTGTTCGGCCACTGTATTGATGCTGCCATGTTCGACGTTGATCAGGATGATGGTGGTTACCATAAATCGATTCCTTTCATAAGGGAGCTTGATCGTAACAGCAGAAATAAAGATTAAGGATCCTTTTATCCGCAAAACATAGCCGCAAATAGCTGGAACGTCAAATTGGCTGTGCATGGGTTGCAACCGCCTTTTGGATCGATCTCTTCTGATTGTCAGACTACTGGGCGGGCGGGAATGTGGAACTGGCGCAGCGGAAACCCAGATTGGAATCGAAACTGTCGGGCAAGAAATTCTTGCGTACGGTGGAACGCAGATAGAGCGCAATGTCGTTCCAACTGCCGCCACGCAAGACGCGGGTGACGCCTGATGCGGGACCCGTGGGGTTTTGGGTAGGCGCGTTTGGATAATAGTCCCATTGATACCAGTCGGCCACCCATTCGCGTACGTTGCCAGCCATATCATAGGCGCCGTAGCCACTGCGATCGGCTGGGAATGTGCCCACCGGCGCCACATCGCGGGCGGCATAGTTGTAATTGGCCTGGTTGGTTGGATCTTCATTGCCCCAGGGATACAACGTATCTTGCGGCCCGCGGGCCGCCTTTTCCCACTCGGCTTCGGTGGGCAGGCGTTTACCACGATAGGCGCAATAGGCTTCGGCGTCTGGCCAGGCGACCCAAATGGCGGGGAAATTGGCAAAGTCAAATTGCGTATAGTAGTTGGCGAAGTTGACTGAACGGGGTAAGCGGGGTGAGGTGCACTGGCCGGCTTGCACACATTGCGCATATTGGCGATTGGTCACTTCATATTCATCCATGTAAAAATCATCAATATGCAGAAGTTGTTCGGTCTTTTCGTCGGGGAAACCGGTGTGGTTGCCGCGAATGTACTCACCCGCCGGCACATGCACCATCGGAATCATATCTAGGTCAAGATAAGCTTTCCCTGGCCAGACTTCCAATGTGAAGGGCGTGTCGCTGCCAAACCATGTGTGATAGAGGCGGTCGTAGGTGCCATCAGATTTCATCTCTTGTAAGGTGAAATTGACTAAATCTTGGAAGCGACCGTCGTAATTAGGGACGCCTAGCCCATACGGTTCGCTGGTAAATTGCTCATTGACTACTGTTAACCCCGGATTATCCTTGGCGAATTGCGCCAAGGCGGCCCGCGTGGCTGTCACCGCATCCACCTGGCCAGCTTTTAGGGCTTGCAGGGCTTGACCATATTCTTGGAAAGGCAAAATATTGATGCTAATGGCCCGCGCATTGGCGGCGCTTTGAATATTTTCGACACTGGCCGACCCAGCAATCGTCGCCACCGTTTTACCATTGAGATCACCCAAATTGGTAATTCCAGCATCGGCGCGCACCAGCAAGCTTTGCCCATCTTGAAAATAGGTCTGGCTAAAATCAATTGACTCATCTCGCTCGCGTTTGTGGGTCATCGAAGCCGCCACAATATCGACTTCGCCAGCGGCTAATTTCTGGATACGGTCGGCGGCCGTCACCGGGACAAAGACCACGGCATTAGCATCCCCTAGCCAGCGCTTGGCAAATTCGCGCATGATGTCCACGTCAAATCCCTCGGGTTGATTATCGGCGCCTAAAAAGCCAAAGGGCTTTAGATCATAGAGCACACCCGCCACCAATTGCCGATTGGTGAGGATCTGTTCTACTTTGGAACGGACTGGTTTGTCTAGGGTGGTGGGTGAATCGGCAAAGCTATAGCGCCAGGCGCCAGGCAGGATCTCAATCGCATACGGGGCCGCCGTCGCGCCGAACCATTGGCGATAGAGCTGATCATAGACGCCCTGTTGTTTCAGGGTCTGCAAGGTAATATTGACCAAATTATTAAAGTACGAATCACCGGAAGGCAACCCTAGCCCATACGGTTCATAGGTAAACATTTCGCCAACAATGGTAACGCTCGGATCGGTCTTGGCAAACTGTAAGAGGGCTACATTATCTCCGATGATCGCCGCCACCTGATTGGTGTGGAGCGCCACCAAAGCGGCCTCATAGGTTGGATAGGGTTGAATCGCGATCTGGACATTTTTGGCATCGGCATAGGCCTGGATCTGATCGCCGGCTTTGGAATTTTCGAGCACGGCCAGTGTACGTCCGGCCAAATCTTCCATTGTCTGGAGACCACTGTCTTGCAATACCAGCATGCGTTGCCCATTGACAAAGTAAGTTTGGCTAAAGTCGATTCTCGCCTCTTCGTCTTTACTGCGTGGCATGGCGGCGGCTAGCATATCGACTTCGCCCGTCACCAACTTCTGGATGCGGTCAGCGGCGGTTACGGGCACTAGTTGCACGGTAAGGCCCCACGCTTTGGCCATCGCCTGCACCAAATCTGGATCAAACCCAACCAACTGATTCTGGCTCCCCTGTTGGCCGAAGGGGGGCATATCGCTGGCCACCCCCACCACTAATTGATTGCCGCGTTGCCGAATGCGACTGATGGTCGACTCGGTCGCTGCGGTGACGCGCGGCGTCGTTGCCTCATCCTGCTGCGGCAACAATAGATAATTGGCATCACCGGGAATAATTTCTAGGGCAAATTGCGGGGAATCTTTGCCAAACCACCGGTTGTAAATCGTGTCATACGCGCCGTCGCTTTTCATTTCTTGTAAAGTCACATTGACTAGTTCACGAAAGCCATAGTCGTTGTGTGGCAGGCCGATGCTTAATGGCTGCGAGGCCAGTGGCGCCCCTACATAAGTTTGACTGAAATCAATTTGTGCCGCCCAGTTGCGTTGCTGAACCAGCGCCGCGGCGGCCAGATCAAGCTTGCCTGCGCTCACTTGCCCAACTAATTCATTGGGTTCACCCGGCACGAACTCGATGGCATTTTCATCACCCAACCAACGCCGGGCGAATTCACGCAAAATGTCGATGTCAAAACCGCTGCGTTCACCGGTGCCCGCGGTATCGCTAAAGGGTGGGAACTTGGTGTGAATGCCAGCCACCAACTTGCCACGTTTGAGAATCGTTTCAATTCTAGAGACGCCAGCGATGACTGGCGTATGGGGCAGTTTATCGAAGGAATAAGGCCATAGACCGGGCGAGATTTCGATGGCCAAAGGTTGATCCGTGGGGAACCAACGTTGATATAATTTGTCATAGGTGCCGTCGATTTTGATATCTTGCAAGGTAAAATTGACCATGTTGCGCAGATCGGAATCACCCTGCGGCACCCCAATGTTGTAGGGCTCGCGGGTCAAGCGCCCTTCTACAATCTCCAACCCAGGAGAATTCTGCGCAATTTGGCTGAGGGTAACGCTGTCGGCGGCTAAGGCGTCCACGTTGCCTGTTTTTAAAGCGTCTAATGCGGTTGCATAGTCAGGAAAGCCTTGCGTCGTTAAGGTTAGTTTCTGGCGATTTGCTTCATTTTGCAAAGTGCCAATAATGCTGGCGTCTTGCAGGACTGCCACCGTTTTACCTTGGAGATCGTCAAAAGTTCTGATACCCGCATCGTCACGCACCAGCAGGCTTTGGCCATCCATGTAATATGTTTGGCTAAAGTCGATCAGCGCATCGCGCTCGCGCTGATTGGACATCGCGGCAATCAACAGATCGACCTCGCCCGCCGCCAGACGCGGAATGCGATCCGCTGGTGACACCTTGACCAGTTCCAATGCATCTGCACTGCCCAGCCAGCGGCGCGCCAATTCTCTGGCTAGATCAATATCAAACCCAACCGTTTGTCCATTGCTATCAATAAAGCCGAATGGTTTTGCATCCTGGCGAATACCAACGCGTAACTTACCACGACTCAAAATTTTTGCGGCTGTGGATCCAGCGTTTGACGTTTCGA
>JAPLGZ010000062.1 GCA_026389895.1 Chloroflexota bacterium | reverse complement strand
ACCTTTGAAGGCAACGCACAACAGGCCATATCCGCTTATATCGAGCAAAATAAGACGCGCATGATGTCTAACCTGGAAGAACGCACTGATCGCCTTGGCAACGGCCGCGTGCGCGCCACGGCCCTGCGCATTTATAACAATGCGGGTGAGCAGACCGATATCATCAAGATGTTGGATAGCTTTACCGTTGAAGTGGATGTGGTAGGTACGCTGAAAAATGCCGTGATTGGTGTACTCTTCGGCAATTATTTTCGCTCACAGATGATCCGGGCCTACAGTTGGGAACAGGTAGCCGAGCCGATTCAATTAAACGGCCAAAATTTGATCCGCTGTCATTTTGAAAGTTTCCCGATGATGCACGGGGAGTACGATATTCATATCTGGATCGGGCAACTAGGTGAACTGGCCGATTCTGTAGAAAATGCGGCCACCTTGACGGTGGAGGCACAAGACGTTTTCGGGACAGGCCGTATCCTAGACCCAGGCGGCGGGGTTGCCGTGTGCAAAGTAAAATGGGAGATCGATAGTGCTTAACCAAGACCAAAATTCTGCGTTCTCCACAGATCAACCCTATGCCGGTGAACGCAGACTTCAAAATATTGGGGCGTATTCGCATTACTACAAACTCAGATTTAATTGTGCTTGAGGGCTTCGCCGTGCAAAAAAGTATCAAAACACTCTTACGCAACACAAAGAATTTTTTATGGAACCAAAAGTTCAATTCTAGCACCTACTGGGAAAAACGTTATGCCCAGGGTGGAACCTCTGGCGATGGTTCTTATGGTCAATTGGCTCAATTTAAAGCCAATGTCATTAATCAGTTTGTACGTGAACACGCAGTACAATCTGTGATTGAATATGGCTGTGGTGACGGCAATCAATTGCAACTGTTTACCTTCCCTAGCTATCTTGGTTTTGATGTTAGCCCCACCGTTATTCAGCTTTGCCAAAAGAGATATGCGGGTGATTCAAGCAAAGCCTTTAAGCTTATCAGTGATTATCAGGGCGAAACAGCCCCGTTGACACTTTCGTTAGATGTACTTTATCACTTGGTAGAAGAGCCGATCTATACTGCCTATTTGAATAGACTTTTTGCCTCTGCCCAGGCATATGTGATTATCTATTCGACCAATTTCGACGAAAATTCACTAATCCGTACTCCGCATGGGAAACATCGTTGTTTTACCAACTGGGTAACCCAGAATTGCGCCGATTGGCAATTGGTACAGCGCATTGCGAATCAATATCCAGAAGCATCATCTGCTGACTTTTATATTTATGCAAAAAGCTGAATGTTGAGTATTCATGGGCTGTTTTCTGCGGAGCATCAACTATATTGTTATCGGGCTGTGATCAAAAAGCAATCATAGTGCGGCCTCGCGTCCAACTAAAACCAGCGAATGCGAATGGCTCGCCTGACAAAATTTCAACGAATGTGAAGAGAAAAGCTATGCTATATAGGTTTCTAACTCAGCCCAAAAGAATCCCGTCGAAAGTCTTTAATTATCTTGACAACACAATCGCGCGCTTTACCCTTCAACGTTCGGCCCAGGCCCGCTATATCCCTGCCATTGAACAGTCATTTCGCGAAGTAGAAGCAAAATCGCAAGCAAAATTTGGCGGTTGGTCACTATCTAAAAGTGCAATCTACACCTTATGTCGGCATCTATTGACGAAAACAACCACGCCTGTGCTCATCGAATTGGGTAGTGGGCAATCGACCTTATTCTGGGATGCCTTTGCCAAAAACGCCAACCTGCCGTTGCGCGTGATCACCTTTGAACACAACCCGCGCTGGGCCGAGCATGTGAAAAATCTTTTGACGCCTCAGACCCAAATTGAAATGGTGCTCTTGCCTCTCTGGCAGATTCAGGCGCAAGACAAGGAACAGCTGTTTGCGGATCGCGCGCACGCTTTGGAAATCTGGCAGGCAAAGCAGCATACCGTACCCCTGGCCGAGTATGACAATACCCGAATCCCCAATGCCTTTTACGCCGTAACACCAGACTGCGTGCCGCCTGCGCACTCGGTGGATGCCATTATTGTTGATGGGCCGAATGGCAGCGGGCGCTCGTTGGCCTATCCATTGCTCTTTAGTGCATTGAAAGCGCAGTCTTTGGTGCTAATTGACGATTTTGATCACTATCCCTTTGTACCCGATTTAGCCCGTCTCTATCCATTCAAACCGTTGATGGAACGGACGCATACGCCAAAACATTGGGTCTTATTAGAATTACAACCCACGCCGCGCAAAGAATTTTAAGCCAAGCAAAGCGCTTGGCGCAGCGCGCACTGAGAAATTTACCGATTAAGAATTTTGGAGCTATCAACAATGGTTACGCCCAAACTTAAGAACCTTTTCAAAAACGTTGGGCCGCTGGTCTGGGGATATCGTCAGTTGCAGACTGCCAGCCGGACGGTAGCCTATCGGCAAGACTATCGTAAGTTCCAGACCTTGAACCAGCAGGTTGAACCACGTTTTGCCCTCAATTGGCATGATCGGTATCCCTGCCTGACTGACAAGACATCGGCTACGGGCTTTGACCGCCATTATGTCTTTCATCCTGCCTGGGCCGCCCGCATTCTGGCCCGAACAAAACCCGACAAACACATTGATGTTGGTTCTAACCTACAGTTTTGTGGGATAGCCTCTGCTTTTGTTCCCATGGAATTTTACGACATCCGCCCCGCCGATCTAGGGCTGAGCAATCTAGATTCTAAGAGCGGCGATCTGTTGAATTTACCATTTACAGACAATAGTGTTAAGTCGTTGTCTTGTATGCATGTGGTTGAGCACGTTGGCTTGGGTCGTTATGGCGATCCATTAGATCCAGATGGGGATTTAAAAGCCATCCATGAGTTGAAGCGCGTGGCGGCGCCCAATGGGGACTTACTCTTTGTGGTGCCGGTGGGTCAGCCCCGTATTCAGTTTAACGCCCACCGGGTTTATGCCTATGACCAAATTTTGGCATACTTTGCTGGGTTCCGATTACAAGAATTTGCCCTGATCCCAGAATCGCCTGCAGACGGGGGACTTGTCATCAACCCTGATCAAGCGCTGACCGACCGACAAATGTATGGTTGTGGATGTTTTTGGTTTGTGAAACAATCTTAAATTACAAGCGATTGAATTGAAAAATCTATGAATTTGGTCAAGCTGATCTTCTCCTATGATCGTCCGCTCCAACTTTGGGGGCTTGTACGGTCGCTCTTGGATAATAGTGATCTCGCGCCGGCTCAGATCCACTGTATCTGTAAATCGTCGACCCTCTCATTTCGGCAAGCCTATGCTGTCGTGGGCAGAGAGTTAGGTTGCCAGATCGTCCATGAGAATCGTCTGTTACCAGGTGTTGATATCCGCCGCCTCCTCAAATTGGCTTCGCATCCTGGATTGCGCCGGCGTCTAAATACGGGGTTGAATTCACTCAATCGCCACGCACTGCTCGAACTCATCCGAATCCATGCCGCGCCGGTTGATTATGTCTCGCTTGCCGTCGACGATATGGTCTATTTTCAGCACGCCAACTTTGCGCATGCGACTAAAGTTTTAGGTGCGCATCCAGCCATCTGCCTGTGGAGTTGGCGGATCGGCGAGGATCTACAGAACGGGCCGGTGCAGATCGCCACCGAAAATTATTGGACAATCGCCCATGCGACTGCCCCGCTGCCCTACAGTTATATCTTTCATACGGATGGCAGCGTCTTCCGTAAAACAGATTTGCTCAACTGGCTCGATTTGCTGCCAGTGGCAACGCAAAATTCATTGACACTTAATGTGATTGAGGGGAAACTCGCCGAGTACAGCGAATTACATCGAACGGATTTACCCATTGGCCCTTTGCATGCAGGTCCAATGCAGCAGGGCTGTATAACCTGGCAGTTGAATAGGGTTACCCTCTCAAGTTCAACTGCGTATACAAAAACAGAGTTGACGGACCCCTACCATTTGCTCCGTCTTTTCCGATCCGGCACGCGGTTGAATTATCGACCTCTATATAACCGCACAGACTGGATCATCGCATTGAACAAAGCTAGCGCTGTCAACCCGACCCATGTGGCACCTAATCCACAGGCTGTAGCGGTATGGTCTCAGGCATTAGTATCAGGGTAATGGAATGGATATTTTATACGTCAACGTGATTGAGCAACATGCCAATTGGGGCGCCGAATATTTTGTCAACCGTGGCTTTAACCGCCTCGGCCATATGACCTTTTGTATTGATTATCGCCAGCATCGTCATCAATTGGCGAAGTTATTTTTGAATGTGCCACCCGTAGACGTTTTTTTATTACAACGGGGTGATGGGTTTCCCTTGCCGCTGATTAAGGCTGTCCAAACCCCTCGTTTTTTCTGGGCCAGCGAACTTGTGAGTCGCGCCCATGATCAAGAGCGTTTGTTGCGCTCTGGCCTGTTTAACCATGTTTTCTTTCGCACGCCGGCCTGTATTCAAACCGTGGTTGAAAAAAAATGGCTGACCATTGAGCAATGTTCGATTTTACTGAGCGGGTTTGATGAGACCGTGTACAAACCGAAACCCGAAACGCCGAAAGAGTTTGATATTCTGTTTGTTGGCACCTTGACGGCACGCCGCCAAACGATCATCCGGGCTTTAGAACAGACCTACAAAATCACGCTTGCTTCAGCCTTTGGCACAGCCGCGTCCGATCTAATGAATCGAGCCAAAATTGTCCTAAACCTGCATGCGGAGGACTTTCCCGATACGGAAACGCGCGTATTTGAGGCGCTTGGCTGTGGCGCTTTTTTGTTGACCGAGCAACTGTCGCCAGATAATCCGTTTAGCGCGCAAGATTTAGTCGAGTATACAACGACCGACGATTTAGTCGCCAAACTTGGTTATTATTTGGCGCATGCAGATCAGCGTGAGACGATTGCGCGGCATGGTCACCAGACCGCGCTCGGCGGCCACACCTACACGCACCGCGCCCAGGAAATTGTCGAAGTGATGGCGCGTTATTGGCCGCAGACCAATCTTCCCGCAAAACAGGACTGCTACGATCAGAATTTGCTGCGGCGCTATCGTTTCTATGAACCAGTCGCCAAAGGCGCTACCAATTTGGGCAATTCGGTTTACAAAGTTGGCCGAGTCGTGAAGCGGGCCATCAAAGCGCGCAGGGCAGCGCACGGATCCCAACGAAAAGGATCGTAATCCTATGAAATTTGGCATTGTGACAACCTGGTTTGAACGGGGTGCGGCCTATGTTTCGCGCCAATATTTGCAAGCATTACAGGCAAACCATCCGGTGGCAATTTATGCGCGCGGCGGCGAAGCTTATGCGCGCCATGACCCATTCTGGGATCAAAAAGGGGTTACCTGGGACCCGCGGCGCAGCGTGGGGTCGGCGGGCGCGCTCGATCTAAACCAATTTGAGCGCTGGTTAAAGCGGGAACAGATCGAGTGTGTCCTGTTCAACGAGCAACATTGGTGGCCGCCCATCTGGCTTTGTCACGATTTGGGCATCAAAACCGCGGCCTATGTGGATTATTACACCGAAAATACGGTGCCATTGTTTGGCTGTTACGATGTCTTGCTTTGTAATACGCGACGACATCATTCTGTTTTTGACTGGCACCCCCAAGCGTTCTACCTGCCCTGGGGCGCGCCATTGGATCTGTTTGCGCCGCAATCCTCTGCGCCAGCGACACCCGGCAAGGTGACATTTTTCCACTCTGCTGGGATGAATCCACAACGTAAAGGCACACAATTTGTGATCCAATCGTTTGCCGAACTCGCCGATCCGGCAAGCAGGCTGGTGATCCATGCGCAAAGTGATCTGAGAACCGACTTGCCCGAATTGAGCGTGACAATTGACCAACTGCGGGAGCAAGGTGTGCTTGACCTGTATGAACAGACCATCACCGCACCCGGTTTATACCACCTGGGTGATATTTATGTCTATCCATCGACCTTAGATGGGCTGGGTTTGACTTTGATCGAAGCGCTGGCTTGCGGCTTGCCGGTGATCACGACCGATCATCCGCCGATGAATGAATTTGTAGAGGTCAACCGCAACGGGCGGCTGATTGATGTGGCGCGTTTGGTGGCGCGGTTTGATGGCTATTACTGGCCGCAATCGTATATCAAACCGGCGAGCCTGACCGAACAGATGCGCTACTACCTGGATAATCGCGCCTGCTTAGCAGAATTCAAACGCCAGGCGCGCCAGTATGCCGAAGAAAAGTTAGATTGGGGTAAAAATTCCGCCCATCTGGCCGATGACTTGCTCCAAGCTAAGCGTGAGCCCGATGCTCTCCTCTATGCTACTTCACGCCGTAAAGCCGAAGCCTTTGAACGCCAACGGCGCACGCTGGTTCAAAAATATCCCCGGTTGGCTGGTCTGTTGTTGCCGATCTATCAGCGCCTGGTGAAGAGATAAGATGAAAAAAATATTGTCTGTGGTGGGCACGCGGCCCGAAGCCGTCAAGATGGCCCCGATTATCAAAGCATTGGCCGAGTTTCCTGATCAGATCATTTCGCGCGTCTGTGTAACGGCGCAACATCGCGAAATGTTGGATCAAACATTGCGCCTGTTTCACATCCAGCCCGATTATGACCTCAACCTCATGCAGCCGAACCAGACATTGGATCAACTGACGGCGCGCATTATTGTCGAGTTGACGCCGATCGTGCAACGCGAAAAACCTGATTGGGTGTTGGTGCAAGGCGACACAACCACCGTCATGGCCGGGGCATTGACCGCCTTTTATGCCGGGGTGCGCGTGGGCCACGTCGAAGCAGGGTTACGCAGCTTTAGCAAGACTGATCCGTTTCCCGAAGAGATCAATCGGCGGCTCACCAGTGTGATGGCCGATTTACATTTTGCGCCCACGCCAACGGCCAAGGCCAATTTGTTAAAAGAAAATGTACCCGCCGCGCAAATTATTGTCACCGGCAATCCCGTGATTGATGCGCTTCAGTGGGTTGCCGCGCTGCCTTACACCGACGCAGAAGGGCCGCTTGCCGCGCTACCCACGGATCGACGCCTGATTTTAGTGACGGCGCATCGGCGCGAAAATTTGGGCCAACGCTTGGAACAGATTTGCGCCGCGCTACAAACGTTGGCTACGGAATATAAGGACGATATTCATATTGTTTATCCCGTGCATCTCAACCCGCATGTGCAAGAGACGGCCTATCGCATGCTGGGCCAGATCGACAACATCACATTGCTGCCGCCGCTCGATTACCTGCCCCTCGTCCATCTGATGAAACGCGTCTATATGATTTTGACCGATTCTGGCGGCATTCAGGAAGAAGCGCCGACATTTGGCAAACCGATCCTGGTCTTACGTGATGTCACCGAACGGGTGGAAGCGGTCGAAGCTGGTACCGTGCGCCTGGTGGGCGCAGACAAAGAGCAAATTTTGGCGTGGACGCGTCGCCTGCTCGATCAGCCAGACGAATATCAAGCGATGGCGCAGGCGGTCAACCCCTATGGTGATGGCCAGGCCGCACAACGCATTGTGCAAGCATTGTTGGCGCACGATTCTCAATAATAGACAAGCGATCTCATGCGTCTACTAAAACTGACTACTGTTTATCCAACCTATGCTAACGCTTTTTATGCACGCCAGCCTGGGCTTGCCGTCGAATCGTATGCCGTGCAACTGGCTGCGCTGATGCAAGATGCGGCAGGTGGGGCAGATTTTTGGACTCATGCCTTGGGTTCGCTTGGCTATGAAGCAACGGATATTACGATCAATCTGGAGCCATTACAACAAGCCTGGGCGCGCGAGCATGATCTGCCGCCCACCGAGCATTTTGATGCAACCGCCATTGCCCTGGCCCAGATCAGTGCCTTCCAGCCAGATGTACTCTGGTATGACCATCCCGACGAAGTGTTGCTGGCCCAGATTCGTGCGTTACCCCACGCGCCGCGGTTGGTCTTGGGCTGGGTGGGCAGCGCGATCCCACGCAACCGAACTTGGCGGCAAATTGACCTGATGTTGTCTTGTGCGCCCGAATCGGTGGCCTATTTTCATAAAGTCGGATTACCCGCGGCCCACCTCGATCATGGCTTTGATCCGCGCATCAATGCCGCGCTGCAAGCGCGTCCAGCCACGATTGATCTTTCCTTTATTGGCTCGATCATTCGGTCGCAAGATTTTCACTTGCAGCGCGAGCAGATTCTCGTGCGCCTTGTCGAAGCAATGGATATAACAATTTACTCGGCTAGCGCCAATTATCGCTGGCCTGATCAAGCAAAAGCGCTGGCTCGTGCGGGCCTGCAAAGCGGCGTCCGATCTGTACAAAAACTTGGCTGGTTCAATTCCTTGCTGATGCGCCAGCCTCTGCTGAAGCGGATGATGCAGGGAACAGTTGCCCCTGTTCGTCTGGTCAATCCCCGCTTGAAGTCAGTTTTACGGCCGCCAGTTTTTGGTTTGGATATGTTCCAGATTTTGCATGACTCAAAAATCAACTTAAACATTCATGCCGATTCGTCGCCGCTTTATGCCTCCAATATGCGTTTGTTCGAAGCCACGGGCGTGGGTGTCTGTCTATTGACCGATTGGCGGCAGAACCTGGGCGAGCTTTTTGACGTTGAGCGTGAAGTGGTGGCCTATCGTTCGCCCGAAGAATGTGTCGAAAAGGCGCGCTGGTTGTTAGATCATCCCGCAGAACGGGTCAAAATTGCCCAGGCCGGTCAGCAGCGCGTTTTGCGTGATCACACCTATCAAGTACGTGCGGCGCACCTGGACGAAATTATTCAGGCAGCATTGAAATGAAGATGAATTCTCAACGCAGTTGATGTGCCGGGAGAGTAACATGATTCGTCCGCTCTTACAAAAGTTATTGCGCGCAAAGACGCCGGTGATCTTTGCCGATAATCAACGCACCGAACCGGTCAGCCGCCAGTTTGGCCTGGAGCGCGGCACACCGATTGATCGCTATTATATTGCGCGTTTTCTGGAACAAAACCAAGCATTGATCCGAGGCCGCGTATTGGAAGTAGCCGCCAGCGAGTATAGTAAGCGTTATGGCCATCAAGTCGAGGCCTATGAAGTGTTGCACGCCACCGCCGGTAATGCGAATGCGACGATTGTCGGTGATTTGACCGACTCAACCACATTGCCGGCTAACCGCGTCGATTGTTTTATCTGCACCCAGACTTTCAATTTTATTTTTGACATCCAAAAGGCCGTGAGCGGTGCCCACCACTTGTTGAAACCGGGCGGCGTACTGCTGGCTACCGTGGCTGGGATCAGCCAGATCAGCCGTTATGATATGGATCGTTGGGGCGACTATTGGCGCTTTACCACCGCTTCGGTGCAGAAATTATTTGCACCGGTCTTTACGGGGGGCGTAGAAATTGTCAGTGTCGGCAATGTGTTGGCGGCGACCGCTTTTCTCCAGGGTTTGTGTGTGGAAGATTTGCCAGATGCCACATTGTTGCAACGCTCTGACCCTGATTATCAGATGTTGATTACGATTGTCGCCCGGAAGGCAGGCTAAGCGCATGTACGCTACGTTGCGGCGTGGGCGATCCCTTGTTCGCTCCATTTGGCATCGATTGGAAAATCGCTTTGATCCGCCAATTGTGATTTTGCTGTATCACCTGGTGACAAGCTTAGCCACTGATCCGCAACAGTTGGCGGTTTCGCCGGCGCACTTCCGCACACAACTATTATTTCTAAAACAACATCTGCCAATTTTGCGCTTTGAGGAAGAATGGTCCAAAGTAACGCAACCAGCCGTCGTGATTACGTTTGACGATGGGTACGCTGACAATTTCTACGAGGCGTTGCCGATTTTGGATGAATTACAAATACCCGCCACTTTCTTTATCTGCGCGGGCCAGATCAACACACAACGGGAATTTTGGTGGGATTAGCTAGAAAGAATTCTGCTGGATAATCGGCCCTATCCGCCTAATTTTACATTGGAAGATGTGTCTTATGGCCAGACCTGGCCGACCGCCACATTTCGTGAGCGCCAACAGTTATATGCCCAAATGCATCCGTTGATCAAACAAGTAGACGCGCCCCAATGGGCCGGATGGCTTGCCCAACTGCGGGCCTGGGCCAAGCTGAGTGAGCAGGGCCGCGATTCACACCGCGCAATGTCCAGCACAGAGTTACAACAATTCGCAAGTAACTCACTGGTGACGATTGGCGCACATACGATGACCCATTCACGCTTGGCGGCGCAAAGTGCGGCGCGCCAGGCCGAGGAAATTCAAGCTTCAAAACAGCAACTGGAAACTTGGCTGGCGCGCCCAATCACGACTTTTTCATATCCATTTGGCGGGCGTTATGATTATAACCAGCAGACGCTGGCGGTGTGCAAAAGTGCTGGTTTTACCAAAGTGGCGGCCAACTTTGCTGGCCAGGCGCATCGTTGGAGTGATCCCTATCAACTGCCGCGCCAATTGGCGCGTGACTGGGCGTCTGAGCGCTTCGCCCAGGAATTAACGCGCTTTTGGGTGATATAAACGATGAAAATTTTGCATCTTAGCACCCACGATATCCGCGGTGGCGCGGCGCGCGCCGCCTACCGTTTGCATCAGGGGTTGCAAGCGATTGGCGAAGATTCCAGCATGCTCGTACAGCGGAAACATGGCGATGATCCCACCGTGTCCCTCGACAAGCGTCCGCTGGGGCGTGTCGCCTCGCTCTTGACGCCGCATGTGGATAAATTGCCGCTGGCTTTCTATCCCAAACGACAACCAATGCCGTGGGGCTTAAACTGGACGCCCAGCCCGACCGCCACTTGGGCGAATCATGCGCAACCGGATATCGTGCAGCTACATTGGATTGCTGACGGCTTTGTGCCTTTACATGCGTTCGCTAAAATAAAAGCGCCATTGGTCTGGACGTTACATGATTCCTGGGCGTTTACGGGTGGCTGTCATCTGCCCTATGAGTGTTTTCGTTATCGGCAAAGCTGTGGGGCTTGTCCACAACTGAAATCAACCCAGGAACACGACCTGAGCCGTTGGCTCTGGCAGGCCAAAGATAAGGCGCTGCGCGACCGACGCGTGACAATTGTGACACCCAGTCGTTGGCTGGCCACCTGTGCCCAAAGTAGCAGTTTGATGCGTGACTGTCGAGTCGAAGTGATTCCGAATGGCCTTGATTTAACCCGTTTTAAGCCGGTGGACAAAAAGTTTGCGCGGGCGGCTTTGGGGTTGCCCAGCGACAAAAAACTCATTCTGTTTGGCGCGCTGAACAGCACGAGCGACCGTAATAAGGGATTTCATCTGCTGGCGCCAGCCTTGCAAAGTATCGCGGCTTCTGCGCTGGGCAACGAAACCGAGCTTGTGATCTTTGGCGCGCCCCGTCCGGCCCAGCCACCGGCTTTGGGGTTGCCAGCGCATTATCCTGGCCGGTTACAGGATGAAGTGAGCGTGGCGTTGTTGTATGCGGCCGCGGATCTATTCGTGGCGCCATCGATCCAAGAAAATTTATCAAACATGGTGATGGAAGCGCTGGCGTGTGGCACGCCTTGTGTCGCTTTTCAGATTGGCGGCATGCCCGATATGATTGACCACCAACAGAATGGTTATCTCGCGCGCCCGTTTGAAAGCGATGACCTGGCGGCTGGCATCAGTTGGGTGCTTGGCGATGAAATGCGCTGGCAACAGCTTACCGTTGCGGCGCGGCGTAAAGTAGAAGAAAATTTTGAATTGCAGCATGTGGCGCGGCGCTACACGAGTTTGTATGAGGAATTGATGCATTGAGCACGGCGCGTGATCCCGCTTCCCGCCTCTCCTTGTCTTCTAATCCTCACACGAATAGGTGTACCAGGTAAATAATCCAATGGAAAGAAGAATTATGTCAGATAATCTGCCGCTCGTCTCAATTATTACGCCCTCCTATAATCAAGGCGAATTTCTGGAAGCGACCATTCTATCGGTGCTGAACCAGGATTATCCGAACATTGAATATATGATTATGGATGGTGGGTCAACCGATAACAGCGTCGAGATCATCAAAAAATATGCCGATCGTCTAGCCCATTGGGAATCAGGTCGCGATGGTGGGCAAGCCAATGCCGTCAACAAGGGCTTGCAGCGCGCCACTGGTTCTCTGCTTGGTTGGATCAATTCTGATGATGTCTACTTGCCCGGCGCGATCAGTCGCATCGTGCAGACGTTTCAGGCCGCCCCAGAAATTGATGTTGTCTATGGCCAAGTCAATCGGATGGACTACACTGGCAAGGTAGTGCCGACGCCCGTTTTGCCCAAAGACACGATTGATATTTCGAAGGCTACTGTCATCAACGAAAATTTAGTCAATCAACCCGGTTCGTTTTGGCGGCGGGCGATCATGGAAAAGGTGGGTTTATTAAACGAGTCGCTCCACTATGCCATGGATCATGACTATTGGATTCGCCTCACGTTGGCGGGCGCACAATTTAAGCGAATTCCCGATCCACCATTGGTCAATTTCCGTTTGAGTGCGCATTCAAAAACGGTTTCGCAGCAACATAAGATGGCGCTAGAACACCTAAAGCTGATGAATCAACTGGCACAAGACAGGGAGTTGCCCCAGAAATTAGGCTTATCCGCTGGTGAAGTGCGCCAGCGTCTGCGGCGCGCCAAAGCGCTCTATCATCTCTATGCGTTTTATGGCAACGTCAAAGCGGGGCGCCGCCTGCACGCTTTGCGTTGGCTTTCGGGCGCCTTAGCCCTGCGGCCCACAATTTTGTTGGACCGGCGTTGGCGGCAATTGTTACAAACGCGACGCCAACGGACAACAACACCGTGAGCGAGACTTTTATTGATCACTCTCTATTCAATGGTCTTGTAGATTAGAGATTGAGAGATTAGAAAGAACAAATAATTTCTAATCTCTAATCTCTTCCTTACTCACATCAACTGTTCCTTGTACGCTCGATTTCTGCCTATGACCCGCTCAAAAGCGCCATTCTTTCCCGGAATTCAATATCTACGCGGTTTTGCGGCGCTCTATGTCGTGACCTATCATGTCAACTCAGATTTCCATTTTCCGATTTTAGCGAATGGCTATCTTGGCGTTCAATTGTTCTTTATGGTCAGCGGCTTTTTGATGACCTACATCCATGGCCAAGATCGCGGGCTGGCAGCTGCGGGCAATTTTGTGCGCAAGCGGCTGATCCGCATCTATCCCGCGTATATGATTGCCTTTGTGCCGGTTGTGTTGATTTTTCATTTCATGCCCAGTAAAGGCTTTGCTTGGCACAGAGATCCAGTGAATATTGTGCGCAACTTTTTTTTGCTGCACAACCCCGCCCAGAGTATTTTGGGCGTCTCGTGGACGTTGGTTTATGAATTGATGTTTTATGCGATTTTTTGTACGTGGATCATTGTGCTACGCCGGCACATGGTTGGCTTATTAAGCGGCTGGTTTGTGCTCATTTTAGCCAATACTTACTTTTTTCAGATCGCCACAGGCAGGCTGCTTTTTCTGGATCAGATCAATCTTTACTTTATTGCCGGTTGTTTTATTGCGCTTTTCTATCAGCGAATCCCCTATAAAACGAATGGCGCGTTCCTGCTATTCTCACTGGTTATTTTTATTCTCTGTCCATTTTTCTCTACCGCCACGATCAGTATCTTTGCAACTTGCTTTATACTATGTCTCGTGTGTGTCTTATATGAACCCGCGCGCCAGTTCCAATTTTTGATTGAGCTTGGCAACGCCAGTTATTCGATCTATTTAACCCATCTGACCATCGTGGCGATTGTGACAAGTTTTATCAAGCAACCTTGGATCATGGCGCCGCTTTTCTTGATTTGTATTGTCGCAGGTCTTTTATTTTACCGGTATATCGAACGGCCAACATTACAACGCTTACATAAATATTCGCTGCCCGTACCAACGACGGCGCAAGTGAAGCAGATCTAATCAGGTTATTGATTGTCCATGCAAGAATCTATTTTATTTGATGCGCGTCTAGTCCTGGGTAAACCGACCGGCATCGGCCAATATATTGTCGCTCTGTTGGCTGAACTCATTCGCCTAGCGCCTGAGACCCATTTTCATCTCTTGCGCCGTGCCGATCCCTGGCCGGGGTATGGGTTGGCCGAATGGTGTGCGCCCAATCTCAGCCAGCATCTTAGCCAACTGCCACACATGGCCTTGCAGCAACATGTTGTGATCCCGCGGCTGGCCCAGCAGTTGAACGTTCAACTGATTCACTATCCCCACTTCGATGCGCCGGTCTTCTGGGGACGGCTGCCCGTGGTGACGACCATTCACGATGCGAAATATCTTGTCCATCCTGAATTTTTTACAAACCTGAGCCAGGTGAAGCGTCAGTATATGCGGTTTAGTTTTGCGCAAAGCCTAAAGCGATCCGCGGGCGTGATTGTGGTCTCGCACAATACGGCGAAAGATTTGGCGCGGCTATTTAAGACGCCGCTGTCACGGTTATCGGTGATCTATGAAGCCGCCGATGCCCGCTTCCAGCCAGCCACGGCGTTAGCTGTAGAGAGTTTGCGCGAACAATATCACCTATCGCGCCCTTTTCTGCTGACTGTGGGCGAATATCGCCCGCACAAAAATCATGTTGGGTTGATCCAAGCCTACGCGAATAGTCAAAGCCGGCAGACCCACGATTTGGTGATTATCGGGCAGGCCTATCAAGATTATACCGAGCCGCAACTGCTCGTACAGCAATTGGGGTTAACAGATCAGGTCCATTTTTTGAGTGGTGTACCGTTTGCTGATCTGATTACGTTTTATACGGCCGCAGAACTATTTGTGCTGGTTTCGTTTTATGAAGGTTTTGGTCTGCCCATTTTGGAAGCAATGGCCTGTGGCGCGCCCGTGCTCTGTTCGGCGACCACCGCGGCTGGCGAAATTACCGGTGAAGGAGGGCTGACCGTCGACCCCCATGATTCGGGGGCGATCACGCAGCAGATCGATGCGCTCCTGCAAAACCCTGCCTTGCGTCAGCAGTGGATCGTCAAAGGGGCAGCGTGGCGCCAGCATTACACTTGGGAACAGGCGGCCCAACAAACACTCGCGCTTTATCAAAAAGTATTAAAAACCCCAAAAATCATCATTAATTAATCCAAGTTGTGACCTAAAAAAAGTTCGTGATAGTAAGGTGAAGCCAGTAAGGTTTTAGAGACAGTTGATGCTAGCCGCCAGTGTAAACAGAAGGACTTTGAGTTCGAAACCTTTGGCGGTGATGGCATGAATCG
>JAPLGZ010000243.1 GCA_026389895.1 Chloroflexota bacterium | reverse complement strand
TCCATTTTTAATTTTCTATCAAGGGTGATGTGCCAAAGATCTATACGTCGATTGGTAAAGCCGAGGCATAATCGTCGTAACCTTATTAATGTTGCCTGCGTATCCCTTAAGATCTAAGTACGTGTATCTACTTACTTTAATTCAATCAAGCTTATCAATGTGTTGAATCTGGAAAGCAGAACAGTTTATTCACGTTTTACCCTCCCCTATAACACAAACTTCAGGTCACGTAGGAAAATTAGTGTTACCGGTATTTTGATTTACATTCATCAATTTCAATTAAACTTCGATCACTGTCTGGAGGCATTCATGCTACGACGAACCCTGTGGCTTACGTTAACGTCGGCTCTTTTAGTGCCCATCTTGCTCTATGTGCTACCTATTCATGCCGAGCATAGCAATAGGCCAACGGTTTTCGCAATGAGTGAATTGCCCACGGCGCCGATCTATCTTCAACCTCAGCCAGATGCGCAATTTGTCTCGCCACAGACGACCATTGCCATCCGTTATGGAGTCAAGCTCGACGACAGCATTCAGGCTAGTGCGCATTTTACCGTCTCTGGTGCGCAATCAGGCCAGCACGCTGGCCATATCGTGCTGGCCGATGATCAACAAACGATCATCTTTATCCCAGATCAGCCATTCGCATTGCATGAGAGTGTCAACGTTAGCGTCAATTGGGGCAGGGACGCCGCGGGTGATGTAGCGTTTCGCTTTACAACTGCGCTTGCGGATCCGGCCATCTTCAAAGCAAGTAATCTTGCGGTTTCCCTAGGTAATGAAAGACAAACGCAGCCTTCTAGATTTTTGTCTGCGCCCGCAGATACTTTGACAGATGTGAAAGCGGCGGTAGTTTCTACTAAAACTTACCATACATTGCCAACGGATTTCCCGCAGATCACGGTTACGACACCAGCCAATGGGGTTGACAACGGTTATCTTTTTCTGAGCAATTTCCAATCTACATTTTGCTCTCACGGAGCCTATTTGCTCATGCTGGATAATGCGGGCGAACCAGCCTTCTATCGGGCGTTGCCTCCCTGTGTTTGGGCAGATGACTTTAAACGCCAATCCAACGGTTTGCTTACTTATTGGGATAAGGGAACGGGTGTATTTCATGCATTGGATAACACTTATACAGAGGTGGACACGTTCCAAGCCGGGCACGGCTACTCTACAGATAATCATGACTTACAAATTTTGGCCAACGGTCATGCACTCTTAATGAGTTACGATACCCAAGTGATCAGCAATACCGATGGAGTGGTTCCAAATGGTCGCATGACAGCGAACGTCATGGGTTTGATCGTTCAAGAACTAGACGCCACCAAAAACGTAGTCTTTGAATGGCGCAGTTGGGATCATTTTCAAATTACGGATACCACGGATATTTACTTGCAAACCGAACCGGTTGACTACGTACATGGCAACGCCATTGAGCTTGATACAGACGGAAATCTCTTGCTTTCTAGCCGTCACCTGAATGAGATTACGAAGATCAATCGTCAGACCGGCGCCATTGTCTGGCGTTTAGGTGGCAAACACAATCAATTTACCTTTGTGGGTGATAATCGTCCTTTTTCTCATCAACATGACATCCGCCGCTTACCAAATGGCAATATAACACTCTATGACAATGGTAATTTGGCCACCCCCAGCTATTCACGGGCTGTAGAATATCGATTGGATGAAAAGAAGAAGATCGCCACGTTGGTGCATGAATATCGCAACACCCCAGATACCTCTGGTCTAGCGATGGGGAGCAATCAGAAGTTGTCGAACAATAATGTTTTGGTTGGGTGGGGCTTGTCAAGCCTGCCAGCAATTACAGAGTTTGGTCTAGATGGAACGAAGCGCTTTGAGCTTGCTTTATCATCCCCGAATATCAACTATCGCGCCTTCCGGTTTAACTGGCAAGGCTATCCAACCACAGAGCCGACACTCGTTGCCATTACAGATACAACACCCACCCTCTATTACAGTTGGAACGGCGCCACAGAACTTCTTGGCTATCGGGTCTATGGCGGCACGACTGCCGAACCAGCGACCTTGATCGATACGACCTTCAAAACGGGGTTTGAGACCCAGACCATCCTCGATACGACGATCGACAAATTCTGCTACTTTCGCGTCATGCCGATTGACAAACAAGGCCATGACACACGCTACTCAAACACAGTTTTTATCGATTCGCCAGCCTGTCAACCTACTGTAACGCCGACCAGCACGCCTATATCAACGGAAACGCCAACCGCAACACCGACGCCGATGGAAACACTGACCCCCATGGAAACACTGACCCCCGTGGAAACACTGACGCCACCGATCGGGGATCAGCCACCGGAAGTAGATGCAATCGATAATGCGTTTATCTTTTTGCCACTGATTCATAGATAGCCGACTACAAGCTCGGTCAATCATGGCAATCGATAGCATGAGACCACCCGCAGTTTGCGGGTGGTCTCATGCTATCGTAAAGGAGATCATTCCTTGAGAATTCTATCCTCAGGCTGAGTTGAAGGTTTGTTGTGTGTAATCACCGCTAAACACTTTTTGCCTTGCCGTCACTCCGGGTATAGCCATTCTCTCCGACAGTAGCAGGTGCGTATGTTGGCGTATTAACGCTTCATATAAGTTTCTGTCCCCCAAATACTGTCCAAGTTTAGATCAGTTAGGATCCCATTCAACTTTTTCGCCACTCAGATATAATACCGCATCACGAATTTCCATGGCAGCGCCGACAACAAATGGCATGGTGGCTTTGGCAATCGGTTCCCACACGCCCGCACGATTCTCGGCCCAGACATAAGCGCCTTGGACATCATCGTAGTTAATCGTCCTAAAAGTGACTGATCTTGCAATCGAAGACGATGGTAATTTATTTTCGACAGGTAATTCTCGTTTGAACATAATGGATTGATCTCCGTATAAGTGATAACCACCACAGGCATCATATGATGGCGGACGTACTGGGTCAATAAGGAACCGGATGGCGAAATAAAATGAAAGTGTCGCTCTACGCTTTTTTGGGCAATGCGAAATGATTAAAGTACAATGTTAGCGATGAACGTTACCCCCGTTATGCGCTCGCGAGCAAGGAGTAAGGCATGTTGCAACCTCAACAACCCGCACCAAAACGCGACTGGCGTGTTGCGCTATTCGCCCTTTTATTACTCGGCTTCCTATTGCTATCGCTGCGCTTCGTCATGACGGTTGATAAAGCCACGGTCCGAGAGACGGCCAATATCCAGATGACGCTGACAGCGATGATGAGTACCCCGACTATTCCGGCAAAGACTACGCCTACGCCATAATTTTGCTGAGATTGTTTTCAGAAAACGTCAGCTTATCCTAAAATTGCAGAGATCCTAATCCCTTTAGTTAGACTTTGGCACTTCGTAAACTGATTAAGTGTACCAGACAAAAGAGGAGTCAACATGAACTTTGAACAATTTAAAGCGTCGCTAGCCCAGGCGACACCACCGGCGGGGCTCAGCAATGCGTTGCAAGCATTATGGCAAATGGGCAAAGGTGATTGGAAAGCGGCCCATGTACTCGCCCAGGCCCAGGAAGATGCCGTAGGATCGTGGGTGCATGCCTATTTACATCGGGAAGAAGGAGATGAAGCCAATGCCGCCTACTGGTATCGGCGTGCCAATCAACAAGTTTCGCAGCAGCCATTAGAAAAAGAGTGGGCAGAGATCGCCCAGGCGTTGCTTGACAATTAATCAATTTGGCAATGAAATCAATTTGGTAATTATAAGGAGATGATCAAGCCGACGCCAAAAGACAAATCAACGAGCAATACGCGTTGTTAGCTGATCAGCGGCTCAATACATTGAGCGCCTTCATTGCGAGCATTGCTCACATAGCTGTTAACTGGCATGGCGGCCATTTCTTTGGCAGAATAGGGACGCAGAAGATGGCGTAACTGATCAAGCGCTTGCGGCGTAGCATCTGCACCATTCCCCAGCCATTCCGCATAATCTTCCGGTGCAATAATCACTGGCATCCGCGTATGCAGTGGCTCCATCAACGCGTTGGCCTCGGTGGTCAGGAGAGTGCAGGTCTCTATTTCAGAACCATCGGGGCCATGCCAGGTTTCCCACAGACCAGCAATGGCAAAAATGCCGCCTTCGCCGACTGTAATGTAATAGGGTTGCTTACGCTTTTCTTGGCGTTGCCATTCATAGAAACCCGTGGCCGGCACCAGACAACGACGACGTTTAAAGGCGGCGCGAAAAGCTGGCTTCTCAGTAACGGTTTCAGAACGAGCATTGATCAAACTATTGGCGATCCCAGGGTCTTTTGCCCAGGACGGAATTAGGCCCCATAAGGTCAAAGCCCATTCTCGACTAATAGTTGGCGATGACGTTCGTGTTGTTTGCGCACGAACAATGCCAACCGGCTGGGTCGGAGCAATATTATAGCGAGGAACCACCAGGGGTTCTGCTGGTAAATCAAATTGTTGCGCCAGTTCAGGGGCCGACGCGGTTAAGGTGAATCGTCCGCACATAAGCTAATTATACCATCAATCTTTGTATTTTGCAACTCATTAGTCTATTTCAATTTTGCTTAATTCGATGTATACTTGGCTTAATACTTTTTCAGCGTTAAAAGTTTCCTAACATGTTTAAATTTACTTCTATGCTGTCCAAACCTACTGATAGGATTCTGCTCAGTTTGCTTTATGCGATGCTGCGCGTCATCAGCATTGGGTCAACCTTACTTATTCGTCATTTTGTGCCAATGCCGTTTTTATCCACTACCTTATTTTGGAGATTATCCGAACTGTGTATGCACGATTGTCACGCAGAAAATTCTTGCTTCGCGCCAGTCAACTTGGTATTCTATCATCGCTCACCGCCTGCGCGCCCGCCAGCACGTCTTTGGGCCTCTCGTCCAAATTAGTCTTTTCGGGAGAATTTCTACCAGCCTACAGCAAGCCACCCTTGCACCTATTACATTCTAGCCTACCAATCCCAGAGCCACCGCTTGAGGTCAAGATTGGGCAGATGTTATTGATCGGCTTTCGCGGCCAGGTGATCAACGACAATAGCCGCATCATGAGTGAAATTAAAGATCATCACGTTGGCGGCATCGTGCTCTTTGGCGAGAATGTTCAATCGCCAGCCCAAGTGTTAGCCATGACGAGCACTTTGCAAAAGGCATCCTCGATTCCACTATTGGTGGCTGTGGATCAAGAAGGCGGACAGGTGATCCGTTTGGGGCAGCGCTTTGGGATTACGACCAATTATTCGGCCCAAGCGCTAGGGGAACAGAATGATCTGGCCACCACGACCGCCGAGGCCGAACTTTTTGCGCAAGCGCTGACAAAGGCTGGCATCAACTTGAACTTAGCCCCAGTGGTTGATCTGAATATCAACCCGCGCAATCCAGTGATTGGGGCGCTTGGGCGTAGCTTCTCGGCCGATCCAGCGATTGTGACAAGCCAAGCCAGCACATTTATTCAGGCCCACCATAAATACAACGCCTTCTGTACACTCAAACATTTTCCTGGGCATGGCAGCAGTCGCAATGATACGCATCTGGGCTTTGTCGATGTCACAGACACCTGGCAAGATAGTGAGCTACAGCCCTACATCGACCTGATCAAAGCCGGCGAGAGTGACGTGATCATGACCGCCCATATCTTCAACGGCAAGCTAGATGATAAGTTGCCGGCCACCTTATCATCGGCGATTGTCACCGGCATTCTACGCGAACGATTGGGGTATGGCGGTGTGATCATTTCTGACGATATTCAAATGCGGGCGATCTCCAAATATTATGACTTTGCCACGGCCATTCAATTGGCCATCACCGCCGGCATCGACATGATTTCGATCGCCAATACGATCAATTATCAGGAGACAGCCGCGACGCGCGCCACAAAGATCATTCGTGAATTGGTGGATAAGGGTGCGATCAGCGAGGAAAGAATCAACCAATCGTACCAGCGCATTATGCGTTTGAAAGGACGATTGCCAGAAACAGCCAAGGATGCATGATTACGCCTACTCATACCAGCTCAGCAGACATCTACATCCATGTAGCGCGTGGCACGGCTTGGCAAAAGTTTATTCAGATCAGCGATTGGCCACGTTGGAACGCAGCGATCCTAACAGCCGATTGGCTCACGGGCAATTCATGGCAAGAGGGGGCGCGTTTTCAATGGCGTCAACAAAATCGCTTCGGCACAACCTCAACCGCGGCGATTATTCGCATGGTTGTTCCTAGTGACACAACGGTCTGGGAGAGTGAGAGCAGTTTGCCGATGGTTCAGAGTGCGCATTTTACAGATACGCTAGGTGGTTGTACGATGCAGTTGCGCTATACAGGGCATGGGCTGGCCGTTTTTACAAATTATCTAGCCCAAGGCAGCATTCAAAGACGTCTGGAACAAAATTTGCGCGCCTTTAAGGAATATGTCGAACGAAAATAATAGGAGCACACAGGACATAGTGGCGCAGATTGTGGCGCCTGCTGATGTCACAATCTGCGCCGCCCCACCAGCCCACCACTATTTTCGCGATCAGACGCATCGGCGTTGGAAAGCTAGCATCCGGCCCCTGGCCAAAATACAAAGTTGTCCAGCATCAAAGCTGCGTGGATTACATGCTTCATCTGCTCATCATCAACTATGATTATAATGCCGCTTCTGCCATTGCCAACGATTGGCTCGATCAGGCTGATGACTTGACACGCTGGGGCGAGGATTTGCAGAAGGCAGATGTTGAAGTCACGGTATTTCAACGGTTTTTGCAGGATGCTGTCATAAAACGCAACCAGGTTACCTATCATCTGGTGCGCGACACGTTCGCAGACAAGTTACTGGCCTGGCAGATTCCCCGCCAGATTCACTGGAGTGCCCGTGTCCTCTGTGCGGCCCATGTTCAGGTAGAACATGCAATCCTTGTCCAGGTGAATGGTCTGCGCTTCCCGCTGCAAATTCGCTACTTGCGCTCGCTCCTACCACCGGTTTGCCCCTTGATTGTCCAACATCAAGGAGAACGACCTTGGTCAGCGCCGTATCGCCCAATCCAACGCTGGGGGCTGCAAGTCGTGGATGGCTTTTTATTTAGCAACCCTGCGCTTGCACAAGAATGGATGCGCAATAAAATCATCAATTCGCCACAAAAGATCTACGCAATCACAGCGGATGCTGCCGCACAGGCAACCACAAACCCTAGCAACCAAGCGGCAGCAATCTATGCGAGCATTCTTCATCAGAAGAGAGATCCCATCACTCGAACGTGAATTTTATGGATCGTGGCCTGCTATATCGGGGCAAAAGACAATCACAAGAACGAGCAACTTTGCTCACTCATTTCTGTTCGTGGTTAACGATGCAGTCCATCAAGATGGGGAGAAGCCACTATGCCAATGTTAGAAGTAACGCAAGCCTCGCCAATGCCGCTGACGCTAAGCCAAAAACGGGCCTTTGCGCTGGAAGCGATTGATATCTTCAGCCATGTATTAAACACACCCGACGGTCGTCTCCGCTTATTTTTCTATCAGTTGCAATGGGATGCCTGCCTGCCGGGGTTGGTGCCTACGTCCTACGTCAGCGGGGATCGGGGAATGATCTTTCTGAAGATCACCATGTTAGTTGGGCGTACGGTGGAGCAAAAGACAAAGTTGATGCAGCAATTGACCGAAGCAGCGCATCGTCATCTGGAAGAACCACTCGGCGATATACGCGTCATCATCTTCGACATTCCCGCCACCGACTGGAGTGTGGGTGGCGTGCCTCTGACCGAAAGGTTGGCAGGCAGATAAAAATCGCCAGGCAACGATAAACACAAACTGTTGCCTGGCGATTTTCTAATGTCGACTTAGCCGAAGGCATTGTCTAGAAACAACTTGGAGATTAGAGATTCTCCTCAATCTCTAATCTCCAATCTTCTCGATCGTATTCTTAGACGATGATTAGGCGTCTGTCACACAGCCTTCAGAAGCCGATGAAACGGTCTTGATGTATTTATACAATGTTCCCTTGCTCACCTTATAGGGGGGCGCGGTCCAACGAGCCTTGCGGCTGGCTAGTTCTTCGTCCGGAATTTCCATATTGATCGTGTTGTGCTCAACGTCAATTGTGATCGTGTCACCATCTTGCACCAACGCAATGCCACCGCCCGTTTGCGCTTCGGGTGTGATGTGGCCAACGACAAAGCCATGAGTGCCGCCAGAGAAGCGACCATCGGTGATCAGCGCCACACTCTTGCCCAGACCAGCCCCCATCAGCGCGCCAGTGATCAGCAACATTTCGCGCATACCCGGGCCACCTTTGGGTCCTTCATAGCGGATGACAACCACGTCGCCGTGCGTCACTTTGCCGGTTTGGATCGCTTCCAACGTCAATTCCTCGGAATCAAAGACTTTGGCTGGACCAGAGAAACGGACGCCTTCTTTGCCGGTGATCTTGGCCACCGAACCCGACGAAGCCAAGTTGCCGTAGAGGATTTGCAAGTGGCCGGTCTTCTTCAATGGGTTGGAAAGTGGCGAGATAATCTTCTGTCCCTCCTTTAAATCCGGCAACTCTGCGATATTTTCCGCCAGGGTTTTACCGGTGACAGTCAAGCAGTCGCCGTGCAACAGACCCTCGCGCAGCAATAGCTTCTGCACGGCTGGCACGCCGCCCACGTCATAGAGTTCTTCCATCACATATTTGCCACTGGGCTTCAGATCGGCCAGCAAGGGCGTCCGATTAGAAATCGCTTGAAAATCGTCAATCGTCAGTGGGATATCCGCGGCGTGAGCGACCGCGAGCAGATGCAACACGACGTTGGTCGAGCCACCCAGCGCAACGGCCACGGTAATCGCATTCTCAAACGCCTTGAGCGTCATCACATCCAGCGGCTTGATATCTTTTTGCAAGATATTGAGCATCGCTTTGCCCACTTGATGACATTCTGTGGTTTTGTCGGGGCTGGTGGCGGGGATCGAAGAGCTGTAGGGCAGGCTCATGCCCAACGATTCGATCACAGACGACATCGTATTGGCGGTATACATGCCACCGCAAGCACCGGCCCCAGGGCAGGCATTCTTCAACACAGCGCGTAACTGGTCTTCATCGATCTCTTTGGACAACCATTTGCCATAGGCTTCGAAAGCTGACACGATATCAAGCTTCTGATCGCCCAGATGACCGGGGCGAATCGTGCCTCCATAGACGATGATTGTAGGCCGATTCAGACGAGCCGCCGCCATCAACGTGCCGGGCATATTTTTGTCGCAGCCTGGGATCGGCACACAGGCATCGTAGAAGTGGGCGCCGACCACGGTTTCAATCGAATCGGCGATCAGATCGCGCGATTGCAGCGAATATTTCATACCCGATGAGCCCATCGAGATGCCATCACTGACGCCAATGGTGTGGAAAATTAGACCAACCAAACCAGCATCCAACATGCCCTTTTTCACTTCTTTGGCCAAATCGTTCAAATGCATGTTACAGGTATTGCCTTCCCACCCCATGCTGGCAATCCCAACGAGCGGCTTTTGCATATCTTCGTCGGTCAAGCCCACGCCGTAGAGCATGGCTTGCGAGCCGACTTGGGAGCGTTTTTGGGTCAACTGACTGCTATACTTGTTCAGTTGACCGTTCAATGTTTGCACTGCCATCGAAATTTCTCCTATCTGTTATTTTGTGATGCTACTATGAAAACGGTTACACAGAAAGCACAGAAAAACGCTTACAAGGGGACACAGAGAAATAGCCATACAAAAGTTGGTCTTTCTCTGTGTTTCTCTGTGCCTCCTCCGTGATCTCTGTGTAACGATTGAATGTAAGGCCGGGGAGCCCTGTTTTCCAATTACTTGACTTTGCCGTTCGTTTGCTGTTTTTCGGCGTCCGTCAGGATAAAATACTCCACGGCGTCGGCCAGCGCAATCCAACTGGCCTCGATGATGTTTGTATTGGCGCCCACCGTGCTCCAGCTTCGTTCACCATCGGTGCTATCGATCAAAACCCGCACCACCGCGCCGGTCGCGCTGTGGCTGTCCAAAATGCGCACCTTGTAATCGATCAGGTTGACAGTTTGCAGCCGGGGATAGAACTGCTGGATCGCCTTGCGCAACGCCAAGTCCATGGCATTGACCGGCCCATTCCCTTCGGCCACTTCGTGAAAAACGCGGTCACCCACCTTAACTTTAACCGTTGCCTCAGAAAATAGGCCGCGCAATGCGCGATGCTCCACGATAGCGGTATAGTCGATCAATTCAAATGGCGCGACATAGCCCTGTTTTACTCGGCGCAACATCAATTCCACGCTGGCTTCGGCGCTTTCAAAGGCAAAGCCAGCATTTTCCAAATCTTTGATCTGTTGGAGCACGGTCCGCTCTTCATCGCGGCTGAGCCCACTGAGCCCAAACTCCTTGCGCTTAACGGCGATGTTGTCCTTGCCACTTAATTCACTGATCAGCACACGAGTCTCGTTTCCGACCAACGCAGGATCGATGTGTTGATAGCTCATCGTGTGCTTGACTACGGCGTTGACATGGGTGCCACCCTTGTGGGCAAAGGCGCTGGCCCCTACGAATGGTTGATGCGAATCGGGGTTAAGGTTGGCCAGTTCGCTGACATAGCGGCTAATTTCGGCTAGGTAAGCCAGTTTCTCCGTGGGCACCAGATCATGGCCCATCTTAAGTTGCAAATCGGGAATGACACTGATCAAATTGGCGTTGCCACAACGTTCGCCATAGCCGTTGATCGTGCCCTGAACATGATTGCAGCCATGCCGCACCGCTGCTAACGTATTGGCGACACCGGTTTCGCTGTCGTTGTGGGCATGAATGCCCAAGGTGATGTTGGCCGCAGGTGGTCGTTGGTCGTTTTGCTCATCAAGCCCTAACACCTCGCGGCGCACAACATCCACAGCTTCACCAATCTGCCAGGGCAGGCTACCGCCGTTCGTGTCGCACAACACAATGCTGGTCGCGCCGCCGATGATGGCAGACTTGAGCGTAGAAAGCGCATATTCGGGGTTGGCGCGGTAACCGTCAAAAAAGTGCTCAGCGTCATAGATCACTTCGCGATCCTGGCTGTGTAGATAGCGCACCGAATCACGAATCATGCGCAGATTTTCTTCCAGGTTTGTACGCAAGACCTCGGTTACATGCAGATCCCAACTTTTGCCAAAAATCGTCACCACGGGTGTATTGGCTTCGATCAATAGCCGAATTTGGGGATCGTCGGCGGGGTCAATATCAGCGCGACAGGTCGAACCAAAGGCGGCAATTTTGGCCTGTTTTAGCGTTAGCTCGGTCTGGGCGCGCTCGAAGAATTCCATATCTTTAGGGTTGGAGCCAGGCCAGCCGCCTTCAATGTAGCGCATGCCAAATTCGTCCAGGCGGCGGGCGATGCGTAATTTATCATCACAACTAAGCGACATACCCTCACCTTGGGTGCCGTCGCGTAGAGTTGTATCATAGAGTTCGATTTTCATCATTCGGAAACCTCACATGGATCGGTGATGGATGAAGCGTGATGAGTGAGTTGCGAGAAGGTCCTGGGTCAACCTTCACGCTTCACGGTTCACGATTCACTTTTAACAATATCCCCGATACTATCCAGCATTTTGTCTGGCCAGATGCCACGCCCCAGATCCTCTTTGCGAAAGCGGCCGGTTTTTACCAGCCAGCCTTGCATCCCAATCATTTGGGCGCCCCGCACCGCAGTTTCAATGTCGTCACCGATCATGGCCACGCGATTGGCGGGTAGATTTAGATTCTCTAACACCTGGCTAAAGTAGGCCCGGCTTGGCATGCCAATCACTTCAGCATTGCTTCCCGCAGCATACTCCAACGCCACCACAAAAGGACCAGCATCCAGAAAGAGCCCTTCTTCGGTACGCCACAGCCGTTTTTTGTGCAGCGCCACCAATTTAGCGCCGCTCAGCAATGCGCGCAAAGCCTTGTTTAGGCGCGGGAAAGTGAAGCCCGCCCCCATGTCGCCTACCACGACGAACTCGGGGTTTTCTTCATCAATCTCGATCCCGGCAAATTCTAGTTGCGCATCCGGCAAAAGCAATGGATAGTAACTACGCGCATTTTGATCACGCAAATATTGAGCGGCGGCATAGGTGGCGGTAAACAGCTCGTTCATTTCCATCTTAAAACCGAGCGCTTGCAGCCGTTCCAACAATGTAGGCCGACAATAGATGGTGGTATTCGTAATGAAGCGATGGGGAATACCCCGGGTGCGTAGGACGTGTAACGTCTCTAGCGCACCCGGAATCACCGCGCTGCCATGCAGCAATACACCTTCAATATCGATAAGTAAACCGTCAATTGACGACAGGTAATCTGGCACAGAAAACAATCCTTCATCCCAATAGGCGTTAGGCAGAATAAGCAGGCCGAGGGGAAACAGGCAGAGAAGTCTCTTTCCTTGTAGACTTGTTTTCCCTGTCTACCTGTTTCCAACAGAGCGCGAATAAGTGTTCAGCCCGTATTTTGCAATCCGGCTGCGATACCGTTGACTGAGACCAAAATGGCCGCTTGCAAACTTTCCTCATCCACCGTTGATGGTTGGGTGCGCAAACGCTCTAACAACGCCACTTGAATATAATTCAGCGGATCTACGTACGGGTTGCGGAGTTTGATACTGCGCTGTAACCAACTTTCATTCTCAAGCAACTCTTGATAACCGGTGATCTGCAAGACCAGGCGCTTTGTGCGTTCGTACTCCTCTAGCAGATCGTCAAAAATTTCCGTGCGTGTCTTAGCGGTGGTCAAGCTGGCATAAAGCGCCGCAATCGCCATATCACCAATGCACAGCCCGACTTGCACATTGTCTAGCACGGTGCGAAAGAAGGGCCATTCGCGGTACATTTCGCGCAAGCTCGCCAGCCGCTCCGCTTTTTTCGCTGTGGCATCTGGGCCAGCGTCCTCGATCCAGGTTTCCAATGCCGCCCCCACCCCATACCAACTGGTCAAGTTGACGCGCGATTGTGTCCAGGCAAAAACCCAGGGAATTGCGCGCAGATCAGTGACCGCGCTTGTTTTCTTGCGCCGCGCCGGACGTGACCCCAAATTGAGCCGATCGACTTGATCAATGGGTGTTGCTTCGTGGAAATAGGTAAAGAAGGCCGGTTTCTCAATTAAGGAACGATATTTGGCAAAGGCTCGCTGGCTTAGCTCTTCCACCAAACTGACCCAGGTCGCTTCTTGCGCATAGTTGGGGTGTTTGCCGCTTGACAACAACACCGCATTGACTAGTTGTTCCAAGTGACGATGAGCCAGCGCTGGGTTGTCATAGCGGCTGCTCACCACTTCGCCTTGCTCGGTAATTTTGATCCGCCCGCGCACCGATTCCAATGGTTGGGCCAGAATGGCGCGATTGGCTGGACCGCCGCCGCGCCCCAATGAACCACCGCGGCCATGAAACAGGGTAAGTTTGATGCCATGTTCGTCGCAGATCTGCGCCAGGCCACGTTGCGCCTTAAAAAGCATCCAGGTGGCGCGCAGATAGCCGCCATCTTTATTCGAGTCGCTATAGCCGATCATGATCTGCTGTTGGTTGCCGCGTTGCGCCAAATGCTGGCGATAAACCTCGTTGGTGTAGAGCTGCGTCATAATTTCGGGCGCCGCGACCAAGTCACCAATCGTTTCAAAGAGTGGCACGACATCAATCTGCCCAAACAATCCAGCATCGCGCGCAAAGAGCAACACTTCTAACACATTGCTGGCATGGGTGGTCATGCTGATAATATAACTTTGAATGACGTCGTCCCCCATCTCCTCGCGCGCTTGCTTGATCAGGCGAAACAGTTCAACCGTTTGATTGGTCGCTTCGCTGAAATCTAACTTAGCGGTCAGCGGGCGCAAATTGGTAATCTCGCGATTCAATACCGGCACCCGCTGAGCATCAGACAGCTCCATATAATCGCTGGTCATGTTATAACGGGTCAGCACTTCTGCCATCGCACTCCGATGGCGATCAGCGTGCTGACGGATGTCAAGTGTGGCCAGATGAAAGCCAAAGACTTCCGCACAACGAATTAGATTGGCCAGACCGTCTTGGATAAGCCGTTCGCCTTTATTGGCGCGCAGGCTGTCACGGATCAAGTACAAATCTTGCCGAAATTCGTCTGCATTGCGATAGGCGCGCGGGTTGATCGTGCGCGTGCGCCAGGGTTGTTCATTTTCGGCGCGCGTCGCCCGCAAACGCCGGAACATCATAATCAATTTATGGCGATAAGGTTCCCAACGAAAACGGTCTAACACTTCTAATTCGCTGGCCGGCACCAGGGTCAGATCTTGCTCGATGCTATCGCGCAATGCTTGGCTAATATGCACCCGTGTAGCCGTCGAGGTTAATTGGTTATAAAGTTTATCAACTTCAATGTTGTAAAGCCGCAGAATTGTCTCTTTTTGCTCGCGCAAAGCCTCTTCTGTGATCTCCGGCGTCACAAACGGGTTGCCGTCGCGGTCGCCCCCAACCCAGGAGCCATAGCGCAAAAACGTCGGCAGGGTGAATGATTCGTCGGGATAATATTCGGCCAGGGCGCGCTCTAATTCTGTGTAGATCTGGGGTACAAGGTAAAAAACGGGATCGGCAAAATAATACATGCCATGCCGCACTTCATCCATGACCGTAGGACGGCGATCGCGCGTTTCGTCACTTTGCCAGAGCAAGACAATATTTTCACGTAGTTGTTGCTCTAGGGCTTCGGCTTCGGGGGGCAGCAGATCACGCCGGTCCAATTCATTCAAGGCGCTGGCCATGGCGCGCAAGCGCGCCAGAATCGTGATGCGTCTGGATTCGGTGGGGTGGGCCGTAAAAACTGGTTCAATAAACAGATCGGCCAGTAACCGGCGCATTTGGTCGGCCGTCTGACCTTGCGCGTGCAGTTGTTGGATCGCGTGGGCAATGGTCTCGGCCATTGGTTCGTTGCGTGCATAGGCGGCGCGCATACGTTCACGCAAAATGTGAGCGCGCTGTTGTTCTTCGGCCAAATTGACTAATTGAAAATACGCGGTAAAGGCCTTTAACACCGCCAGGGCCCGTGGTAAATCCGCCATGAGCGCTGGCAGCAATTCATCGATCTTACTCAAGACCGAGCGATCACCGGATCGCCAGGTCTTGGAAAGCGAACGAATTTCCTCTTCCAGGTCAAAAATTTCCTGGCCTTCTTGTTCGATGATGGTCTGGCCCAACAAATCGCCCAACAGGCGAATGGTAGAACGCAGACGGTCTTGGGGTTCTGTGGTCATGAGTATAGATAGAGTGGGAATAGGTAAACAGGTAGGTAGGAAAATTGGGGAGCGCCATCGCTACCTGCTTTCCTGTTCTGCTGTCTACTGGCTTATAGAGTTATATTCAATTGAGTAATTTCTCCGCCACCAGATCGCCCATGATCTGAGTTCCGACAACTTCAACGCCTGTGCTGGCAATATCGCGCGTGCGCACACCTTCATTGAGCACACTATCCACCGCCGCTTCGATGGCCGCGGCTTCTTTTTCCAGCCCCAAGCTATGGCGCAATAACAACGCAACGCTGAGAATGGTGGCCAGTGGATTGGCGATCCCTTGGCCGGCAATGTCGGGCGCGCTGCCGTGGATCGGTTCGTAGAGCCCCAGCGGCAAATTGTGCTGATTCATCACATCGCCCAAACTAGCCGAAGGCAACATCCCCATCGAACCGGCCAGCATCGAAGCCTCATCGGTGAGAATATCACCAAAGAGGTTTTCCGCCACAATGACATCATAAGCCGCTGGACGTCGAATCAGATGCATCGCCATTGCATCGACTAACACATGTTCGACTTCTAATTCGGGGTAATCGGCCAGCACCTTAACCGTCACCCGGCGCCATAAGCGACTGGAGGCCAAGACATTGGCCTTGTCGACACTGGTCAGCTTTTTCTTGCGCCCCATGGCAGCGTCTGCCGCTAAGCGCACCACACGCTCGATTTCCGGTGTCGTGTAAAGCATGGTGTCAAACGCTTCATCACCGTCCGCGCCAGCTTCCTTGCGCGGGCCAAAATAAGCGCCCCCCGTCAGTTCACGGATCACCAACATGTCGACGCCAGCCAACACTTCTTCCTTAATCGTGCTAGCACTGATCAAATGTTGGTTCAATTTGACCGGACGTAAATTGGCAAACAGGTTAAGTGCTTTGCGAATGCCAAGCAAGCCACGCTCCGGCCGGTCTTCAGCGTCGGGTTTGTCCCATTTGGGTCCACCAACCGCGCCGAGCAGGACAGCATCCGCGCTTTTGCAGGCCGCCACTGTTTCGTCGGGCAAGCTGGTGCCACGTTCATCAATCGCGCGCCCGCCCATCAATTGGTCGTCAAAGGTAAAGGTGTGGCCAAACTTCTGCGCCACTACATTCAAAATTTTGCGGGCTTCGTCGGTCACTTCCGGGCCGATCCCATCACCGGCCAATACGACAATTTTTGCGTTCATACATCTTCTTTCTTTTTTGGCGGTTATGAATGAATAACCTGATCATGTCGAATATTTTGCCAAAAATCTTCACAATCTATTTCAACAAAGTTGGTGCCCCAGGTATGAGTTAGCCGCTGTTCAAATCGTTGAATTTATCCAGCCATTAGCGTACCATTATAACACAGACGGGCGCAGCATACTGCGCCCGTCTGTATCAATCCTTGGCAATTTATCAAGGCATCAATACGCTGGGACAGCCTCATAGGTCGCAATGGCATCGGCTTGTTTCATAATATAGCCTAGGTCATCCACGCCTTCTAGCAGGCAAATCTTGCGGAACGGATCGATAGGAAAGCCAAGTTGCTGGCCGTCGGGCAAAGTCACCGTCTGGCTGGCTAGGTCGACCGTGATCTGCGTCTCGGGATCTTCTTCCACCAGATCAAGCAGCATGTTCACGGTCTCTTCGGGCAATGCCACCAGCAGCAGACCATTCTTGAGGCTGTTGTTGTAGAAAATATCGGCAAAACCGGACGTGATCACGGCGCGAAAGCCATATTCCGTCAGCGCCCACACCGCATGTTCACGGCTGGAGCCGCTGCCAAAGTTGCGCCCGGCAATTAAAATTTTGCCGTCCTTATATTCGGGTTTATTCAGGGGGAAGTCAGGCTTCGGGCTACCATCGGGATTGTAACGCCAACTAGAAAAAAGCCCATCGCCCATGCCCGCTTTGGTGACAGCCGTCAAAAAGCGCGCCGGGATGATTTGGTCTGTGTCCACATTTTCCGCACGCAGCGGCACAGCGCTTGCGGTTAAAGTTTTAATTGGTTCCATGATTTTTCTCTTCGTAATTAGTAAGGAGTCATTAGAAAGTTATCAACCGCTCGGTTTAATAGCCTGTAGCCAATGACTCCTTACAGGTGTCATCACAGTTTTTTACAGCAGTTCTCTCACATCGACCACTTTGCCATTCAGCGCCGCGGCCGCCGCCATGATGGGGCTCATCAGCAAGCTGCGCGAACCGGGACCCTGGCGACCCTGAAAGTTGCGATTGCTGGTGCTGGCGACATATTTGCCCGCGCCGGCCTTGTCATCGTTCATCGCCAGACACATGCTGCAACCGGCGCCGCGCCATTCAAAGCCGGCTTCAGTGAAGATCACGTCCAATCCTTCCGCTTCGGCCTGCGCTTTGATCGCCTTAGAGCCGGGCACAACCAGTGCCTGCACGTTATCAGCGACCTTTTTGCCTTTGGCAATTTTAGCGGCTTCGCGCAGATCTTCAATACGACCATTGGTACACGAGCCAATGAAGACGATATCGACTTGTTGACCTTCGATTGGCTGGCCCGGCTTTAAGCCCATATACTCCATGGCGCTCAATAGGCTGCGACGCTCAGACGGATCTTCGATCTCTTCTGCCAACGGAATATTGCTGGTGACATATAGGCCTTGACCAGGGTTCGTGCCATACGTGACCATCGGCGCGAGTTGGCTGGCGTCCAGCGTCAAGGTGCGATCAAATGCGGCATCGTCGTCGGTAACAAGCGTTTTCCAGTAAGCCACCGCTTTATCCCACTGTTCGCCCTTGGGGGCAAACGGGCGCCCCTTCATATATTCAAAAGTCGTCTCATCCGGCGCAATCATGCCCGCGCGCGCGCCGCCTTCGATGCTCATATTGCAGATGGTCATGCGGCTGGCCATGTCCAGCTTGCGAATCGCGCTGCCACGATATTCAAAGACATAACCAGCGCCGCCGCCTGCGCCATTCTTGGCAATGATCGCCAGAATAATATCTTTGGCAGTGATGCCCAGCCCCAACTCACCCTCAACATTGATCGCGAAGGTCTTGGGCTTTTTCTGCAACAGACACTGCGACGCCAATACATGGCCCACTTCGCTGGTGCCAATCCCAAAAGCCAACGCACCAAATGCACCGTGCGTACTCGTGTGGCTGTCACCGCAGACAATCGTCATGCCCGGCTGGGTTACGCCCATTTCTGGCCCGACAATGTGGACGATGCCTTGTACATCGCCTTCAATATCCCACAAGGTGATGCCAAAATCATGGCAATTCTCGCGCAGCGTGCGTACTTGCGTGGCTGCATCAGCAGGCCACAACGAGATATCGACGCCAATGCGAGTGGGGATCGCATGATCCATCGTAGCAAAGGTTTTATCCGGCCGGCGCACCGGTAAACCGCGCTCGCGCAACATCGAAAAGGCCTGCGGCGAGGTCACTTCATGGATCAGGTGGGCATCGACATACAAAATTGCCGGCGCGCCTGGATCTTGGGCGACCACATGGGGCTCCCAAACTTTTTCAAACAACGTCTTTCCCATTTTCCTTATCCTTCGTTATAAATATTCTACATGATTTTTCATGTCATCGACGGTATAGACCGAGCAGATTCATTCCAACGCTCTGACCCAATCACCGATGCCATGATTCTCTTGCATGCCAAAGACAATTCCGGCATGTTTGGCACCGGCCGCAGCCATGATCAAATAGTCGGTATCGCCTGTCACTAACACATAATTCATCGCCGTTGCACGCTCGAGATGATTTTCATCCGTATCACCTAACAAACCAAGATCACGCACTGTGACGGCGTCAATCCCTCGCCGTCTTAGCTGGTAAGCAATCTTTGGCGATAAGTTTTCATCCAAATAGAGACTGATGACGACTGCCAACGCGCTTCTCCTTCATTTCCTGAGCAAGCTTGCGTCTAGCCTCGATACTCTGGTCAATTTCTGGCTTATGTTCGTAATAATAAGCCAGTGCTGAATAAACCTGCGACAGAGATAAATTAAACCAATCCGCAATGCCGTCAGCATCTAACATTTGATAAATTTTGGCTACGGCCACATCCGCGACGGTGACTGTCGTTCCCACAATAAAAGGTCGCCCGTCACGGATCTGTGGGTTTGTAGCAATCAGATCAATCGTATGAATCACATTCATGTTGACCTCCCTTCTTCGACCTCAACGCTATACCTTCTCGGCTTCGCTTTCTACTTTGCCAGTCCCTTCATTGGCGGCCTCGATCTGCAACATATTCTCGCGCGGCGCCACGTACCAGAAGAGTTGGCGCTGCGTTTCCCAGTCGGCTAAGAGGGTTTTGGCCCGTTGTGAATTGGTCTTTTCATAATGCTCACGGATCAGGTGTTTTAGTTCAGTGTCATCACCGTCACCGCGCAAACGGCGAATGGCAATTAACTCCTGATTATACCGCCGTTCAAAATTATCACCAACATCGTAGATGTACGCTTGACCACCCGTCATCCCAGCCCCAAAATTGCGGCCAGTTTCGCCGAGCACCACCACCAGGCCGCCCGTCATATACTCACAAGCATGATCGCCAGCACCTTCTACGACAGCCGTTGCGCCACTGTTGCGCACCGCAAAACGCTCACCCGCCAACCCCGCGGCAAAAAGCCGGCCACCGGTCGCGCCATAGAGCACGGTATTGCCCATGATCACATTTTGGTGGGGCACAAAGCGCGCATCTTCGTGCGGGCGGATCACAATTTCACCACCGCTCAAGCCTTTACCCACATAATCTTGCGCCTCGCCGATTAAGGTTAGATTCATGCCATTGAGACCAAAAGCCCCAAAGCTCTGGCCGGCTGAACCAGTAAACGCAATCTGAATTTGGCCGTCCGGTAAGCCTTCGTCACCGTAGCGCAAGGCTAATTGGCCCACCAGTTTTGCCCCAACCGACCGCTGTGAATTGGTGATCTTGTGCGCCAGCCGCACTGGCGAATGCGGGTTGGTGCGTAAATAGGCCAATGCCTGCTCGACAATTCGATTGCCGACGGTCTCCTCTTCGGGTAATTCATTCTTGGGCAACACATTGCGCCGTGCGCTGCCGGTGTCGGGCACATAGAGTAGGGGGGCCAAATCCATAAAGCCAGCCTCGCGCCCAAAGATCACTTGCTGTAATAATTCCGGATGACCAATCACCTCATCCAAGCTGCGAAACCCCAATGCAGCCAATGTTTGCCGTACATCTTCGGCCACAAACGTCATAAAGTTCATGACCATTTCGGGCGTGCCATCAAATTTTTTGCGCAGTTCAGGGTCTTGCGTCGCAACGCCAACGGGACAAGTATTTTTATGACAGACGCGTGCCATAATGCACCCCTCGGCGATCACGGCGCTGCTGCCAAAGCTATATTCGTCAGCGCCCAACATCGCGGCGATGATTACGTCACGGCCGGTTGCCAGGCCACCATCGGTGCGAATGGTCACACGCCGGCGCAAATTATTGGCCAGCAAGACTTGATGCGTCTCAGCCACGCCCATTTCCCAATGCAAGCCGACATGCTTAATGCTGCTGAGCGGGCTAGCGCCAGTGCCGCCACTGTGGCCACTCACATGAATCACATCGGCAAAGCCTTTGGCAACGCCAGCCGCAATCGTGCCCACGCCCGTTTCAGCCACCAACTTGACACTAATTTTGGCTGACGGGTTGATGGTCTTCAGATCATAGATCAACTGCGCCAAATCTTCGATGCTGTAGATATCATGATGTGGTGGTGGGCTGATCAAGGCGACATTGGGCGTGCTATGGCGTAGGACGGCAATCTCGGCCGTGACTTTGTGACCGGGCAGTTGACCACCCTCCCCCGGCTTTGACCCTTGGGCCATCTTAATCTGCAATTCATCGGCGCTCATCAAATAAGCGGGTGTCACGCCAAAGCGGCCAGACGATACCTGCTTGATGTTGCTCGCCCGCTCGGTGAAGTAACGATCCCGGGCCTCACCACCCTCACCGCAGTTGCTCATGCCCCCCAACCGATTCATGGCAATCGCTAAGGTTTCGTGCGCTTCGGCGCTCAACGCGCCATGGCTCATCGCGGCCGTGCTAAAGCGCCGCAAAATCTTCTCCACCGGCTCCACCTGCTCTAGCGGTACAGGCGGCCATAATTGTTGAAAATCCAACAAATGGCGCGGCGCGATTTTCATGCTATTGACCAGATCGGCATATTCCCGATACTTAATAGCTCCATCGCTATGCGAAGCGCTGCGCACAGCCGCATGTAACGCGTGGACGACTTGCGGGCTCCACATATGAAATTCGCCACCACGGCGCGATTTGAACAGACCCCAGGTGTCCAACTTGCCAGGCTTGCCCCCGGCTGGATAGGCGCTCGCGTGCCAGGCCAACACATCTTCAGCCAGTGTAGCAAAACCAACACCGCCCAAAATGCTGGGCGTGTCGGCAAAGGCCACATCCAGCAACGCTTGGCCGATCCCAATGGCTTCAAAAATCTGGGCGCCACAGTAGCTATCAAGCGTGCTAATGCCCATTTTGCTCATAATTTTGAGCAAGCCCTTATCCACGGCTTTGGCATAATTGTGGTTCGCCTGCACAACGGTCATGCCGGCGGTGTGACGTCCTTCCACCACCATCTCTTCAATGGCCGCATAGACGAGATAGGGATAAACAGCATTGGCGCCAAAGCCGATCAACGCCGCAAATTGGTGCACATCGCGCGGTTCGCCACTCACGCAGATCAGGCTGGTGTTCATGCGCAGCCCCTGCTGAATCAGATGGTGATGGACTGCACCGATGGCCAACAACGACGGAATCGGCAAGTTGTGTTCATCGGCTTTGCCATCACTGATCAATAAGAGATGGGCGCCTTCACGCACGGCGGTTTCCGCCGCCTGGCAGAGGTTTTCCAGGGCAAAGCGCAGGGCTTCACCCACCTCGTTGCCTAGCGCCGCATGGTTGGGGTGTGGTTGCCAGACGGCATCAACTGTAACAGCGCGAAATTCTGGTTCGTCCATGCGAACCAACACCGCCAGCTCTTCGGGCTGCAAGAGTGGAGAATTCAGCTCGATCAGGCGTGTAGCCTCGGGCAGTTCCGACAACAAATTTGCGCGCTGGCCCAGCAACACCCGCAAACTCATCACCATCTCTTCGCGCAACGGATCAATGGGTGGGTTGGTCACTTCGGCAAACCGTTGCTTGAAATAATGAAAGAGCGAACGGGGCAACTGGCTGAGCACAGCTGGCGGTGCATCATCACCCATCGATCCAATCGGCTCTTTAGCTTCAGTCACCATCGGCCGCAACACGACAACCAGCTCTTCGCTGGTATACCCAAAGGCAGCTTGACGTGTGACAATGGGGGCAGGCGGAAGGCGAAGGGCGGCTGGCAGCGACGGCTCGACCTTTTGCCCATGCTCTTTTGTCACTTGATCGGCGAGCACCACCAAATTTTCTTTGATCCAGCGATCATAAGGCTTACGAGTGGCGAAGTGATGCGTAATTTCGTTATCGGTCATCACGACGCCACGAGTTGTGTCGACGCAGAAAATCTGCCCAGGCCCCAGACGGCCTTTTTGGACGACGCGGCCTTCATCATATGCCACGGCCCCCACTTCGCTGGAGCTAATGACAAAGCCACTGTCCAAAATGACATACCGCGCTGGGCGCAAGCCATTGCGGTCTAAAATGGTGCCAACAATCCGCCCGTCGGTATAGGTAACCGCGGCAGGTCCATCCCAAGGCTCCATCAGCGCGCTGTGATACTGATAAAAAGCCCGGCGCTCTGGGCTGATTTCGCCCAGCGGCATCCGTTCCCAGGCTTCTGGCATCATCATCAACAAGCCATGTCGAATGTCGCGACCGCTGCGCACTAATAGTTCTAGCTGGTTGTCAAACTTACCGCTATCACTCGTCTGTTGCCAGATCACGGGTTTGAGCAGATCGGTTTTGGCGCCCCAGACTGGATGGGCTAGATCGTTTTCGCGGGCGCGCATCCAATTTTCATTACCCTGCAGCGTGTTAAATTCACCGTTATGGCAGATCAAACGAAAAGGTTGGGCACGTTCCCAAGTGGGAAAAGTATTGGTGCTATACCGCTGATGAAAAACCGCAATCGCCGACTGAAAATCAGTGTCACTGAGATCTGGATAAAAATGGGTGAGTTCCTGCGCCAACACCAGGCCCTTATAGACAATCGTGCGGCTGCTAAAGCTGGCAATGTAAAGCCGCTGGACACGAGTGGCGCCAGAAGACTTCTGGGCGCGATTTGTAATTGATTTGCGCGCCAGATAGAGAAGGCGCTCGAAATCGTCCCCCGCCGCACAAGCTTCCGGCGTGCGCCGGACAATCACTTGCTCCATCCAGGGCCGGCTGGCTTCGGCGCGCCGCCCTAATGCACTATCAACGACAGGCACCGAACGGAAAGTCAATACTTCCAGCTTTAATTCGGTCAACACGTCGATGATAATCTGGCGAGCACGGGCGCGATCGGCTTCATCCTGGCGAAAGAGGAACAGTTGGCCAACGGCCAAATCGCCAGGCGCCGGTGGCTCAATACCAAGGCGACGCAGTTCACGGCTAATAAACTCGTAGGGCAGTTGCGTCAAAATGCCTGCGCCATCACCGGTTTTGCGATCATCCGCGACCGCGCCACGGTGGGCGTGGTTGCGCAATGCTTCCAGCGCCATTTCGACGACCCGATGGCTGCGCCGGCCTTCGATATGGGCAACAAAACCAATGCCACAGGCATCGTGTTCAAAACGCGGGTCATAGAGGCCCTGCTTGGGTGGTAAATCAAACGTATTATGGGTAAAATCTGGCGAATAATCGCTCTTCAACATAACGACTCATCTGAATGAACTGAATCTGCTAGCAGGTGTCTTTACAAAATCGGCAGCCGTGCCTATTTTCTTCTACGTTGAAGAGCGAATGCTTACAGCATCCTGTTATTTAGATGTATCCTACTTTCGGCGCTATCAGAATACTCGCGGCGAGTTGCGGTTTGGATACAACTGCTTTTATGAATAGACCTATAATTATCGTCAGCTTTGGCGAAAATGCCAAGAATTCTACCGGTTACTGACACAGAGGAAGCGAGAAAGCCAAGATAAAAGAGTTACTAACTATCCTACGCTTTTCCAGCAACCAGGTTAAAACCCTGCACCGACGACCATTTGAATGGTCCGCACCAAAATGACGGGTAACAAAAATTTTATTCTCTTCTTGCCTCATGATCTCCCGCACATAACCGGCATTCCTCACTGCCCATGCGTTCCATAAACCCAGATGCCATCACTGGTGGCGGCAAAGAGACCACCGCCACATAAAGTAGATTGATAGACCAGATCCAGCACCGTAAAATTTGGTTGCCAACCGACACCAACTGTTAGCGGCGTCCAGTCAGCGCCGGTTGCCAGTGGCTTCTGCCAAACGCCATTGGTTGTTTCACCCGCATAGAGAACATCATCGACCAAAGCCAGGGTTTTGACGAGTGCGCCTTGGCGACCGAAGGATCGCCAAACATTGCCAGTTTTGGCCGTTGTCCCTTGATAAACGCCATCTGATGTCGCGACGAAGACTGTGTCACCGTTAAACACAAAGCTCCACACTTCAAGCGCTTTGCCGGTCAAGCCATCGATAGTTTGGGGCAACAATTGATGATCGGCCAGCAGCATCTGATAGACGCCCGTCGCATCTGCCCCAATCCACAAACTGTCGTCATGCGCTTGGATTGTATTGATGTTCTGGGGCCCACCGACAGCTTGCCAGGTAATACCGTTATCCGTGCTCGTAAAGACACCATTGTCAGTCCCGGCATAAGCAGCCAACCCAGCAAAGGTAACGGCATAGACGTTGGCATTCATGGCGCTTGGCGTAAATTGCCAGCTGTCCGTGCGGCGTTCGTAATAGAGCACTTTATCGCCGAAAGTGCCGATCAAGCCTTGATCATCGTTAAAGGTTAAATCCAGCACGCGTACATCGTTATTGACGCGCGCCAAGATCTGGCCATAGAGACAGGTGGACGCAACGTTGGCCCGATAAAGGCCGCCACCTTCGTTTGCCTCGCGCAGATCGCCACCGTATAGACGCGGATTGTCCGTTATCGACAGGTCAAAGGCCAAGCTAGAGAGCCTTAAGTCAGCACCGCCAAGCTGTTGCCAATTTGATAAGCCTGGCGTCGGCGTCGGCGCACGGCTTATCAGCGGCAAATAGACATTCGGTGTCATGGGGATGGTGCCGGCATGGATCTCTGCGCCATGCGCCGGTAAGTACACCAAGCTTGATACCAGACCAACGACAAACAGCAGTAAAACGAGCCAATCGTGGCGGATTGTATTCAGCCAGCCCTTCCTGCTAGGCGCATATTTTTGCTCGTCTAGCTCACTTTTCATTGCACACTTCCTATGGCTGTAATTTGAGCCCTGTCCCTCATCCCATCGGGCCTATTTAAAATAAAAACCCCTCGACCAATCGCGCCGAGGGGTTCATCGCTTGATAAGCGTTCGTGCAAACATTAGCGGCGGAGTGTATAGTGGTCCATGGCATCGACGTGACGAGCCTTGCGACGCCTAAAGAGAAAGCCCACAGTTGCGGCGATCAAGATGAGCAATACCAACGCGAACGCCGCGACAATGACACTATTGCCAACCAAAGGCTGGAGAAATGCATAAATTTTAGGGTAGGCACCCACAGATTCTAACTTTGGCGGCGCGGTAGGCGTTGGAGCGGCGGCAGCTTCCACCGCAGGCTGGATCAATTTCTGCACGGTCAACGTGCCATTTGCCAGAGCAGTCGCCGCTTGAGCAGTCGGTCGCTGACTAGCTGGCTGCTGCACCAGATAGGTGGCCAGTTGTTTGATGTCGGCAGTCGAAGTTTGCAGCGTAATCGGCGCCAATTGATCGCCGGCAAAGTCAACGATAGCAGCCAGTTGGTCATGATCCAACTCTAACAATTTTTGAATGGCGCCATTGTCATCTAGGTTTAACACTGCTAGCAACAACTTTTGATCAAAGTCGGCGGGAGTTTTGCGCAGGTAGACACCATATTTAACCAGCCGATCCAGTTTATCGTCCGCTAGCTTGGCCCAGAGCAACGTTGTTTCAACCGATTTTGTGGTGTGCAAAATATCCAACGCCGGGGCCGGCAAAGCCAGCAATTGCTCAAACTGACCGTTCTGGATTGCGCTATCGAGGGTGCTGCGGCCAGCGATTTCAATAAAGGTGTTGACCAGGGTGGATAAAGCGCTGATATGATCGAGGGGTGTACTGTCCAAAATCTGTTTAAAGGTAGAATTTTCCCCGGCCACCATACAGACATATTGATTAACCGTGCAAAAATTATTCCAATCATCCATAATGTCAACAGCGATCTCGAGCGAGACAATCGACACTTCTTGCGGCAAACCATCTTTTACCGAAGCGGTGATCTCGTTCCGGATTTTGGCTTTCACTTCTTCACCTTCCAAGGCCTCCTGAATTTGAGGCAGCGCGCCCTTGCCCCCTTGCCACAAATCCCAGGCGATCAGCCCAAGGCCCACAATCCAGCCCGCGATTGGAATCAAAGACGCGCCAGCTTCGCCCAAAATACGTTCGACAATGCCACCTGCAATCCGCTGTGCAATCTTCTCCGCCAGCTTCTGGGCAATCCGCCGCGAAATCTCGGTGACAATAATCAACCCTAAGCCACCTAATGCTTTGCCATGCACATCGGTAGGGTTAACCTTTACGGGATTGGCGTCGGCAACGTTGACACCTTTAATTTCGACGCTTACCTTATCTTCAAAAGCCGAAAAGAGCGTTGCCGAATAACGTTCGCCCACATAGGCCTTCATACACAAAAAGGCCGCCGAGGCTGCTCGCGCAAAATTCGCTTCGATGTCGTTGGATATCTCTAAGGCTATCGCATTTGACAGCTCTGTGATCTTATTTTTGAAGGTCGGGGAGGTAAACGCGTCATTGGCGATTTTGGTGGCAAACTCCTCGGCCTTCTCGGCGGACCAGCCCGACCATAAGCGGCTGAAATAGCCCTCATCATTACTCAACTGATTGACAGCGCGCTCAACTTCCCCATTGATCGTCGCATCGACATTCAAGCTGGCCCAATGGCGCGCCACAACAGTGTCAATGTCTAGCCCATTACTTTCATCTGTCAACACCTGATGCGCAATTTTTTCAATTTCCGTACGCAGGGCTTCTTGGTTAAGCTTGCTGCAATCCCCATAGGTATAATCGCTAGCGGGATTATCTTGCTGCAATGGTTGGGCATAGACAGGCAGTGCCGACAAACAGAGCGAGAGTATAACAAGTAAACTGGTAAGTTTAAAAAGTAAGTACTTCAATAGTGTATTTTGCAACCTGACGCAGCCGCGTCTGAACAATTTCTAAAGCAATGCAGAGTGAGCTAGGATAAACGCGCCGTGGATTTGGTGTGATCAGCAGGGACAGCGCAAATTAACGGTATTTAAATCCATTCCCATAGACGATTACTTCAATAGCGCCTTCGACGACTGTCGGATTGGTGATCTTGACGCCGATCACGCCATCGTAGCCGCGGGCCTTGGCTTTCTCATCCAAGTCGCTCAAGGCTTGGTTGACCGCATCTTCGATCATTTTCTCGTAGTGGGTCATGCGGCCGCCAACCAAATTGCGAATATTCTCACGAATATCTTTGATCACGTTGGCAGCTGCCACTACGACAACGGTCAACATTTCGCCAATTTCAACATCGCGCGGCGGGTTTTGAGATGGCATTTGGTCCAGGCTAATAAGCACGATAGATTACCTCTTGCGTAAATTTGTAAGTGGGCTGACAAACCAAGCGAGTAGTGCAAAGAGCAGACGGAGCACCACAAGGGCAATCAACAGCAAGGCAATACCGATAAATGTTGTCTGGCCGGTGCCATACTTATAGGCAAAAAGCTGCCAGGCGACGCCACCCGAAAATACATTGGTCACATCAGCCACAATCGAACCGATATCTTTCGGGGTCGCCAGAAAGCCCAGCGAAGCATCCATGTCGGGGCTAGCGGCTAGTTGTTTTTGAGCCGTTGGGCTGCTCAAATGAGCAACAATCGCCGGATCACTCATCACGCGCGCCACAAATTGATTTTTCTGTTGTGCGTTCAGCGAAGGCAAAATGGCGGCGACCGTCTGGAGATCCTCTGGGGATAACCGATTCACCATCGTATTCAAATTGCTGGCAGAAATGGTGAGCAGGGTCTCGATCACAGGCGGCGTTAACAAAGCAAGCTTGGCAATGGTCGGCTGATTATCAAGCGCCAATAATTGTTGCAAAACAGGTTTGCTCAAATCGGTCGGGGCTTTATGGTTATAAACTTCAAACGCCACTACCTTGTCAAGCGAACCGCCCGCTTGGGCCGACCAATCTAACGCGCTTTGGATAGACTTAGTCGCTTCCACAATTTTATACGCGCTCTCTGGTTGCGCCAACAATTGTTCGAGTGAACCATCCGTGATCGCTTTGTCCAGCCCTGCTTGCCCCGAAGCAGTCAGCACCACGCCAACCACATTGACCAATTTTGCCAGATCAGCCTGGTTATCCATGCGGTCCAAAATGGCTTTGAACGCCGGGTTGACGGTCGCCAGATCTAGCACTTGGCGAATATTCTTTTTTACATTGCGCCACTCACTAAAAAGCTCATTGGCAATGTTGCGTGCAATTTGTGGCAGTTGACGCTCTAACTCAGGCTTGACCGAAGCCACAATTTCATCCCGGATGCCCGCTTTAACCTCGGTTGATTTTAGTGAGTCGCGAATCTGTGGCAGCGCGCCATCCATGCTATTGTAGATATCATAGGCGATCAAACCCGCGCCGACCAGCCAGCCCACAATGGGAATCACCTCGGAACCAATGCGCCCGAGCACACGGGTGACAATCTGGCCGGCCACGCGTTCAGCAATCGTTTCGCCAATATCCACCAACACACGCCGGGTGACTTGGGCGGCGACGATCACACCAAGGCCGCCTAAGGCGGCCTTATGTTGGCCGATAATCGTTAAGATATTGGTATCATTGCCATCCGCCGCGGCAAATTGTGCTTTAGCCGTAGCCCCTTGAACTTCTTCCTCAAAAGCACTGACCAAGACGTTGGCATAGTTGCCTTTGATAAAGGTTTGCAAACAGAAGAAAGCCGCCGAAACGGATTCCGCCGACATGCTGGCAATTTTCCCGGACAAATCATCGGCTACGGCCACGGAAAGCGCATCAATTTTGCTGCGAAAGGCTTCCGATTGAAAAGCCTCGCTGGCGACCTCGCGCGTCAATTCTTGCGCTTTATCCGCCGACCAGCTTGACAAAAATTTACTTAAAAGATCCTTTTCACCTTTGACATGTTCAACAGCCCGATCAATCTCGGTGTCGATAACCGTGTCCACCCCTAATTCGTTCCACTTGGCCGCGACAATCGCATTGATGTCAACTGTCGCCAGCATCTGGGCAAAGACCTGCTGCGTGACGCGGTTTAGCTCATCTTGCAATGCATCTTCAGAGACCACGTCACACTGCTGCAAGGTTTGATCCTGAGCGCCTTGCAAAGATGGGCTGGCGTAGACAACAGCTGCGTTCGAGCTGAGGCCGAGGAGCAACAGCAGCAGGAGCACGAATGATCGTTGGCGATAGGATTTTATCACGTTAGAAATCCACCAAAAATAGAATCCACCGAAAATAATAAGCGAACTATGCTCAAACGGGCAAGGGGGCATCGGCCGCCATGTTCACGGCCGAGCTTTCGGCGTCCATGGCGCTCAACAATTTATTGATGGCCTGCATGTAAGCTTTGGCGCTGGCGAAGACAATATCTGTATCCACACCGCGGCCACTAAAAAGGCGACGCCGATCACGACCTTGCGCCGTCTTACTATAACCCCGGCTTTGGGGCACTTCAATCCGCACCGTCACATCGCCATTGGCGTCAATGCCTTCGGTGATCGCCTGCACTAAAAATTCGACCAGGTTATTTTCCACGTGGATAATTTTGTCGATCGCCTTATAGAGGGCATCTACAGGGCCGGTGCCAATGCTGGATTCTGTAATTTCGCTGCCAGTTTGGTTATTCCGTAGGGTAACCACCGCGGTTGGAATGAGTTTGTTGCCACATTGTACTTGCAGATGTAACAATTCCCAAGCTTCGACTGGTTGATAAATTTCATCACCGACCAAGGCTTCTAAATCGGCGTCGGTAACGGTCTTTTTCTTGTCGGCAACATCCTTAAAACGCTTAAAGACCTCGCCCAGTTCCTCTTTACCCAGGTGATAACCCATCTCATCGAGCTTGGTCTTCAAGGCATTGCGACCACTGTGCTTGCCCAAAACCAGCCGGCTCTGATTCAAGCCAATCGTCGCCGCATCCATGATCTCATAGGTGCGCTTATTCTTCAACATTCCATCTTGGTGAATGCCAGCCTCATGCGCAAAAGCATTGGCGCCCACAATCGCTTTATTGGGCTGAATGACCATGCCCGTATAACGGCTGACCATGTCGCTGGCCCGATGAATTTCTGTCGTGACAATATTGGTCTCGATCCAAAAGACCGGCTTGCGCGTGTGCAGCGCCATCACCGTCTCTTCCAAGCTCGTATTGCCAGCGCGTTCACCGATCCCGTTGATGGTCACTTCCATCTGGCGCGCACCTGCTTGGACACCGGCCAACGTATTGGCTGTCGCCATCCCCAAATCATTGTGACAATGCAAGCTAAAGACGACGTCGCGCCCACCCGGCACATTCTCGCGCAGGTGCTTGATCAAATGACCATATTCTTCGGGTGTGATATAACCAACGGTATCTGGGATATTTAAGGTTGTCGCCCCTGCTTGAATGGCCACTTCCAATACCTTGACCAAAAATTCGGGATCACTGCGTCCGGCATCTTCAGGGCTGAACTCGACATTCGGGCAAAGGCTGACCGCATATTGCACCATATCGCCAACCGTCTCTAACACATCGTCGCGGCTCATGCGCAATTTATACTGCATGTGAATATCGCTGGTGGCCAAGAAGGTGTGGATACGGGGACGTACAGCGCCTTGGACGGCTTCCCAAGCTTTATCGATATCGTTTTTGTTGGCACGCGCTAAGCCCGCAATCACGGGCGGCGCACTCCACTGCCCATTTTTATCTAGCCGCGGCGCACGGCCCACGGTTTCGGCCACCTGCTTGACGGCGTCTAAGTCGCCAGGGCTAGCCGCCGGGAAACCGGCTTCCATGATATCTACACCTAAACGGGCCAATTGTTGCGCAATATCCAATTTTTCTTGGGTATTGAGCGTGGCGCCGGGGCTCTGTTCGCCGTCGCGCAGCGTAGTGTCAAAGATAAGGACAGTATTGCCGTGTGCAATTTCACGCGCATAGGCCCGCATATCGGCAATCGCAAATTGGGTTATATCAATGGCGGGTGTTTCACCGGCTACAGCTTCTGTGGCGTGCGACACACCATTCGTAGGTTCCATTATCAAGCTCCTTCCAATTACGTAGCAAAATTTGTGTCACGGAGCAGATAGAGAAAAGCGAGTGTGCACCCAGAAAGACCAAACAGCTATGCTCTTTACGCTGAGTTATATCTTCTGGGTGCACGCCCGGTCACTGGCTTTTCAACCTACCTGCGTCACGCGGGTTTATGCTTGATCAAGAGCAGGCTAATTCCATCAACTACCCAACCAAAGCAATATCAACCGATGGCCGCATTTCAGCGGCGGTGGCCAATACCTGATGAATGTTATTGTTCATAAAATTGTCAAACAATTCTTCATCGACCTGGTTGCCTTGATCCAGCGCGGTAAACGTCTGTTGCGAGAGAATATAATCGAAGCGCGGCGCCCATTTGCGCGTGCCGAGGCGTGCGGTGGTTGAGCAATTGTCGACCATATAGGCCACGCCTTTGTAATGCATGTACGGATTCAAAGAATCAACCGCTTCAATGATCGACTCATTGGCGATTTCGGAATAGGGATGACCGTGCTCCTTCAGCAAATCGACCTGCGCCATCATTGTGGCAATATAGACACCCGCCGTCACGGGGTTAATCGGGGTCTCGGCTGGCCGGTTTGCCCGCACCTTCACACCCACTTGCCACATTGGCGTACCATCAATTTTGCCCATCGGGTAACGCTTGTGGCGGTTATCGGCTTCCACCACGCTGCGGATCTCATTGCCAGAGGCCACTTCGGTGTAGATCTCCATCAAGATTTGGAAAGCGGGGCCGTACGCGGCGGAATAAGCACGGCGGAAGATCTCCTGATCGGTCTCACTCAGCGCTTCATAGACAGCCAAGATGCCATCTCTCGAAATGATATGACTGATTGGTCCGGTGATCGATTCAACCGCATTGGTAAAGGCGGCTTCTGGTGATTCGCCATGCGCCACAAACCAGCGATATAGGCTTTCCACGATGCCATGCACCGCCCCGAGCAAAATGCCGCGCTCGCCAAAAATGTCAGATTTATATTCCGATTCGAGCGTGGTTTGGAAGGTCCAAGGCGAACCCAAGGCCACCGACCAACCAAGCGCATAATCAGTCGCTTTGCCATTGACATCTTGGTGGATCGCAAAGCTGGAGTTGATGCCTGCGCCATTGACTTCTTTGCCTTGCTCGTACAAACGACGCACGGAAGGGCCCATGCCTTTCGGGCAGACGGCAATCACATTAATGTTGGCTGGGAAGGTGGCCCCAATGCTCTGCAAATAGCCAAGCAAAAATCCATGGGACAACCCCAGGGTAGCGCCAGGCCGAATTGCGTCAAAAATTTCTTTGTAACTTTGTGCCTGGGCCGCATCGGCAATCAACAACAGCACCATATCGGATTCAGCAATCACTTCATACATCTCACCCAGCGTGCCATTCGCCTTGGTGAAGCCAACTTTTTCCGCTTGGGCCATGGATGGTGAATTTTCGCGCAAGCCAACTTTCACCTTGATATCTGTGCCAACTAGTGAATCGCGCAAATTTTGGGCCTGGGCTGGCCCTTGGGATGACCATCCTAAAACCCCAATTTGCTTGATACCTTCAAAGGCTTGTGGCAACAGTGGGAAAAGATGGCGACCACCACGAACCACATATTCATCCGTATCACCAATGCGGATTTTTTCTTTTTTAAACAGTTTGGTGCTGAAATCCAGATTCATAGCAACTTTCTTCCTTTTAAAATTTATTTTGATTTTAGGTAATGATTCGTGAGTGTATGCTTAAATTTCAATGATTACGCTGGCTTCAGAAAAACCTTTAGCAACATATGATACGAGTTAAGCTAAATTTCTTACGTCGTTTTTGGCCTAATTTGTGTCATTCGTGGCTACGCCTGAGTTGTTACGAATTTTACTTCACATAATCGCATGAGGTAAAAAACAGGGCATGTTGCGTACACATGCCCTGTTTTTTACCTCATGCTTTGGGCCACTTACACACCACTTCTTGAAAACAGATCGGTCGCGGTGGCCGCTTCGATGCCGTTGGAACGCGCACTCCAGACCGAGCTCCCGCGTTTACGCCTTTCGGAACTGCCGCGCAACATGGCCACGCGGCCGGTGCGCACCATTTCCAGCACACCAAAGTTCTCCATCAAGCTAATGAGCGAATCCACACGATCTTCCGAACCGATAATCTGCACCACCATCGAATCGAGCGCCACGTCAACCACTTCACCGCGGTAAATTTCGACGATCTGGATGATCTCGGAGCGCGTCTCGGGGGTGGTGCGCACCCGCACCAACGCCAATTCGCGCACAACACTTAGTCGATCGCTGATATTATCAATGCGCGTCACGTCAATCACTTTGCGCATTTGCTTAATCACCTGATCGACCATGTGTTCATCGCCATCAACCACAAAAGTCATGCGGCTGATGCCCAACTGCTCACTGTGCCCCACCTGTAAGCTGTCAATATTAAAGTTACGCCTGCGCAGCAAACCAGACACCCGGTTCAGCACACCGGGTTTGTCGCGCATCCACGCGACGAGTGTATGTTTCATGGTTCTATTCCTCCATTTTTGATTGACGATTGACGATTTACGATTTACGAAGTGAAGGGCCGGACATCATCATTCTGCTCTCCAAGAGGGGCGAAGAAATCACAGGCTCCGCTCACCACTCCTTCGTAAATCGTAAATCAAAAATCGTCAATGAATTTTACCAACTCGGTTCCACGCCGCTATACCCTTGCACCACCGAAGGCTTCGGACGGCGGATAAAGTCGTCAACCGCAGCGCCGGGCGGCACCATCGGATAGACGTTCACTTCTTCTTTCACCCGGAAATCGATCAGAAAGGGGCCAGGTGTATTTTGCGCTTGTTCGATCGCGGCGGCCACATCTTCTGGCTTGCGCACCATCAAGGCGGGAATGTCATAGGCATCAGCCAACTTGACGTAATCGGGTGAGAGCATTGGCGTGCCGGTATAGCGTCTTTCATAAAAAATCTGCTGCCACTGGCGCACCATGCCCAGGAAGCCATTGTTGATAATGGCAATCTTGACGGGGAGATCGCGCTCTTGCTTGAGCACAGCCAATTCTTGAAGGGTCATCTGGAAACCGCCATCACCGGCCACCGCCCAGACGAGACGCCCCGGTTGTCCCATCTGCGCCCCAATGGCGGCGGGTAAGGCAAACCCCATCGTGCCCAGGCCACCACTGGTCAACAACTGCCCAGCATGATCGTGGGTGTAATATTGGCTCTCCCACATCTGATGTTGGCCCACATCTGTCACCAGAATCGCGGGACCATTTTTGGCATTCTTAGAGCCATGCCAGAGTTGGCGGATGACGAAGGGGGGAATCAATTCATCCACTTCATAGTTAAGAATATCAGTTTCTGTGGTCTCTGTGCGCCATTCGTCCAGCTCTTGCAACCAAACTTGGTGGCGGCGCGCCACAACCTGGGGCAATAAGCCTGGCAATGTTTGCGCCAAGTCACCAATCACAGCCACATCCGGCACAATGTTTTTGCCCACTTCGGCGCGATCAAGTTCAAAATGGATAATTTTGGCCTGCTTGGCGAAACGATCCAAGCGCCCCGTAATACGGTCATCAAAGCGCATGCCCAGGGCAATTAAAACGTCACATGACTGAATGGCACGATTGGCAAAGGCTTCACCATGCATGCCGCCCATGCCCAAGCTAAGCGGATGGCTTTCTGGGATGTTACCTGTCCCCAGCAGGGTGGTCACAACTGGAATTTCGGCCCGCTCGACCATTTCCAATAGTTCGCGGCTCACGCCGGCCAGTTGCACGCCATGGCCAGCCAACACCAACGGTCGCTCAGCCCGATTGATCAACTCGGCGGCGCGACGCACAGCCGTAGAATCGATCTCTGGCCAGGGTTCAAAACCAGGCAATTCAACAGGGATACCGTAGTCAAACCAACCAGTCGCGTTCTGCACATCTTTACAAACATCAACGAGGACAACACCGGGGCGGCCTTCGCGGGCAATATAGAAGGCTTCTTTCATAATCTGGGGCAATTCATTCACATCGGTGACCAGGTAGTTGTGTTTCACCACTGGCTGCGTCACCCCGACCACATCGGCTTCTTGAAAAGCATCGGTGCCCAACAAATTTGTTGGCACCTGACCGGTGATGGCCACCATGGGGATACTGTCCATCTGCGCTGTCGCTAGGCCAGTCACCAGATTCGTGGCGCCAGGTCCACTGGTTGCAATACAGACGCCAACTCGCCCAGTGGCACGCGCATACCCATCGGCCATATGGGCGGCACATTGCTCATGGCGCACGAGCACATGATGAATCTTACCTTCTGCCTCATATTCGGATAAGGCGTCATAGGTCGGCAAGATGGCGCCACCTGGACAACCAAAGATCAGGTCCACGCCTTCTCGATAGAGCGCTTCCCAGATCATCTGCGAACCCTTCATCTGCTTGCGTTCACCAGTCCTGGCAGGCTCAGTCGTGTCATGGCGTCCATTTTGAATAGCCTTCTGCATAAGTTTCTCCTTAGTATTTTCATTCCCTACTTACGTGTTCATCGCTTACATGTTTTTATCAGTTACGTGGTTCATTGCCTACGATGTCTATCCTTTGGTAAAGACGACTGCCTATCAAACACGGCTTCCTGTCAAACACGGCTACCCGATTTGTCACTTCGTACTTTATTTTTCAATCAATAAATGAGGTTTAATCTCCATCAAAAATAGCCAAAAACAAAAAAACTCTTCCCGGTTGGGAAGAGTCTACAGTGACCTAGCGTAGTGAATACAACCTACGGGCTACGCTTCTCCAACCACTAACGGCTTCCGGTCAATAAGAATTACGACCAGAAGCTGGCGAAGGATGCGGACTACTACAAGCACGTCAGAAAGCAAAGCCCAAGGTTTCATAAAGGTTAGGTATGCCCTAGCTTTCAAATATCAGCGTTCGTCGCAGGATTTTGATGTTCAAACTATCACTTTGAATAGTATAACGAAGGTAGGGAGCCTTGTCAACTGTTTCATTTGGCCAATTTCATCACACACTGAGTTACGGATAATTACTTGGTCAGGCATGTTACGCAAGACAGGCGTTACACAGAGTGCGCAGAGAGATAACTGACACCTGGTATTAAATTAATTCAGCTTTTTCCTGAGGGCCATTGCATTCATAAAAAAAGGGTCAGCGATTTGTAACGCCTTCTATTTGATATCCATCTTATACTGAATGTCAAGTATAAGCTCTTTACCCAGCTATCTAATCCGTTTATTTACTACTTACTACTATTACTAAGATAAGGGAACCGTTTTATGGGATTATTCAAGCGCGACAAAAGCATACAAGTAAGAATAGCGGCCGTAAGGCCATTAAAAATTTCTATAGGATCAAGGTATTGGCAGGCGGGTAAGATTGGGCTACGCGTCCTCCTCTTGCTCAGCCTGGCCACTGGTATCATCATGCCTGCGCAAAACATTTTTGCCGCAGGTGTGATCACAGGAACGGTCTTTCGCGACCTGAATGCCAATGGCAACTTCGATAACGCTACGGAGCCAGGCGTTGGTGGTGTGATTATTACCGCCTACGATGCAACAGGCGTCAAGCAGGGCAGCACAAGCAGCGCCGCGAATGGAATCTACACCCTGAGCGCAACGGGTATAGGCCCCTATCGCATTGAATTTACGAATCTACCAGCCAATCTCAAACCAGGGCCAGCCGGATCGCAATCGGGCACAACCGTACAATTTGTAGCCGGCAACAGCGCCAATAATATAAATCTGGGCATCAACAATCCAGCCGAATATTGCCAGAACAACCCGAACATAGCGGCCAACTGTTTTATCGCCGGCGATCCGTTAAAGGCGCCACCGCCGGGATTCATTGCGACGGGTCCGGCCGAGGCCCTCTCCTACTTTCCTTATCATGCCAGCGGCGAAACCAACCAAAGCACAGCGTTGGCCGATGCCGCAACGATCGGGGCCGCGACTTGGGGGCTGGCCTATCAACGCACCTCCAAAACGTTGTTTGTCGCGGCGGTGCAACGCCGGCACAGCGGCTACGGTCCACTGGGCAGTGGTGGCATTTATGCCGTCGATATGGCTGGCGTCACCCCAGCTGTCACCAATTTTGCGAATCTAAATACAGTAGCGGGCATCAATACTGGCAGCGATCCGCACAGTGGTTTGCCCGGTTGCCAACAAGAAGGCAATGAATGCAAAAGCATTGACCCGGCGTCGTTTGATGCGGTGGGCAAAGTTGCCTTTGGTGATATTGAGCTATCGGAAGACGAGCAAACCCTATGGGCGGTGAACCTGAATCAGCGCACCTTGCTTGCCATTCAGGTTGGCGCGCCACTGCATACACCGACTACGAGTGATGTTACGGCCTACCCACTGATCAATCATGGCGCGCCGAACTGCACCAACGGTGAGTTTCGCCCTTGGGGTCTCAAAGTGCACAATGGGCTTGTTTATGTAGGCGGTGTCTGCTCGGCAGAACACAATGGCACCGCTGCCGACCTGGATGCCTATGTGCTCTCCTTTGATCCTAATCAGCCAGCCGCAGGTTTCTCGACCGTCACGAAGCTTGACCTCGATTATGCCAAGGGTTGTGCATGGCAACAGGGGCAGCCAGGTGCCTATGGTTGCCAGTGGAATCCCTGGCTCTCTGCCTGGCCCACCGTATTTCCCGGTCAAGGTGGTGACAACTTGGCCTGGCCACAGCCAATCCTCTCTGATATCGAGTTCGACGTGGACGGATCGTTGATTCTCGGGTTTGGCGACCGTTGGTTTTTACAGGGTGGTGAACCACAACCGCCAGCGAATGCCAGTGACCCGGTTTCGCATGTCGTACATGTGCTCAATGCCGGCGACATCCTACGTGTTTGTAATGTGAACGGCGCCTTTGTGCAGCCTGGCGCAGCAGGGTGCGCCAACAAAAGTAACAATCATCAAGGACCAGGCAATGGCGAGTTCTATTTTGAAGATGACGCCCCAACTGGCTATACCCAGACCGGCGAAAACAGCCAAGGTGGTCTAGCCTTCTTACCTGGCAGCGGGGAAGTGGCAACAACAGCGATTGAACCATTTCAAAACAATGATGATGCTGGCGTGATCTGGCACAATAATAATAGTGGCGCCCGCAATCGGGGCTATACGGTCTATCATAGCGCCGAGACGCATGTCAAGGCGATGGGTATGGGCGATATAGAATTGCTATGCGACGCCGCCCCAATTGAAATTGGCAACCGAGTTTGGCAAGATGGCAATAGCAATGGCCTTCAGGATCCTGGTGAAGCCGGTCTGGGCGGCGTTACGGTTGATCTATATCGGAATAACGTCAAAGTAGGCACGACGATCACCAGCCAAGATGGTCAATATTACTTCAACAATAGCAACGTCAATCTGAATAATGCCAAAGGGATCGTTTATGGCACAGGGGTTCCAAATGGCAGTTCTGAATATACGATCCGCATCCCCAACGCGACGGGCATTGGTCAACAGCTCCCATTAGCGGGGTTGCAATTGACCGAAGCCAATGACGCGACGCCTTCGCCCAGTGGTTCCGATCTCAACGATTCAGACGGGGTTGTGAATGGTGTTGATGTGGTTTACACCGTGCCTTATACTGACTTAAGCGGTGCAGGTTACAATAATCACACCTATGATTTTGGCTTTATTACGTTGCCTTTGGTGAACTTGGGCAACCTTGTCTGGCATGACGCCAATCATGATGGGCATAAAGATGCCAACGAGAATGGCATTGATGGCATCGAATTGCAGCTATTCAATGCAGGCGCTAATCCGCTGACCAGCCCACCACTGCGCACCACAACCACAAGTAATGGTGGCTTGTACAATTTTATCAACTTGACGCCCGGCAATTATTTTGTCTACATTCCTACACCGCCAACGCTCTATCCACAGAGCAGCGCCGTGACTGATGGAAATGACGACGGCACGGATAATGACGACAATGGCGTTCAGACCGGTTCTGGCAACCCAGTCACCAGCCCAGTGATCAATCTGGCGGTAGATGCTGAGCCTGATATTGCCATCGACGGGAATGATCGCAACGGGGATCTGACGGTTGATTTTGGCTTCTATGGAACGGTGCAGGTTGGTGATTATGTCTGGATCGATGCGAATCATGACGGGCAACAAGATGCTGGCTCCGCCGGTAATGAACCCGGTGTGCCAGGCATCAAGGTAACGCTCTTCAACACGGCCACAGACCTACCCGTTACGCTTGACGCCAGCAATCAGCCTATCACGCCACAAATTACGGATAGCGGTGGTAAATACCTCTTTAGCAATTTACCGGCAGGTGATTATTATGTGGTCTTTGATCTGAAAACATTGCCAACTGGCTATGGGGTCACACGACAACAGGCGAACGGCGTGCCTGCGGACAGCAATTCCGATGCCGATCCGATTACGGGCAAAAGTACGGCCACCGGCTTGCTGCAAAATGGTAGCAATTTGACCTTAGACATGGGCATCTATACACCTCAAAACCCAGTCAGTGATATTGTACGCGTCGGCGACTTTGTCTGGGAGGATCTAAACGCCAACGGCCTCCAAGATGCGGGTGAACCAGGGATTGGTGGCGTGAAAGCCACCCTTTTCCAGAGCACCGGCGCCGCCATGAATCTGGTGACAACGACCGCACCGAATGGCTTTTATCTCTTTGACAATTTGCCACCAGGCAACTACTATGTCGTCTTTGATCTAACAACCGCACCGGCTGGTTATGGCGTCACGACGAAAAATGCGGGTGGGGATCGAACCCTGGATTCGGACGCCGATCAGCAGACCGGCCAAACGGCGCCCACTGGTCCTCTGACCGCTGGCAGCCAAGATCTGACCCTTGATCTAGGGCTCTTTAAGCCCGCCAGCCTGGGTGACTATGTCTGGATCGACCAGAATAGCGATGGCGTGCAGGATAACGGTGAAATACCAGTAGCCAATGTACTAGTGACCCTGTTTGATGGGCAAGCCAATCAGGTAGCGACCACAGTAACGGATGCTACCGGGTTTTACCACTTTTCCAACTTACGGCCAGGCGACTATTATGTCGTCTTTACGCAACCTGCCGGCTATACGTTTACAAGAGCCAACCAAGGGGGCAACCTCGCCAAAGATTCGGATGCGAATCAGCTCACCGGGCGCACGGTTGTGACAACATTGAGCAGCGGTGAGGATGATCTCACTTGGGATGCAGGGCTCACCCCGGCACTGACCGCGGCGCTGGGCGGTCATGTTTGGGATGATGGTTTGGTTGACCACGCAGATGGGGAGTGGGCGACGAATGAAAATTTGCTTAATGGGGTAATGGCGGTGCTGCTCGATGCGAGTGGCCAAGAAATTTCGCACACGCTCACCGCGGCTGACGGCTCTTATCTCTTTGAGAACTTAGCACCCGGCCATTATCAGGTCACATTCGTGTTAGCACCAGGTTATGCTGGTTTCACCATCAACCATGCCGGCGAGCATAACAGTGATGCCAATCCGATTACTGGGCAGACAGTCTTGATCACACTCAACCCTGGTCAGCGCGACCTTACATGGGATGCTGGCTTTGTCAGCCAGCCGACCGATATCGAAAATGGCCAGGAGCCCTCCGCTCGTCAGCACCTCTTCTTGCCGCTGGTGACCAGATAAAGCGGATGAAACGATAGAGAAACGAAAATTTCGCACTCGCCATGAAAAGTCGGGGTCAGGCATGGCTGACCCCGACTTTTCATGGCGAGCGTATGGTTGTTCCGTTTTCACCAAAACTTAAAGCGGAAGAGAAAGTGTTTTATGCCAAGGTAAACCAACCATAAAACGGCTACCTTGATCAAGTTTGCTCTCGAGCGAGATCTCCCCACCCTGGGTATCAACAATACGTTTAATAATGGCCAAACCAAGCCCTGTCCCACTGTTTTTCCGCGTAAGACTGGAATCTAGCTGAACAAATGGTTGGAAGATCAAGCGCTGTTCTTCGGGTGAAATGCCAATACCATTATCCCACACAATAAAACAGACACGATCCGCCGCCGCCTCGCCGACAATTTTCAGCCCTACTTGCCCATCTTCTGGGGTAAATTTAATGGCGTTGTCTAATAAATTCACCAAAATTTGCTTCAACCGCCGTTCATCGGTCATCATCGTCGTGACGGTGTCATCGTATTCGAAGAGCAGCTGAATCCGCTTTTTCGTGGCATGTTCTTGCACCAATTCAAGGCTGGCTTGACAAGTCGTCTTTACAAAAACCAGATTGATCGCTAATTCCAATGCCCCGGCTTCAATTTTCGCCAGATCAAGCACATCATTGATTAACGCGAGTAGATGATAACCACTCTTGTGAATACTTTGCAGAGCCTTCTCTTGTTTGGGGCTCAATTCACCGTAAATTTTTAATTGGAGCGCTTCTGTCAGATTGAGAATCGCCGTCAATGGTGTGCGCAATTCGTGGCTGACCGTAGCCAGAAACTCATCCTTCAAATGCGCCGCATGGACTAATTCAGCGTTGGCAGCGCTTAGGGCCAGGGTGCGTTCGGCCACGCGCTGGGTTAGTAAGGCTCGTTCGTCTTCTAATTCGCGCGTCCGCTCGGCAATGCGCGCCTCCAGATCTTCGTTGAGGGTGACATTTTCAATGGTGACGGCCGCTTGATTCGAAAAAATTACCAGCGGCGGCAAGTCTTCCTCACGGAAGCGACCTCGCACCGCGCGATTTTCTACATAAATCGCGCCGATAGCTTTACCACGTGTGATTAAAGGCACACACATTACCGAGCGAAGTTTAAGGAAGGTTACGCTGTTCTGCTGGTTAAAGTAAGCTTCATTCATTGCATCTCGTAAAAGCAAGGGCTGACGTTTTTCGATTGTCTGAATCAAGACAGAGCGACTGACCTGATCGTCGGCATCAAGCACCGGCGTGCCATTGTAGTGACGCGCCACCCGGAAATCCAGTGTCCCATCGATTTGCATCAAGACAATATAGCCACGTTCTGCGCCTACAAGATGAAGTGCTTCAACCATAATGCGCTCTAACAATGGAATTAATGTACGGGTTTCGGCCAGTTGGCGACTAACCTCAAGAATATGTTCCAGTAGCTCTTGGTTCATAATTTGCCTTCAAAAATAATGGGTACAGGGATAGGCTAACTATTATATATCAAAGGGGTCGCCTACTCTAAGATTCAATCTAAAAATCAATTATGAGATTTTACCATGAGGAGATAGACCAGAAGCATTAGCGACGGCCTTGGCCGTGATATTTCATAGCCCGCCAATCAGCTCTCGCGCATAGCGCCCTGCTATCGCCTTAAGCGAAAGTTTGACACGGGCTACCGTAAGTTCTATAATGACAGAGTTTGGCATTGTCCATTTTTCGTAAGAGTCCATTCTTCGTAAGAGTAGATAAAATGTGCCAGGCAGCGGCATCCCCGCGACTACGAACAGGCAAGGTTATAACATTGTTGCCATCGTATGTATAATAGAATGACCATAAGCGCTTCTCATCGCGCTTATATGTGCTCTGTCCGCAACCTAACGAATAGCTAGAATACAGGCGAACTATGCGAAATAACACCGTTACATTGGTTATTATTCTTTTGCTCGTGCTAGCAGCCGTCTATATCGTGCTGCCAGTTGACCATCCAAGTTGGCTAGAACGCTCGCGGTCCACCGATCCGAACGCGCAGCGCGAACCGCTCGATCTAAAATTAGGGCTAGACTTGCGCGGCGGCACCCAGGTGTTGCTCCAGACCAAATTACCAGAAGGTCAGGCAATCCCCGACGGGGCGATCAATGCCGCCAAGGCAATTGTTGAGAGCCGCGTGAACGGGCTAGGCGTTTCTGAAGCAGTCGTGCAAGTTCAAGGCACAAATCGCTTGATCGTCGAACTGCCCGGTGTCAATAATCCGGATCAAGCCGTTGAAACCTTACGCTCCACAGGACAGCTTGAATTCATTGACCCGGAAGGCATGCAAATGGTGAAAGATATGATCCTCAACACCACCAATCGCCCAACCGCCGCCAAAGATTTGCAGAAGAGTGCCGCCATTAGTAATACAACGCCATCCCTTAGCAATCCCTATCCTGACAAAGTGTTCAAAACCGTCATGACAGGTGACATTCTACGCTCGGCGATTGCCACCCAAGATCAATACAATCAATGGCAGATCAATTTTGAATTGACCGGTGATGGCAGCACAAAATTTGGCACCTATACAAAAGAGCACATCGGCAAACAGTTGGTGATTGTGCTTGACGGACGCGTCCTCTCAGCGCCTTCGATTAATGCCGTGATTACCGATCGAGGGCAAATTTCTGGCAGCTTCACCCGTGATGAGGCAGAGTCGTTAGCGGTGCAAATGCGCTACGGTTCATTGCCAGTGCCCCTGGAAGTTATCGACAAACGGACGATTGGCGCCAGCCTCGGTCAGGATTCGTTAGATCGCAGCTTCCGTGCTGGCATTATCGGGCTGGTGGCGGTTATTATCTTTATGTTGGTGTTATACCGTCTGCCTGGTGTGTTGGCTTGTGTTGCGCTCTTGATTTACATCCTCTTCAACTTGACAATTTTCAAGTTGATTCCGGTGACCTTATCGTTGCCTGGTTTGGCCGGTTTTATTCTATCGATCGGGATTGCCGTCGATGCGAATATTCTGATCTTTGAACGGATGAAAGAAGAATTGCGCGCCGGTCGGCCGCTACACTCAGCGATTGAGGCGGGCTTTACTCGAGCGTGGCCAGCCATTTTTGACAGCAATGTCTCCACCATTATCACCTGTATCGTACTCTTCTGGTTTGGTAGCACCTTTGGCGCCAGCATTGTTAAGGGCTTTGCGATTACACTGGCGATTGGTGTTATGCTCTCCATGTTCTCGGCGGTCGTGATCACGCGGGCATTCATGCGCGCCTTCCTATCCAGCAATGCGCGGACATTGTTAGAGTCGCGCAGCATGATTGGCCACTAGTGGATTATCACGAGTAAGCCGCCAACAATTCTGTTAGCCTTTTACATGGCGTCGGCTTACGGGCAAGCATAGCGAAAAGCTTTCACTTAATTATTCATAGAGTCGCCGCAACCGGCGTTTTTACACAAGATTGAGGACGCGAAATTTATGTATAGAATTATGGAACGACGCGGTTTTTACTTTGCGATTTCGCTGGTGCTCACGTTGCCGGCCGTTATTTATATGATCTGGTCGTTGTCGACGCGCGGGGTCCTACTACCTTTGAGCATCGACTACACCGGCGGCACGTTGTGGGAGTTGCGCTTCGACAAGGCAGTCGACCCAGCGGATGTACGCCAAATCTTTGTTGACAATGGCTTCCCAGACACCTCGGCTTTTACCGTGGAAAATGACCGGACCGTGGAAGTCAAGTTCAAAAATATTGGGGCGGACGAAAAAGCAACGCTTCAGCAAAAATTGAAGGACAAATTTGGGGTAGTGGAAGAACAATCCTACCGGAGCATTGGCCCTTCGATTGGTAGCGAGATCAGCAAGTCTGCCCTTCTAGCCCTTGCGGTAGCCTCGATCTTGATCCTAGGCTACATTGCATTAGCCTTCCGCCATGTAGCGCATCCTTTCCGGTTCGGGGCATCGGCAGTAATCGCTTTGATCCACGATATTCTGGTGGTTATCTCTTTTATCTGTATCATGCATTTGATTGCAGGCTGGGAAATCGATGCGCTCTTCCTCACGGCAACCATGACAGTGATTGGGTATAGCGTCAGCGATACAATCGTCGTCTTTGATCGCGTGCGGGAAAACGTCCGTCGCCATCGCGGTGAAACTTTGAGCATGATTGCCAACCGGAGCATTATCGAAACTGCCCACCGTTCATTGGCCACCCATGTCACCACATTGTTAACCTTGACGGCCATCTTAGTGCTAGGTGGACCTACTTTGCGCCAGTTTACAGCAACATTGTTGGTTGGGATTTCTTCTGGCACCTATAGCTCGATCTTCAATGCCTCGGCCTTACTGGTCGCCTGGGACGAGGGTTCTTGGCTGCATCGCGAGGACACTTCTACCCCGCCGGCCAACGGACAAACGGCACTGGCCTAAGGTCACTGATGCAACGTCGTCAATTGACTCGTTGCGCACACTATAACACACTGCTTGGCAATGAAGCGGGCAACCTACTTGCAAGCCCATCGCAGCGGAGCGCTCATCGCTTCGCTGCGATGGGCTTGCAAGCGCGTATAATCCTAAAATCAGATCGATGTGTCTGTACAAATAAACTATTGCGTCGACAGCAGCAAGCCAAGCTTGCCTGGTTAGGAGATTGGCTTGACGCTGTTAACGAATACCGGTAGAATGCGTCTAAGAAAGGTCGCCATTCTATGTATCCGAATTCGTTTCTACCAAGCGCGTGTCCGGTGACCAGGCCTAAGGCGGGCACTTTGTATAAGCCACATTTTTTACTATTTGTCTTGTCAATTTTGGGTGGGATTTTTCTTTGTGGTTTTGGGCCACCCCGTTTGGTGGATCGCACAATTCTGCCGACCCAGCGCTTGACCGCCAGCGAGATAGCCCAGTTAAGCCAGCAGCAACAGTTGCCGACCTTAACGGCCAAGGCATGGTTGCTTTATGACGTAGATGCAGATAAAACGCTCTATGCCCGCAATGCCGATCAAGCGTTGCCGCCCGCTAGCTTGACCAAGTTAATGACGGCATTACTCGTGCTCGAAACAAATGATCTGACGGCCACCGTCACCATCCAAGGCGCGGATCTGATCGGTGGCTCTAGTATGAATTTGCAGGTCGGTGAGACCCTGACGGTGGAGCAGCTCTTATGGGGTTTATTAACGGTTAGCGGTAATGACGCAGCCACAGCCTTGGCCCGCCATACAGCCGGCAGTGTTAAGGCCTTTGTCGAGCAGATGAACCAGCGGGCGATGGCGTTGGGCCTCAAGCAGACCCATTTCGTCAACCCAGAAGGTAACGATGTTGCGCAGCATGTCACAAGCGCCAATGATCTGCTTGTGCTGGCCCGTAAAGATTGGGCATTCCCGCTCTTTCAAAAAATTGTTGGCACCACCGATATTACGGTTGCAGGCCATGATCTGCATAACACCAACGAATTGCTCGGAAAATTTCCGGGTGCGAATGGCATTAAGACGGGAACAACCGACAATGCGGGCGAGTGTTTGGTCGCCAGTATCATGCACAATAGGCATCAGGTTTTGAGCATTGTGCTGGGTAGCACTGATAGGTATAGTGATACGATGGCGCTCGATGCCGCTTATCAAGCAAACTATCGCTGGATCGATGGCAACCTGAATGAAGTTTCTGTCTTGAATCGTGTTTATGCGCCAGATGGTTCATTATGGCATTTGCGTGCAACCGGTATACCACCCACGTTGTTGGTGCGACGCGGCGATGCCGCGACGTTACAAACCTACCGTCTGCTCCAATTGCCACCCGCCAGTCAGCCTTGGCAATCTGGCATGACCGTCGGTGTGATCGAATGGCGGCTAGGCGATCAGTTGATCACCACCCAGCCGTTATTACTTTGGTGATCAAACGATTGGCAAGGGTGAGTTTGTCAATTGTCAATCATTCGTCGAGATGAGCGGGCTTAGAGAAATTAGGTAGACGAGGAAACAAGCAGGCGTCACCTAGCTAGGAGCTTCTTCCCGATCCAATCTAGTTTTATGCCTATCTGTGCTGGCAAGCAACCATTTGCCGTGGCCACTTTATTACTGTCCTTTGACAGTTGTCGATTAGGAAATCTATGAGCGAAGAACGTTTACAAAAGATCATCGCCGCGGCGGGGGTAGCAAGCCGGCGCGCGTGTGAACAACTGATTGTCGATGGCCGCGTGCAGGTAAATGGGCACACCGTCACAGAATTGGGCACAAAAGTGGACCCAGATGTCGTGCAGATTTCGGTAGATGGCAAGCCCGTGATCATGCCGAAGCGCCATCTTTACCTGAAGCTTCACAAACCACGCGGCGTCATCAGTGACATTGGCGGAGAACAGGGTGAACGCCAAACGGTGGCCGATCTATTACCACCCGATTTACGACGAGTGTTTCCCGTGGGCCGGCTTGACCTGCACAGCGAGGGTCTCGTCTTATTGACCGATGATGGGGAGTTGGCCCACAAACTCACCCACCCGCGTTTCCAACATCCGAAAACATATTATGTCTTAGTCGCACAACGCCCTACCCAAGAAGCACTTGCCCAATTTCGGACAGGCATCGATCTGCCAGAAGGTCGCACCGCGCCGGCCCAAATTCATGTGGTTGAACACTTGCCGCCCGATCTATTTCTAAGCAAAGGACCAAACGAAGGTATCTGGCTTGAAGTGGTGCTGCGCGAGGGCAAGAAACGCCAGATCCGCCACATGACCGCCGCGATTGGCTATCCAGCCCTTCGCCTCGTGCGCTGGTCGATCGGCCCACTCACGCTGAGTCGGCTGAAACTAGGCCAAAATGAGCATCTAACACGCAGCGAGGTCTCTGCCTTGCGCGAGATGGTGGCCACACCAAGCAACCGACCTGCCCCCAGCGAGACAATTGACAAACGGCGCATGCCATCGCCGCAACGTCGGCTAACCACCGGTAAAAATGCGACCGAGCCCAAAAGTGCCGGTCGCCCTCAAAGAAAGCAAAGAGTACGGCATGATTGATGGCAAGCCGATTTCCGCGACAAGCCAACCAGAGGAGCTTTCAACCTTGATTACAGCGTTCCGCAGTCTGCGCCCCGCGATTGTCACGCTAGATGGGCCGGCCGGATCAGGCAAAAGCACAGTGGGTCATCAGTTGGCCGACTTGGTTAATTTCTTATTCTTTGACACAGGCGTCATGTATCGCGCGGTGACCTGGGCGGCTTTACAGCGTGGGATAGCGACCCAAGATCAGGTTCGCATTAGTGAATTGGCAGCCCATTTGCCTATTGATGTCATGCCCGCGGCCGTGCAAGAGACCGATGGTCGCCAGTGTACAGTGATTGTGGATGGGATTGATATTACCACACAACTGCGCACCCTCGAGGTCGATCAAAATGTCTCGATTGTCTCAGCTTATGGCGTTGTGCGACAAACGTTGAGTGGCAAGCAGCGCCATCTGAGTCAATATTACGGGAGCGGCCAGGCCGAAAAAGATGGCATTGTTATGGCTGGGCGTGACATTGGCACCGTTGTTGTACCTGAAGCACCTTGGAAAATTTATCTGGATGCCACCAGCAATGAACGAGCCAGGCGACGTTATGAAGAGATGCGCGAGCAGGGCAAAAACGCTGAGCTCAATACGGTTCTAAAGGCAATTCTACAGCGCGATGATCTGGACAGCCATCGTGAGGTTTCACCGTTGCATCCCGCAGACGATGCCATTGTGATTGATACCTCTAGTCTCTCGCCCGAGGCAGTGGTCAGACAGATTTTAAGTCTGGCTTACCAAGTTATCAGCCAAAAGAAATGAAGTTCTTTTAACTGTTCACTATTTACTTTCATCCAGCTAAAATCAAACAAATTATATCCAGCGGACCATGTCAAACTATTCATTAACCAGAGACCAAAAACTGGAAATTTATTATTGGATGCGGTTGACGCGCACGTTCGACGATATTGCCGTGGCCTATTGGAAGCAAGGCCGGGGCGTTGGGGGTATGTTCAGCGAGCGTGGCCACGAAGCAATCAGCGTTGGCACCGGCTATGCCTTGGCGCCGGAAGATGTGGTTGCTCCCCTGCATCGCGATCTGGGTTGCTATTTATTGCGGGGATTGACCCTGCGGCGCGTCTTTTCGAATTTGCTAGGCCGAGCCACCGGCACCAATGCGGGGCGCGATGCCAATATGCATGGTTCTGGCGATATGAGTTTAAACTTGGTGGGATTTATCAGCCACCTGCCGCAAACCGTGCCTGTGGCGCTGGGTGTGGCGATGAGTTTTGTCTATCGCAATGAACCACGCGTCGCCATGACTTACATTGGCGATGGCTCAACCAGTGCCGGGCTTTTTCATGAAACATTAAACATGGCCGCCGTCTTTAATGCCCCGCTTGTGTTAATTGTTGAAAACAACCAATATGCCTACTCAACCCCGTTAGTCCAACAGATGAAGATCCCGGATATTGCCACGCGTGCCGCTGGTTACGGGATTCCTGGCAACATCGTCGAAGGCAACGATGTTGAGGCGGTCTATGCCGTCACCAAGGAGGCGGTGGAACGAGCCCGCGCCGGTGGCGGTCCGACCTTGATTGAGGCCAAGACCATGCGCATGATGGGCCACGCCATTCACGATGGTGCGGAATATGTGCCGCGCGAATTGTTGGCCGAGTGGGAACGGAAGAATCCGGTCATCTTATTTGAGCAACAATTGCTGGCGCAGGGCTTGACTGATCAAGAAGAGCTTGACGAAATCAAGCACCGTTGTGAAATCGAAGTTACCGATGCCATTGAGTATGCAGAGAAAGCACCCTTGCCGGATCCCGCGACCGTTGAACAGGGTGTATATGCGGAGTAGCCCCTCCCCTCGCCCGCTCTTGGTTAGGGCAGGGTTGCGTTACCACCAATGAATTTCTATAGTAAAATATCTTAAAAATTGCGCTACGAACACAAACTAGCCATAGAAACGATTATGAGTCAATTACCCAATAATTTTGGATTTGCCGACCCAGAACAGATTGCTGATACAACGCGCGAACTGACCTACATTGCCGCGATCAGCGAAGCACTCCGTGAAGAAATGCGGCGTGATCCAAATGTCTTTGTCATGGGCGAAGACATCGGCGGCACGTTTGGGGGTGCGTTTAAAGTCACCAAAGGTTTTACGGACGAGTTTGGCGAAAAACGGGTGCTCAACATGCCAATGGCCGAATTGGGCTTTGTGGGCGCGGCCACCGGCATGGCGCTGATGGGATTGCGCCCTGTGATCGAGATGCAATTTGCCGATTTTATCTCGACCGCCTTTGATAGTATTGTCCAATTTGCGGCAACCAATCATTATCGTTGGGGCGCGGCCGTGCCGTGGGTGATTCGCGCGCCAAGCGACGGCGGGCTGCGCTCTGGCCCCTTTCATAGCCAGAACCCAGAGGCTTGGTTTGTCCACACACCAGGGCTAAAAGTTGTGGCGCCGGCGACACCAGCCGATGCCAAAGGGCTGCTCCTGGCCGCGATTCGCGACGACAATCCCGTCATCTATTTTGAAAGCAAGCCGCTCTATCGCTCAGAAAAAGGGTATGTGCCGCCCGGTGATTATGTGGTGCCGATTGGCCAGGCCAACCTGGCGCGCACAGGCAACGATCTTTCGATCATCACCTATGGCGCCCAAGTGCGTGAAGCATTGACCGCGGCCGAACAATTGGCGGTGGAAGATATCGACGTTGAAGTGCTCGATCTGCGCACCCTCAAGCCCTTAGACACCGAGGCCATTTTGACCACGGCGCGCAAGACCGGCAAGGTGCTGATCGTTCATTCCGCCAATCGCCTGGTGGGGGTGGGCGCGGAGGTTGCGGCGATCATCTCTGATCAAGCGTTTGAATGGCTCGATGCACCAATCCGACGCCTGGGCGGGCTGGACACCCCAATCCCTTTCAGTCCACCGCTAGAGGATGCCTACCGGCCGAATGCGGCGAAGATTGTGCAGATGGCGAAAGAACTCGCCGCTTTTTAAAGCACCAACCCAGCAAGCCGCCATCCCATCATGAAACTCGCCACCCTCTGCTATGTCAAAGCCAATGGCCGCACCCTGATGCTGCACCGCATCAAAAAACCAGCAGATATGCACGCGGGCAAATGGAATGGCCTGGGTGGCAAGCTGTTGCCTGGTGAAACCCCAGAACAGTGTGTCATCCGCGAGATCGAAGAGGAAAGTGGTCTCAAACTGACCAAACCGCGCTGGCGAGGCATATTAACCTTTCCTGCCTTTAGCGCGGAAGAAGACTGGTATGTCTTTCTCTTTGTCGCCCAGGAATTTACCGGCAACTTGATCGACTCGGAAGAGGGTGTCTTACGGTGGATCGATGACGACAAATTGCTCGATCTGAATTTGTGGGCAGGCGACAAAATTTTTCTGCAATGGCTCGATCAAGAACGCTTTTTTTCCGGCCAGTTTATTTATAAAGATGGCGCGTTGCAAGAACACAGTGTCGTCTTTTACACAGCGGAAGGCACTGTCAGCGACGCCACTCAAACCCAGGCCAAACAGATCGCGCAAGCGTCCAGCAGTCCATCGAAACCAGCCTTTCAGCCGGTTTATCAACCGGTGGATGACACCTATTGTTGGATGTGTAATGGTCCGGTCGTCAAGCGTCACTGTAAAATTATCTGTCAAGTTTGCGGGTTCACGCGCGATTGTGGCGACCCCTAAATATAAAGGATTCTATGACCGAGCTCATGCGGATTTTCGATGTACAAACAGCCCAAAACACCATTCTGCGCCGACCGGCCTGGGACGAAATTGCCGTGCCCGATCTACTAGCGGATGGCATTGCCGCCATCTTTGGCGAACGCCTGACACCCGATGAAGTGGTGCGCCGCATCCTGGCCGATGTACGCCAGCGCGGTGACGCCGCCTTGATCGAATGGACACAGCGACTCGACCGCGTGAATCCAGTTACGCTTGTGATCACGCCGGATCAGATTGAAGCGGCTTATCAACAGGTTGATGCCGCCACGGTAGCCGCTTTAAAACTGGCCGCCCAGCGCATCGAAAGTTTCCACCGCCGCCAACCGGCGTTGAGTTGGATCCACAACGACGCGGAAGGGACGCTGGGGCAGCTTGTGCGCCCGATCCAGCGCATTGGCATTTATATTCCCGGTGGCAGTGCACCGCTGCCCAGTTCTTGCCTGATGACGGCAATTCCGGCCCGTGTGGCGGGGGTGCCGCACGTGGCCATTATTACGCCGCCACAACGGGCCACTGGGCTGCCCAATCCAGCCATTCTCGTCGCCGCCGACATTGCCGGCGTGCATGTGGTCTATGTCGCCGGTGGCGCCCAGGCGGTGGGTGCGCTGGCTTTTGGCACCGAAAGTGTTAAAGCCGTGGACAAAATTTGTGGCCCTGGCAGTCTTTTTACGACACTGGCCAAACGTCAAGTCTTCGGCATTGTGGGCATTGATGGGCTACCTGGCCCCACCGAAACCGTCGTGATCGCCGACGACAGCGCTGATCCCCAATTTGCCGCCGCGGATCTGCTGGCGCAGGCGGAGCATGACGTATTAGCAAGCGCCATTCTCTTGACCCACAGCCGTAGCATGGCCGAAAAAGTGCAGGCCGCCGTGATGTCCCAATTGGAAGAATTGGGCCGTTCCGAGGTGATTGCCGGCTCGCTAAGCCGCGGCAGTGGCATCGTGGTGACCGAGAATCTGGCGCAATCGCTGGCCTTGTGCAACGCCTATGCCCCCGAGCATCTCTGTCTGCTGGTCCAAGACCCGTGGCAACATTTGGGCGCGGTGCAAAATGCCGGTGGGGTCTTCCTGGGTGAACGCAGTTTTGAAGTATTGGGCGATTATGTGGCTGGCCCCAGTCACGTGATGCCCAC
>JAPLGZ010000152.1 GCA_026389895.1 Chloroflexota bacterium | reverse complement strand
GGGCTCTGTTTATAACAGGATAAAATTAGGTGGACCAATAATGCCTACAAAGGGAACAACTAAACCACAGCTTGCTACTGCATTAACATATACCGCCGGGTAAATTTTATATTCAATGTAATTAACGACTAGAAGTCAATGTGTTACCATTCGTCATTGGCTGCTTACGGTAATCGGAAGCTAGAGCCTCGAAACTTTTGTCTGCCGCAAACCTGGCGCTGTTGCGCATAATCACCTGTTGTGAGCGGCTTGAAGTGACACAGGCCGCAATGATTAATACCGCCGAAAATAAGCTAATCCCAAAGACTACGACCAAAATCAAGCTATAGACACTCATGGGGCTCCCTCTTTTAATCCTTTTAATTTTGTGCGGTCTAGTTAATCCAGATGAATAGGCCAATGTGGGACGGTAGCCATCGGCACTTGACACTATTTTAGCACATTATATTTTTTTTGACACTAGTACTTTGGTCCTATTCAGGCCAAAGCAAATGGACTAAAGGAATAATTAAGGTAGAGTATACACCGAGGCATGTGAAAGCGCCAACTTCGCAACTAGTTACATGATCATTTCCAGATAACCAATGGTTGCATCCTGCCTGGAAGGGGTTTTGATGAGCCGCACGGAGAGTCTAGTGGGGAAATATTACTGTCACCATTTTCTAAGGTTCAAAAAGTAGCAACCTTAATCCGATTATTAGATTTGGTATAGCTGACATCACAGGAGGAACACCGGGCGAATTGATTATGAAACTTCAATAGTTTTCCACACTGGCAGACCCAGCCTTGAATATGGCCTGGATTACCCGAAACCAAGGCATGGGGTGGCACGTTATGGATAACAACTGCGCCAGCGCTTACCACTGAGAATTCGCCGATCACAGTGCCGGCAACGATCATAGCACCAGCGCCTATGGTCGCGCCCTCGTGAATACGTGTCGTAACCAGCCATTGGCGGGTATTGTAATTTGCTTTGGTTTGCGTAATGCAGCGTGGCTTGGGCGGCGTTGTTGTTGCAGAAAATTTACTTGGCCCCACAAAGCCACCATTCTCTAAGGTGACACCTTCCCAGATCTTATTCCCATGCTTAATGACAACATTATCAGCAATCTTAACGCCCACTTCAATCACACAATGGTCGCCAATATTGCACCAACGGCCGATTCTGGCGCCTTTCACAATATGGGTAAAGGCCCAAATTCGGGTGCCACGGCCAATCTGCTGCGTCTCGACGAGCGAGGTAGGGTGTATAAATATATCGTCCATTAAATTCATCAACTCACTTAATCCCTTTGCACATAGCGGGTGGCATTCACCCCTATCACTCGATTGCGGTCGTCATACAAATTAAATATGGCAATGTAAGTATGCCAAGCTTAATATTATGAGGTTTTCTGGCTATTGTACAGGGCCTTTGTATAAATCGACGGTACAAATGTAGATGCTTTTATCAAAAACGCTGAATTGAACATCTAGCCTTCAAGTACAAATTGTAGTGCAAAAACAGGGATGCAGGCGTTACAAAACACTTACTGTTTCAAACAAAATTGCGTAACAACAAAAAAAAACCACGATCTACTTTCTCAGGTAAATCTCAAATATTAGTGGGAATTAATTATAGAAGCACTTCGTATATAACACTATTTCCTAGTCGATGCAATAAAAATTGCTTATGAAATTTTATATTATATTAGGTCATCAATCAAGCCGGTGAATTCATCTAGCGTCATGTACACGCCGGCGCGATCCACTTCTACGAGTGAACAAACGTTAGAGAGCATAGCATGATTAAATAAACGGTTGGCGTCGATTAATTTAAGGTTTGTATAAAACACTCACATACGCTTTATTCATCCTAAAAGCCACCTAGGTAACGAATAAATAAGAAAAGGTTTATCGGTTTGTGTTATACTAAAAACCCTTGAGTTTTCGGAATATTTCCATCCAAAGATCCATTGTCACTTCGCCAAAAGTGACGAGTAATGGTGGGTGCTATTACAAGCTGTATGCAGAGCAGACGGACCAAACAGGTATAGGAATCTGGAACCATGACCGAAATTATTGAATCAGAGCGCATTGCCGGTGTTAAATTTACCAAACTCAAAATTTTTGGCGATGAACGAGGCCGCTTTATGGAGACGTTTCGCAAGGATTGGTTTCCTGAACGTACGTGGGAAATTTTCCAGAACAATCGTAGCGACAGTAAAGCTGGCGTCTTGCGTGGCCTCCACTATCACTTTCAGCAAGTTGATTATTGGCATGTTCCCACTGGCCGCATTCGGGTTGGTCTGGCCGATTTGCGCGCATCATCGCCAACCTATGGCGCCAGCCAGGTGATCGAAATTGGCGATCATAATCAGATGGGCGTTTTTATTCCGGTTGGCGTTGCCCATGGTTTTTTGACGTTGACGGATGCAACAGTGACCTATCTTGTCGATCAATATTATAACGGCAGCGACGAATTTGGCGTCGCCTGGAATGATCCAACGCTGGGTGTGGCCTGGGGCGTTGTCGAGCCAATTCTGTCTGGTCGCGATCAACAGAACCCACGATTGTGTGACATCCAATCGGGCCACCTACCAGGCTGACCTAGTGTAAAAATCATCTACAAATCACGCAAATTTTCTTTGCGCCCTTATCTAAGTATTATCCCCAAAGGAGTAGCCAATAATGACTGAAAAAATCCGCTTTGGCGTGATCGGTGGTAGCGGCGTCTACCAGATGGAAGCCCTACAAAATGTAGAAGAAATCGTGTTAGAGACCCCCTTTGGCACACCTTCCGACAGTTACATTGTAGGCACTTTGCATAACCAACGCGTGGCATTTCTGGCGCGCCACGGGCGCGGCCATCGCATCAGCCCAACCCGGCTGAATCAACGCGCCAATATCTATGGGTTCAAAATGTTGGGTGTCGAGTATCTAATTGGGGTCAGCGCGTGTGGGAGTTTGCAGGAAAAATACGCGCCTGGCCACATTGTCATTCCTGATCAACTTTTTGACCGGACTTGCCAACGAGCACTCAGTTTTTTTGATGATCCGAGCGTGGGGACAGAGGGTCTGGTGGTGCATATTGGGGTGGCAGAACCATTTTGTTCCTTTCTCAACGAGATCTGCTATCAGGCGGTGCAAGCAACCGGCAATACCGTACACAAAGGTGGCAACTTTGTCACAATCGAGGGCCCACGCTTTAGCACGAAAGCCGAGAGTCAAGTTTTCCGCAGTTGGGGCATGGATATTATCGGCATGACGACAACACCAGAAGCCCAATTAGCGCGTGAGGCGGAGATGAGTTATGCCGTGATGGCCCACGTCACTGATTATGACGTTTGGCACGAAAGTGAAGAAGCCGTCTCAGTCGAGCGAGTGATCCGCACGCTTTTGCACAATGCAGATGTAGCCAAACAAGCGGTTGCGAATGCGATTCAGCGATTAGCGGATGTTGGACCATCCCCCCAGAGTCAAGCGCTGCGCGATGCGATTATTACCAACAAAAACGCCATTCCGCCAGCGGTGATCGAAAAGTTAAATTTGCTCGTCGGTCGCTATCTATCCTAAGCTCTTCCTGCTAATAAGGGTTGATATTTGCTTAAATGCGCACATTCAGCTATACTTACGTGAAATATTGGAATTAATGAGTAACTAAGGAGTGTAAGAAATGGCTAAGAAAGGCCCACGCGTTCTGGTAAAAATGCGCAGCACCGAAAGTTCACATGTGTATCTCACCCAGAAGAATCGCCGTAACGATCCCAATCGGATGGAATTGCGCAGATTTGATCCGGTTATGCGCAAACATGTAGTCTACCGCGAGACCAAATAGTTTAGACACTTTGATAGAATTTGGGCGCAGGGGCCATTGTCCCTGCGCCTTTCTTTTGGCATACGACGCCCCCGAAGGAACAATCGACACTTACAAAACGTACTATCTGTGTAGCTATGCTGTAGGCCTTACGGCTTAGCATATACTTGTAATGTGTAGTAATATTTTAGAGATTTTGTGCTTGGTGTAAGCGACAACCAAGTTTGCGCTACACCAGAGCATCCCCAATAACCGCATATCAAGTGGGGGCAATCTCTAAAAAGCAGATCGTCAAGTCAAGGTGTAAACGATAGCGGCTTGCAACCAAAGTTAATATCGTCTAGATTTTACGAGCGTATGAATACAGAGAAAAAAATGCAACGAATCTTCATCTCACTCGTCATTGCCGTCTTGGCCGGCCTATCAGCCAAAACAGGATGGGCGCTGGCGAGCAACACAATTGTAGCAACGCAGCAAGGCGGGCTTCAGCATGTCAACAGCGCGCTGCGTGCAGTACCAACCGTGACGCCTACCGTTGCGAGCGCGGGGCAAACCACCATAACGGCTCCTAAAGCAACCAGCGTTTCGCTGACGCCGACCACAGCCACAATTACGGCGACCACGGGCATTACACGCCTAAAGCCAATTACGGCCCAGATGATTGTCACGACACCAGCCGTAAAGCCAGTGCCTGCTACAGCATCGAATCAAGTGACCGGCACCGCGCCGATTACAGCTACGCCCGTTGTAACGGCATCATCGACGCCGTTGGCTGCGCCCACAGCAACCCTACCAGCTACACCGGCCCCGACGCCAGATGCAGACGCGGCCTATACTGGCGCCATCACAGGCACGGTGATCGCCAATCGCACAGAAGCCAAAATTCGCTTTTTTGTCGAAGGCGCAACCTATAATTTGGAGCCGCTGCGTTCGTTAGGGCTCACCTTACCGCGCGCGACAGCTGTGCTCAATTTATATAATTGTGATGCCGATACACCGGAAAGCAAAGACTGTTTTTGGGATCCTTATTTGTTGGATAAAGACGGTTTTTACGAAATTGTTACGGGCACCGACACCGGTAAAACGGTCAGTATTTCTTTGCGCCAAGCAGGTACCCCACCCGCTGACCGAATTTGGGTACAAAACCGTACAGGTAAGCGCGAAACACTTTTTTACGACAACACCATCTACGAAGTGCCGCCGTCCGCCGTCCAAGAGTTTACCACCACGCAAGACTCGCCGGTTATTCTCTTGCACCTGCGGAATTGTTTGAGTGTTGGCGAAAAAAGTGTTTGTGAATGGTCACCGCGCAATGTCGAACCCGGTTATTATTATGCCTTAATCGCAGAGTCCTCGCCGGGTCAGGCGCCGAATACGGTGGTCAATAGCCTAGAGTTACAATCAATTCTTGCGCCAGATGGCCAGGCCGTTACCCAAACGCCCGAATCCCCGGCGGGAGCTGAGCCATCGGCATCAACCGAAACGACTGAAACCACACCTCTATCCGCAACCGCCGGGGCAATCACCTGCCACTTGCAAGTGCCAACCATTAACATTCGCAGTGGTCCGGGCCTCCAATATCAGATTATTGGCAAAGTTTCTAGCAATGGTCAGGAGCCAGGTAGCGTTGCTGTCATCGGGCGTGACGAAACCCAGCAATGGGTGGCGGTTGATAACAAGGTGGCGCCAGGTGGCTGGATGACGGCTAGCCCTGGTTTTATGGAATGCGATGGCGATATTGCCGCTTTGGCCATTGGGCAGGTCACCGACGGCCGGCTTGAGCCAACGCCAGAACCGCTGGCGGCAGCGCCTTCAGACAACAGTGGCGGAACAGCAACGACAGGCGGTGATCAAACGATTACAGCTACGGAGCAGACCCCTGTCACCCCAACCGTAGCCGCGCCGAGCGTTGGTCCTGGCCAAGCGCTGCTGGTCATCAATAACGGTTTCGACCAGCAGATCCGCTTCACGTTGGATCAAGTTTATCGCATTGAGAACGGCCCCAGTGAATTTGATCTGCAACCAGGGCAAGGCATTAATATTCTTGTTCACCCTGGACAGGTGGCATTCAGCGCGAGTAGCCCTTGGCATGGTCTGGCTGGCAACGCAGAATTCTTTCTAGATGACCAGAAATCACGCATTATGTGGATCACATTTGTGCCCGACCCAGACGAATCTGGCCGCTGGATTTTACAGTTCTAAGATTGGTCAACATGTGACCATCATCAGAGGTTTATTAATCCGCCATTAGCTTATACAAAAGGCCCCAGCAAGCGTTATTGAAACGCTCTGCTGGGGCCTTTTACATGGGCATTCAGTTCAAATGGGAATCATCAGTTGACGATGATCTCTTCACTCATTTCTGCTTATAGCGCACGTAGAGTTCGCGAGTCCTTTCATCAGCCGTCAACTCAAATTTGGCCGCTGGCCCTACTGGGGCGCGCTTTTGATCCACCAACTGCACCTCCCACGTTCCTGTCTGCGGCTCCACAAACAGGACATTCATATTCGTAAACCGTGTATAAGGGCTGGGTTCAGTGCGGGTTTGCTCGGGCAAGCCAGCGACAGATATTTCGTCGACGGTCAGCGGGGTGCCATTGTGCACCACATTTAAACTGTATCCTGCCAAACCAAGTTCGGTCGGTGAATAGACATATAGATAAATACGGACAACATTCGCGGCCAGTGACTCGGTCGGGAATTTTTCGGCAGCTTCCAACTGAAAGGCATAGGCGATGGTCGGTGTCGGCGAAGGGACAGGCGTTTCGGTTGGTGTGTCAGTTGCAACTGGTGTAGGTGTAATGGTTGGTGTATCGGTTGGCGGCGATGTTGGCGTTGCTGGGGCTGGCGTTGAAGTAGAAGTGGGCACCAACGTTGGCGGGATCGATAAGGCAGGATCGACGGTGGGCGTCTGCCCAGCGACAGGGGTCTCATTTTGTGCGACTTGACCAGCGGGTGTTGGCGTCCAGGTTGAAACTGGGGTGCGTGTGGGTGCGGAGCGCGAACCGCTACAGCCAAAGATCAGCGTTGAAGTTAACAACAAAATTCCTACAATCCACCCAGGTGGATATTGTCGTTCCACGGTCTGTAGACCTCCTGTTGCAAAAGGGAATAGCAATTTCAAGTGGCCTATGGTAACGCAATTGCGGAGGAACTGCAAGTAAACCGGGTACGCAACTTACAAATTAGAAATTATTGTAGATTATTCCCAGAAAAAATATTTAATAAATTCATCAAATCAACACTAATTAGACGCCAACCTCAACAATTTAACGCTTTGCATGTAAAATGTACGATTGCGTCTAAAAGAGCTTATTTAAGCTGAACTGGACTCTTTAACAGGCATAATTACGATTGAATTGAGAAGGAGAGTTTTATGAAATTGGGACTTGGGCTTTACCGTGCGCTCTTAACGCCCGAAAATTTTCGCTTTGCCAAACAGGCTGGCGCCACCCATATTGTTGCCCATCTGCCAGGTCATTTTACCCGTGGCGATGCGAAGATCATCACTTCGGATAATGCGCAGGCTGGCTTTGGTATTTCGGAAGCAGATGATCCGATCTGGACCTATGAAGGTTTACGCGATCTGAAAGAGCGGGTGAATGCAGAAGGTCTAGTGCTAGAGGCATTGGAAAATTTCGCCCCGGCGCACTGGTATGATGTGCTGCTCGACGGGCCCCAGCGGGCGGAGCAGATGGCCCACCTCAAACAGATCATCCGCGACATGGGCCGCGCCGGGATCCATACAATGGGTTACTGTTTTACACTGGCTGGCGTGTGGGGTCGCACAGAAGGGCCTTATTCACGCGGCGGGGCGCATTCGGTAGGGTTCGAAAATCCACCGCAAACGCCTATCCCTGCGGGCATGGTTTGGAACATGGTCTACGACCCCGACCGCTTTAACCCAGATGATCCACAAGGGACAGTCGGTGTTGTCACAGCCGAGCAGATCTGGCAACGCTATGCGGCTTTTCTCGATGAGATGGTGCCCGTCGCCGAGGAGGCCGGGGTTAAGTTGGCGCTCCATCCAGATGATCCGCCACTCCCCACCTTGCGCGACACCGCGCGGCTGGTCTACCATCCCGACCACTTTCAACGGGTAATTGACCTCAATCCCAGCCCGAGTAATACGCTTGAATTTTGTATTGGTACAATTTCGGAAATGCCGGGTGGCGATGTTTACGCGGCGATTGATCGCTACAGCCAGGCCGAACGCCTCGCCTATGTGCATTTGCGTAATGTGCAGGGCAAAGCGCCCAATTATCACGAAATGTTTGTCGATGACGGCGACACCGATATGCTGCGCGCCTTACGTATTCTGCATAAAAACGGCTTTGATGGTGTGATCATTCCCGATCACACGCCGTTGCTAGAATGTGCCGCGCCCTGGCATGCGGGGATGGCCTATGCGTTAGGTTGGATGAAAGCCGCGCTCACCGTTATCGAAAGCGAGTAGCGCCAGTGTAAGGAGTAGATAGAAAAACAGTAAGGATAGCAAAAAAAAGCGTGGATAAGCCCACAATTCTATGCTCCTTACTGTTTTACTGGCCGTGCTATTCCACAGTCACACTTTTCGCCAAATTGCGTGGTTGATCCACATCTACACCGCGCCGGAGGGCGATCTCGTAGGCTAAAATTTGCAGCGGCATGACCGCCAAAATGGGGGTCAATAGTTCGTGGCTTATGGGGATGGGTAAGACAACATCAGCTTTGGCCTTGATCGTTTCATCGGCAGCGTGCGCAACGGCCAATACCAACCCACCCCGCGCTTTCACTTGCTCGATCTGGCTGATCATCTTGCCATAAACACTGTCTCTGGGCGCAATTACCAGCGTAGGCATCTCCTGATCAATGAGCGCAATTGGACCATGTTTCATTTCACCAGCCGCATACCCCTCGGCATGAATGTAGCTAATCTCCTTAAGTTTGAGTGCGCCTTCCAGGGCAATGGGGAAATTGATACCACGGCCTAGATATAAGAAGTTGCGGTATTGATAAAAACGTTCGGCGAGATCTTTATAAAGGTTGCCCTGCCAAGCATTTTCTAACAATTCACCGGCCAGCCCTGGTAACGCGGCCACCGCCTGAATGAGTTCGGCGCGCCGGGCATCATCCAGCGTACCACGGGCCTGGCCAAGATAAATGGCCAACAAAAAGAGGTCGGTCACCGATGCCGTAAACGCCTTAGTGCTGGCCACGCCGATTTCTGGGCCAGCCTGCATGTAGATTAGACCGTCGCAAACACGCGCGGCCTGGCTACCCACCGCGTTGACAATGGCCACCGTCAATGCGCCGTGGGCCCGTGCTTCTTCCAAAGCGGCCAGCGTGTCGACCGTTTCGCCGCTCTGGGTAATAGCCACCACTAAATGGCTGGGTTTGACCACCGGCTGCCGATAGCGAAATTCGCTGGCATAATCGACCTCGACGGGCAGCCGCGCCACTTGTTCGATCAGATATTTGCCCACTAAACCAGCATAATAACTTGTACCACAGGCGACGATCGTCACCTTATCCAGGGTGCGTAATTGGTCATCCGTCAAGTTCAACGAATCAAGCATCACGCGTTGTTGCTGAAAGTCTAGCCGTCCTCGCAACGTATCGGTTAGACTACGGCCTTGCTCATAGATCTCTTTTTGCATAAAGTGGCGAAATTCGCCCTTTTCTGCAGCAAGGGGATTCCATTCGATTTGAATCGACTGCTTGGCGAGCGGGCTGCCTTCCAGATCCATGTAGTGCGCGCCTTGCGCCGTGATCACCGCCATCTGGCGATTCTCTAGAAAGGTAATCTGGCGCGTGTGACGCAGAATCGCCGGAATATCACTGGCGATAAACATTTCGCCTTCGCCTTGGCCAATCGCAACCCCACCGGCATTACCCAGCCGGGCCGCGATCAACTGATCCGGAGCATCTTGGCTAAGCACAACAATGGCGCTTGGTCCTTTTAGATCATGCAGCGTACGCTGCACGGCATTCACCAGATTGCCAGCACTACCGTTGTGATAATAGCGGTGGATCAGATGCACAATCACTTCCGTGTCTGTATCACTGTGAAATGTGTAGCCATCAAGCTGAAGTTGCTGCCGCAATTCTGTAAAATTTTCGACAATTCCATTCTGCACCACCACCAACTTACCGTCAACACTGCGATGAGGATGGGCGTTGCGCTGGCAAGGCGGACCGTGGGTTGCCCAGCGCGTGTGCCCGACCCCCACCTGGCCCTGAAGCGGCTCCTGATCCAATAACTGAGCCAAATTGATTAATTTACCAGCCTCACGCCGCACATGCAACGCGCCATCAGAGTTAATCACCGCCATCCCGGCTGAATCATACCCCCGATATTCTAACTGACGTAAACCATGCAAAACAACCGACGCAGCGGATTGCGCGCCAATGTAACCAACAATTCCACACATGGAAAATGCTCCTTGAGTTTGGATAATTGTAGCGCCAACGAAGCAACAGGCACGCCGTCATAAGCCATTCGATGCGAATGACATAAACGGGCTTTACCTGTTAATACGGCAGCACCCTATTTGTTTGTGTATAGGAGATGGGACAGCTAGGTAACAGCAAAAAGACGGGCATATGCGGGCGGGCCAACAACATACGAAGGGAGATGAACCCCGATCAATACGCGCCATCCAATCCAGCGTACGCCAATAACAAATGGCTGATTACGGTTGCTGTTTTCCACGGCTTAACGCCTCTGTGTCACTGGTTGCCCGGTGCTTTTAAGCGTTTGCTTTGTGTGTGCTAGGGGAAAGATTTACCGGAAATCAATTCCGGTTGGGCCGGTGGAAGCGACCCAGGGGCATCCGCTGATCAATCGATCTTCGCGCAGCAGAATTGTTGGAGTACAACTGCTGCGGTTAGCCTGGTGATAGGTGAAACACCAGGAACCCCTTCCTCGTCACCCGCCGAACACAGTCATCGATCTGGCTCAGATGAACTGTCTCTAGTGGCGGGCCATGCGCTCTCTTCCCTGAGTTAATTATGGCGTTAAGCACCTCCTATTCAAACTACTAAGCGACGTGCTCAGCAGTATATCAGAAATTGCCCGACCTAGCGCTTACAATCTTATTACAATTGATCGAACAAGCCTGTTTTCCACAACATACAAAGTGCGTTTTGAAGCCGGGGGACTCTTCAAAACGCACTTTGTCTTTTCAAGCCTACGCTCATTATTATTGCAATTTTAACAACCAAGAAAGCGATAGAAACTTGACTTCTAATCGGCTACTCAGCTATCAAACTTGAAAAGCAAGACAACCATCGGCGAACTTCATATATTTGCTAATGCAAATAAAGTGTTTTATGCTACTATGACTCTACGAATTTTCCCTGCAAGCGCCATCGTTTACTACTTTAGGCCATATCGCTGAATGATTTTATCGCATTAATTATGCTATCACATGTTTTCTCTAGAAATCGTCACAGTATTGACACAAAAGTGACACAATATGAATGCTTTTCCTCGCCCTTTTGACCAGTGGGTACGCCAAAAACGGAAAGGGCTTGGCCTGACCCAGATAGAATTGGCCCGCCAAGCGCATTGCTCCGTCAGCACCATTCGTAAAATTGAGAAAGGTCTACGGCGACCATCAATCCAAATTGCAAAACTCTTGGCTAATGGACTTAAACTCTCTTTGCGAGAGCGAGATCTCTTCTTGCAATTGGTCATTAACGAACCAGAGCAGACTCCGGTCATAGAAGAACCAAAGCGAGCTTCTTCCTTAGTTTTGCCTCGGGCCGCCACCGAACTGATTGGTCGAAACACAGATGTAGTTGCCGTTTGTGCGATGCTTGAGCGACCTGCCGTACGTTTAGTCACCTTGCTCGGTCCCCCTGGCGTGGGTAAGACGCGCCTGGCGCTTCAAGTGCTGGCCTCCTTAGCCCATCGGCGAGAATCAAACATTGCCGATAAGGTCGGGTATGTCTCATTGGTCTCGGTTCATGATCCCAATCTGGTGGGTCACACGATCATCAGTGCCATTGGGGCAAAGTTACTCGCCAATCAGACATCAGCACAATGCCTGCTGGCTTTTCTAAAACACAAGTCATTCTTGTTGGTGTTGGATAATTTTGAGCACGTTCTGCCAGCGGCAGCCTTGCTGGCCGAGTTGCTGGCAAACGCGCCACGCTTGAAAATTCTTGTCACTAGCCGAGCGGCTTTACACCTGAGCAGTGAACATGGGTATGCTGTAACACCGCTTAGTTTGCCTGATCTTAAAAATTTACCTATGCTCACCGAATTAGCCAAAACCCCGGCTGTGGCGTTGTTTGTCATGCGGGTGCAGGCCGTGAAAGCAAATTTCACCCTGACAGCCGATAATGCAAAGGCGGTGGCTGAGCTTTGTGTCCAACTGGACGGTTTGCCACTGGCGATTGAATTAGCCGCGGCGCGCGGCCGTCTGTTATCGCCAGAACTCATGTTGCAGCGGATGACGACTAGCCCGGGAGAAGGCAAAACGCAAAACCAGCCAGCTTACTTTGGTGCGGGCCGTCTGGCGTTGCTCACCAAAGGGGCACGCGATCTAGCGGAGCGCCATCAGACACTCGCAGGGACAATCGACTGGAGTTATAATTTGTTGGCGCCGGCTGAACAGGAATTGTTTGCCCGTTTGAGCATCTTCGTAGGTGGTTGCACGCTTGATGCCGCAGAAGCCGTCTGTGGCGCTTGCTTAGATGATCTGGAAACATTACTAAGCCAAAGCCTGCTGCAAGCTGAAAGCGAAATTGACCCAAAAACGCAGCAGACGCGCATTCGTTTCACCATGTTGGAAACGATCCGAGAATACGGCATAACGCGGCTGGTTGCACTCAACCAATTCAGCACACTCCAGCGCAAACATGCCGAGTATTATTTGCAAATGGCCCAACAGATGGACTGGCGACGCCACCCAACCGAGGCAACACGGGTGCCCTTACGGCGCGACATCCAGCGCGATTACACCAATGTTCATGCCGCGCTGACCTGGAGTCAATCGAGCCAGGGGGATCAAACAATTGCATTGGCATTGGCCGGCGCGTTATCACAATTCTGGTTTTCACTTGGCTTGCATAGCGAAGCACAGCGGTGGCTGCAAGGCGTGTTAGAAAAAATCGAGACAGACGATGATGCAAACATCAGTATGCTTTCTAAAACAACCCGTGCAGCCAGGGTAATGGTATTGGGCGGCGCGGTTAACCTGGCGATGTCACCGGTGGAGAGCAAAAAGATACACGCTTTATTAGAGCAGCAATTGCGGCTCGAACGGGATTATGGCGATCCAGCAATCTTGTGGCATCTGCTGCTTAGTTTATCGATTTTATTGACCAAACTCGGCCAGTATGCAGAGGCGGCGCTACTAGAACCAGAGATCCTCAAGCTAGTCTATGCCTTAGGGGATGCCCGGCGGCTTGGCCCAACCTGGCTGCATATTAGTCACTTGGCGCTTTTGCGAGGCGAGCAGGAAAAGGCGAGCCAGGCTTGTACAGAAAGTCTCGTTCATTTACGCATTACACAGGATATCTTCACCACCTCAATCGCCCTGCAAAGCCAAGCGCGTATTCTATACCGGCAAGGTAACTATCCGAAGGCAGAAAGTTTATATCGAGAGGCATTGTTGCTGTCGCAAACAACCGGCGAGCCGAGCGGAACGGCTTACTCGCTGCATGGCCTGGCCTATTTGGCGGGCATCCAAGGCCACTATGAACGAGCGGCGAAACTGTTTGGCGCGGCCGAAGCGTTATACGAGGCATATGGCATTGCCATGTACCTGGCGGACCGCATGGATTATGCCCCGATAAGGCAACTTGTTCAGGAAACCTTGGGCGAAGCTGCTTTCAAAGTCGCCTGGACAGCCGGTCGTGAACTACCGCTTGCGCAAACGATTGAGCAGCAGTGATAGTAAGGCAGATGAGCAGTTATCCCTACTAACCCTTCCCTGGGCCACCACGCATGCTTGAATTTCTGCCAGATCTGCTTAATCATGGATAGGGTAGAGCTGGTAGAAATTCTTTGGCGCATCACGAACGCCTGGCCACAGTTTTTACCATCTAACCCATTAGTAAGCATCCCCCCCATTCACCCTGTAACCCAATGTGACTTTACAATCAAGCAAACGTATAATACGTATTCCTATGTATAAGCGCAGGTAAGCTTGAGTTTAGGTTATATCAGATTTACACCTGCATCTAGGCAAAGAGGCCACCTCGCAGGCTGTATCAATAAACTCTCTCGACAAAGTATTCCCTCTTCAGCTCAGTGCGTATACATAGCCACGAACCAGCCAGTTAGTGGGTCGCTGTCATGATCATCTCTTTTCCAACTCAGCGAAGGAAAGAGGGTGTTTTAAACGATTAATAGAGTAGGAAAAAACTGTTGTTGATCGTTTAAAAGTATATAGCAATACTATACGAAGTTTATGCCGAGGAAACCCTATCGCGAAGTTGCACTGAGCTAAACCCAGGAGGATGGCGCAAGGTGGGCCTAATTTCTAAGTCTGGACCGCTAGCGAAGTCGATAGGATAAGCGATTGTTGCAAGAGAAAGTCGATCACAGAAAGCGTAGGGCAACAGCAGAAAGGAATGGATCTTGGCAATCTTTCACTCAATAGAACAATTCTATTCAACGATGCAATTGGTCTTTGATCGGGTTAGCGCTAATCCTAAAAATATTGAGGCCTTCACACACAGCAATCTTGTCATTCGGATCATAACCACAACACCCAATGCCGAAATCTTATTAGATGGCCGCCAGCCCCCGTTAGAAGTATTTTATGGACCGCGTCCTGGCAAGGCCAATCTAGAAGTAACGTTGGCGGCCGATCTGCTGCATGCGGTTTGGATGGGGACGGAAAGTGCCAGTCAAGCTTTCTTTAGTGGCCGTGTCAAAACAAAAGGCAATTTTATGAAAGCCATGCAATTGATTGATCTATTTCGCGAATGCGAACGTATTTATCCCGAAATCGCGCTTGCCCAGCAGTTAATTTTAGACTAAAACCTGGCCTACAAACTCGACCAAACACGCACGGCCAGCAACGGACCAACCCTAGAGGTATTTCTTATTTCCTTTGACACTCGTCATAACAAACGTTATAATCCCAACAAATTTGAGGATTTAATTTATTTTTCGAAGTGTAACAACTGTGGAGTTAGAGGATGAGTGTCAGCGACGAAGTGAAACAAAGAATCGACATTGTCGAACTCATCTCGCGCTATACACCGCTCAAGCGCAGTGGGAGCATCTACAAAGGCAACTGTCCTTTTCATAGCGAACGCACACCCAGTTTTGTGGTCTATCCGCAAAGCGGCAACTGGCATTGTTTTGGCGCCTGTGCGGTCGGTGGCGATGCTTTCAACTTTGTCATGCGCAAAGAGAATTTAGATTTTCGTGAAGCGTTGCAAATGCTCGCCAAAGAAGCGGGCGTCAACCTGGAAGAAAATGAAGTTGATCCATCCGCCGATCAGCGCACAAAGCTATACGAAATAAACGAAGTTGCGGCCACTTATTTTCAAGAAATTCTGCGCCATCATCCTGCCGCTCAAGTTGCGCGTGACTATTTAGAGCGTCGCGGCATCGATGCCCGGACACAAGAACTTTTTAAGTTAGGCTATGCACTTGATCAATGGAGTAGCTTACGTGATTTTCTAGATGGAAAAGGTTATAATTTAGAGCAACAATTAGTAGCTGGCTTATTAAAGCGCAACGAAGAGCGTAACAGCACCTATGATGCCTTCCGAGCCCGCCTGATGATTCCCATTCGGGATCGCCAAGGCCGCGTATTAGGGTTTGGCGGGCGCATTCTAGGTGAAGGTCAGCCTAAGTATCTGAATACGTCAGAAACACCACTCTTTCATAAGTCACGTGTGATTTATGGCTTGGATTTGGCCCATCAAGCGATTCGTGCGGCGGAAAAGGTCGTGATCGTAGAAGGGTACATGGATGTCATTGCTGCCCACCAATTTGGCTATAGCAATGTTGTGGCCTGCATGGGCACCGCATTGACCACGGATCAATTACAACAGTTAAATCGTTACACCGATACTTTTATTCTGGCCTTGGATGCCGATGCGGCCGGTCAACAAGCAACCATTCGTGGCCTGAATCAAGCCCGCCAGGCATTGGTCAAGGTGACCAAACCCACGATTACCACCAGTGGTCGAGTTGAATTAACCGAGCGCTTAGGGGCTAATCTATCCATTATTGCCATGCCAGAAGGCCAGGATCCAGATGATGTCGTTCGGCACGATCCGCAACACTGGCAACAATTGGTCGCCCAAGCCCAACCGCTCGTTGATTTTTACTTTAAAATTGTGGCCGAACAGTATGATCTGACAACTGCACACGGCAAAGGCCAGGCAGTCGCCGAATTAACCCCGTTGATCGCCGAGCTAAGCGATGAAGCGGAACGCCAGCACTATGTCCAACAACTGAGTAAACTCGTGCAAATTGCCGAGCTAATTATTGATAGCCGGGTCAAATCATCCGCTCGCACACAACACGTTACTTTTGTCCAAAAAGAACGCAAAGCAACCGATCAGCCGACGAAAGGTCCACCCAAACCGGGTAATTCATCTGGTGCGTTAGAACGGCGACCGGTTGCCACCGCCACGGCGGTGAATGAAGAGGATTATTTGCTAGCTCGGTTATTGGGGGATCCAGATCTGATTGTCTGGTTAGCGGGTGCGACCGATCAATTAGAAATTTCACCGCTGCGCGCAGATGATCTACAAAATGTCGAGAATCAGGAGATCTGTCGGGCATTAAAACAGTTTGTCAGCAGCGATGAGCAGTGGGATATCGAACTTTTCCAAGAGACGCTAACACCCCATCTGCACAGCAAATTAGCGCAACTCATTATCTTTAATGCGCAATTACCGCAAAGTAGCCCAAATGAGTTGCGGGAAGATGTCATTCGAACATTGATCCGGATTCGGATTCAACGACTGAGCGCTGAAAGTACGAACATTAAATTTTTAGAAGAGGACGCAGCCCATCAGGGTGACTTGTTAGGCGCTAAACAGTTTGGCTACATCAACAACCAACATCTGCGCGACCTCTCTCGCTTGCAACAATCGCGCCAAGAGCTAAGCCAGACCTTATTTCGTAAGGACCGCCGTGAACGCGGTGTGAAAATATTCTGATCCGCCGCTGCGGACAAGGGAGACTGATGATCAGGAAACAACGGACCGCCCTCGATAAGCCGAATAGTGAGCCGATCACGCCTCTTGCGCGGAGCGCAAGTTCTACCGAGAGCGAATTGGACCAGTATATCAACTTAGGCGAGAAGCCACAGGAGGATGTATTCGCTGACATCCTGGATGATGAAGAGGAAGAAGATACCGCGCCGATTCCGCGCATCCCGCGCGACACCAAGCTAGAAGAAGAGATCGAAAAAGAGAAGTACGTCCCCATCGAGAAATTGATCGCCGATGTACCAGATCTCGGTCAAAGCCTGGACCCAGTCAGAATGTATCTGCGCGATATCGGTCGCCATCCCCTCTTAACCGCAGAAGAGGAACTGGATCTCGCCCAACGCATCGAAGATGGCAACAAGGCTCAGGCCGAACTCGATCATGTCACAGATCTTGATCAGCGTGACGAGTTAGAGCAAAAGATTATTACCGGCAAGCTCGCCCATGATCGCCTGGCCAATAGCAACTTACGCCTGGTCGTCAGCGTTGCCAAGCGCTATATCGGGCGTGGGCTTAATTTTCTCGATTTGATCCAGGAAGGCAATCTTGGCCTGCTACGTGCCGTAGACAAATTTGATCATACACTTGGCTTTAAGTTTAGCACGTATGCCACCTGGTGGATTCGACAAGCCATTAGCCGGGCAATTGCCGACCAAGCCCGCACCATTCGAATTCCCGTGCATATGGTGGAAACAATCAACCGCCAGAGCCGCATCCAACGGCGCTTGCAACAAGAGCTAGGCCGTGAGCCAACCTTTGAAGAGATCGCCCTGGAAATGGACTTCCTAGAACCAGACGATGTGACGGCTGTTCGTAAATCGATGCTTAACGACAGCGATCTAGAACCAGAAATAAACCGACGCTTGGAACGCGCCGCCTCCAAAGTACAACGGATCAAGCGGCTAAGCCAAGAACCATTGAGTTTGTCTTCACCGGTTGGCACAGAAGAAAACAGTTCGTTGGGGGATTTTATTGAGGATGAAAGCGTACCTGGCCCGGTTGATTCGGCCAGTCGCCGCCTGCTTCAAGAGCAGATGAACGAAATCCTCGATGGCTTAAATGAACGTGAACGGCGCGTATTGATCATGCGCTTTGGCCTAGAAGATGGCATCACCCGCACCTTAGAAGATGTGGGTCGTGAATTCAACGTCACTCGTGAGCGCGTGCGTCAGATCGAAGCGAAGGCACTACGAAAATTGCGCCATCCGTTACGCAGCCGTAAATTACGCGATTATCTAGGGTAGAGACAATCGAATAGGAGTGGGTTATAGATCATGGCCATTAGGCCACAATCTATAACTCATTTTCTTAGACATTCAAAGTTTCACTTTCAAGCAGCAAATTTGACATTTCTGGCAATGGACGGTATACTCCCGAAGAGAAATTAGTAATCCTTGGTAGCTCAATTGGCAGAGCATTCGGCTGTTAACCGAAGGGTTGTTGGTTCGAGTCCAACCCGAGGAGCCAAAAATAGAAGTGATAGTAGGGGAACTCCCTCAGGGTACTAGCCATAGTACTTTGAGGGAGTTTTTTTATGACCATTTCTTCGCAGCAGCCCGCAAGTCGCGCAACAGCCCCGCAAAGACTATCGCTTGATATCAGCACAGTCTACATATTTTCGTAGCTTCTCGGACCCAAGCCATAATCCAGGTGGCAGTGAGTAACCCTAAATGGCGCAAGAAGAAAATGCGTGTGCTTGTGCGCGCGGCCCTAGAGAATAACTTGGCAAGTTGATCTCTATTCTTCGTCGGGCCACATGAAACTTTCAATGCCCCGATGCCGCACTTCAAGCGAGGCAAGATGGGCACGTTCCTGCCGGACAGCGCGACAAAAACCAATATAGATCAGGGGCATCGCCAGCATACTGGGTGGAACTGGCAATGTCCACCCAAGTAGGCTAATGAACAAACCCAGATAAATGGGATGT